>JABDCI010000020.1:0-22367 GCA_013288215.1 Verrucomicrobiota bacterium | reverse complement strand
CCTCTTCGATGCCGCCCTTACCGGCATTCATCTGTCGCGCGAGAAACCGAGGGCCTTGGCTGTAAAAGAACGATCAATAGGAAGGCTTGTGCCGGCGATGGCCCCGGAGCCCAGCGGCGAAACGTTGGTGCGGCGGCGGCAGTCTAAAAAACGCTCAAAGTCACGCTCCAGCATCTCGACATAAGCGAGGAGATGATGCGCCGCGAGAATCGGTTGGGCGCGTTGAAGGTGCGTGTAGCCCGGAATGGGCAGGAATCGAAGCCCCGAATGCGGAAGTTGCATGCGAGTGCGCTCCGCAAGATCGACGATGGCGCACTGAAGGCCTCGTATGCGGGCGTTGACAATCGCAATCTCGTCGCGCACCCACAATCGCATATCCGTGGCGACCTGGTCGTTACGGCTGCGTGCCGTATGGAGTTTTGCCGCGGCTGCAACTTTGGCCGTCAGGGCGGCTTCCACGTTCATGTGGACATCCTCCAGATCGGGATTCCAATGAAAACGTCCCTCGGTGATCTCGACTTCGATCTGTTTCAAACCATGGACGATTTGATCGCGTTCTCGGCGCGTGATGATGCCTGTTTTTGCGAGCATCGTTGCGTGCGCGATCGATCCCGCGATGTCTTGACGGTAAAGCCGCCAATCGAAGGAGACCGACTCCGAATAAGCACGAACTTCTTCAGAAGGCCCCGTCTTGAAACGGCCGCTGCGAGAAATGGGTTTACTGGTTGCCACAACCTAGGGATGGACTGGAGAAGTGCTGGATGCAAGAAGAGAATTAGGACGGTTGGGGGATGTGGGCAGACTGGGCGATTGTCAAAACGGCGTCCTTCATTCCATGAATCAATTTCTTGTCCGCGGGGCAGAGTGTCGCAAGAATCCCCCCAAATTGAGGTTTGTCGTTCTCGACGAAAAAGTAGGGACAGAGACGCATGCGGCCCTTCATCGTTGTCGCTGAATCGGTCTCAAAATCGTGCCACACATGCTCCACCAGGCGCGTTTTTGCGAAGCGCTGCAGGATGTGAGGATGTGTTTCGAAATTGGCAAGCGCACGCTGGATCTTTTCCTGCCATTCGTTCTGCGGCATGTCGTTGCCGACGTGAACGCCCCGGCTGCCCCATGCCTGATCTGAAAAACCCGAGATTTTGAGGATCAGCTCGCGATCCTTCTGGGAAAAACCTCCCAGTTGACTCCAATCATGAATGTTCAGATGAGGAATGGCCGCGTGGGGCGGCAAGGGACTGGGATCGAGGATCCATGTGAAGGGAATGACTTCCTTCAAATCACGAAAGTAACGATCCCCCAATTCGTGGCGCCAAAACTCCGCGAGTTGCGGAAACCAGAAGAGAGCGAACCACAACTTCTCCTCGAGCTGGGGCTTGAGCGGCGGGGTGATGCGAACGAAACCATCACGCACGGCGATGAGCAGATGTTCCTTATGCGCAATCTGTGGCAAATCGAAAAGTTCGAAAAAACGGTAGATGAGGGAAATCTTGCGATCGTTTACAAAAACGCCTTCGCTGCGATAGACGAGATGCTGGGGGCTGCAAACCATCAACAGATCAGGCTCAAGGGCGGCGAGCCATTCCATTTCGGGACGGTAATCCTTCGATTCCTCGGAAATGACAATGGCGATCAGGCCATCGCCTGGAATTTTGCGGCTCTCCCATTGCAGCGCGGAGATGAACTGTTTTGCGACCGAAGGGCCCGAAGCTTCCCCGAGTTTTTCGTAGATTTGCTGCAGCCATGCGGTAAGGCCGATGCCGCCGGGAACGGAATCCAGTTCTGTGATGGCGAAGCCTTCATCCGTGAGAAGAATGTCCGGTCGGATCACCAGTGGCAGATCGTTTTTTAAGGCCGGATTTCCTGCCATGGCGAGCAATTCCTCCGGTTTGCCAGCATCGAGATAGCGGTGAATCCAAGCAGGCTGTTTCCCTTCCACGCTTTGACGATGGAGCAGATTGCACGCCTTGTTGAAGGAGTGAAGGCGGGGCCCCAGATCGATGATTTTCTGATGCAGTTTGGGATCCATCGGAAATGGATCGGGTGCGATGCGCCAGGTCTTATCCGCGAAAAGTCCCTGGGGCGGCAGGGCTTCTCGAATCGCATGAGCTTTTTCCGCCGCCGTCATGGGGCCATCATGCCCTTGATTGATCTCGGATGCAAACGCGCAGGATGATAGCAGCCGTGATCTTTGTTGAGAGGTTCTGGATTCAACCAAGAGACTTTGGTATAAGGGGCCGAATGCCCAAAGTGTACATCAAGACGTATGGTTGCCAAATGAACGAGCGCGATTCCGAGCAGGTGGCGCGCCAGTTTCAGGAGCGCGGCTATGAGCTTACTTCGACCGAGATGGATGCGGATGTCATTTTGCTGAATACATGCAGCGTTCGTGATCAAGCCGAGCAAAAAGCGCTGAGCAACATGCAGCGATTGCGCGGAATGAAGCGCGAAAACCCGAATCTTGTTTTAGGGTTCATGGGATGCATGGCGCAGAGCCGCGGCAAGGAATTGCTCGACCGCCTGCCGGATCTCGACCTCGTCGTCGGAACCCAGAGATTCCATCGAACGGTTGATCATGTCGAAAGCATGCGTGGCAGCGAGCGGATGCGGATCAGCGACGTGAAGGAAGAGGACGGCAGTCAGAACACCATCCGTGATCACCTTCTCATGCCGAATCAGGTAACGGCGTTCGTTTCCATTATGCAGGGGTGTAATATGCATTGTACCTTCTGCATCGTGCCCTCCACTCGGGGAGAGGAACGCGCGCGACCCATTTCCGAAATCGTGGCAGAAGTTCGAGGGCTTGTCGCTCGCGGCGTTCGCGAAGTCACCCTGCTTGGTCAAATCGTTAATTTTTATGGCCGGCATGAATTTCCTGTCGTTGATGGCAAAACGCCCTTCGTTCAGTTGTTGGAAGCCGTGCATGCTGTCGAGGGTTTGGAGCGGATTCGTTTCACATCCCCTCATCCGAGCGGTTTTCGTGACGATCTGATCGATGCTATCGCACGACTGCCAAAGGTATGTGAGCACGTCCATCTTCCCGTACAGTCCGGTTCCAATCGCGTGCTCAAGGCAATGCACCGGCCGTACACGGTCGAAAAATATAAAGAGATCGTTCAAAAACTTCGCGATCGGGTGCCGAATGTGGCGATCACCACGGACGTCATTGTGGGATTTCCGACCGAAACCGAGGAAGAATTCCAGGAGACGCTGAATCTCGCGCGCCAAATCGAATTCGATCAAGCGTTCGTGTTCCGCTATTCGCCCCGCAGAGACACGCCCGCCGCCACGATGGAAGGGCAGCATGCGGAAAAGGAAAAAGAACGGCGCAACCAGGAATTGCTGGCCATCGTGAATGCTGGCATCAAGCGAAAACTCGAAACGCAGGTCGGCAAAGAGGTGGAAATCCTCGTCGAGGGTGAAAGTAAAAACAACGTCTCACGATTTACGGGCAGAACGCGCAACAATCAGATCGTGGTGTTCCCAGGTGCGGAACGCCACCGCGGACAGTTGTTGAAAGTGCGTGTGGAACAATGCCTGGGATTCAGTCTCCTCGGAGATCCAGATATTCTTTAGTGGCTTGTTTGCAATAAGACTGGTTTAGCTTTTGCATGGTCAAGAAACTCTTCGTCGCCGAAGTGAGGATCATCAGGACGACTTACAGTGAGCCGGGCGCGGAGCAAGGCTCTCCTTTTAACTGTTGGAAGAGCTGATTGACTCGCTCCACAGTCTGGGGGCTCATCTTCAATTCCTTTGGCCAGCCTCGTGTGTAACCTTCCCCAGGAAGCTTGGTGGTCGCGTCGATGCCCATGTGGCTTCCCATGTTCGCGTGAGTTGGGGCGTGGTCAAGGCTGTCGCATGGTCCTTTGGTAAAGATCGTGTCGCGTTGCGGATCGATGTTGGCGCAGAGATGAAAGAGCACATCGCTTGTGTTATGGACGTCCACATCCCTGTCGACAACCACGATGATCTTCGTGAACATCATCTGTCCCATGCCCCAAAGTCCGTTCATGATTTTGAACGCGTGATAGGGATATTGCTTGTTGATGCTCACGAAAACGAGATTGTGGAACACTCCCTCGGCGGGAAGCGCCATGTCGACGATTTCCGGAAAATTCATCCGAAAGATGGGCATAAAAATGCGGACGGACGCCGTTCCCATAAAATAGTCTTCCATGGGCGGTTTTCCAACAATCGTGCAGGGATAGATCGCCTGTTTGCGATGTGTGATGCACTCGACATGAAACACAGGATAGGAATCGGCGGGCGTGTAAAAACCGGTGTGGTCGCCGAATGGACCCTCCGGGCGCATTTCGCCGGGTTGAACGTATCCCTCCAGGACAAAATCGGCATCGGCAGGAACTTCAAGGTCGTTCGTTTCACATTTCACAAGCTCGATGGATTTCTTTCGCAAAAATCCCGCCAGCATCGCCTCATCCAGACCGTCGGGAAGTGGAGCCGTCGCGGCGAATGTGTAGACCGGATCGCCGCCGATGGTCACGGCGACAGGCATTTTTTGTTTCGTCTCGTAATAGCGGCGGCCATGGCGCGCTCCCACCTTGTGGACCTGCCAATGCATCCCCGTGGTCCAACTGTCGTAAATCTGCATGCGATACATTCCCCAATTCCGTTCGCCGGTGTCGGGATCGCGGGTTGTCACGACGGGGAAGGTGATGAACGGACCCCCGTCATCCGGCCAGCATTTCAGGATGGGAAGGTCCAAGATGGAAAAACTGCTGCGATCGCGATGATGAATGACCTCTTTGCAAGGGCCGCCTGAAACGACCTTGGGTTTTGCATGGCGCAATTCGAGAGCCTGGCGCAGGAGCCCGATGGCTTCGGAGAAGGAGCGAGGCGGCTTGGCCTTCAATAGAAAGCCGAGTTCTTGCGCCAATGCGTCGACATGCGCCACTCCCAGGGCCATCGCCATGCGGCGTACGGAGCCCATCGAGTTGATGAGAACCGGGAAAGACGACGTTTTCGACGAAGCAGCGCCGATCCGGGGATTTTCGAAAAGGAGGGCTTTCCCGCCGCCAGGTGATTTCATCTGGCGGTTCGCAAATTCGGTGATTTCCAGTTCCGTCGAGATGGGGGCGGAAATGCGGATCAGTTCATCCGCCTTTTCAAGCGCCCGAATCCACGAATCTGTTGTTTCAAACGGCATGCGGCAAGGTTCGAGATATAGACGGGAACACAGGACGGCTCAAGTGTGATCGCCTGGCACTCTGCTGTTTGCTTTCGCCAAAGCCTTTCGTTATCGTTCGCCCGAATGAGCGGAGAGACCGGTGTCGCGCAAAAAATCGATCAGGCCATCGAAAAAATGCCATCGATTTCTCCCGTCTTTAACAAACTGACGGAGATGGCCCGCAATCTCGAGACGGACTCGAGGGAAATGGTGAAAGTCATCATGCTTGATCCCGTGCTGACGGCCAAAGTGATCAAGCTCGTTAATTCTGCCTTTTACGGCCTGAAAAACCCTGTCCATTCTCTCGCCGACGCCATCCTTTTCCTTGGCGTCAACACGGTCAAGAATCTCGCGATGAGCACTGCCGTGATGGACAAAATTCTTGTAAACCAAAAAGACGCGCCTCTTGATCCTGAGGCGTTCTGGAAGCATTGTCTGGCGACGGCGGTCGGAAGCAAGATGCTGGCGCGCATCACCCATATTGAATCCATCGATCAGGAGATCTATTTTCTCGCGGGCTTGCTTCATGATCTCGGCAAGGTGCTTTTCATTCAAGCGGTGCCCGATCTTTATCGGGTCGTGATCCAACGCAACCGTGAAAAACAGCAGGCAATTTATCTTGATGAACGCGAGGAGTTGGGGGTCTCTCATGCCCAGGCAGGAGGTGTGCTTGCGCGCAAATGGAAGATGGATCAGCTGCTCGTCGAAGTTATGGAGTGTCATCACGAGCCCGAAGCCGCGAATTCCGATAATCCGATTTTAAAGTTAGTCGTGGTCGCGAATAATCTCTGCAAGCAGAATGGCCTTTCGGGCGGGGATCCATGCATCGATCCGGCTGCCGAGGTGATTCTGCAATCGTTGGGACTTGAATCTGGTGTCTTGCAACCCATTATTGATCAGCTGCCGCAGGAACTCGAAAAGGCGGCGCAGTTTCTCGGCATCCAGTCACAAAAAAAATCGTCATGAAGATCAAATTCTGGGGTGTGCGCGGTTCGATTCCAGTTCCCGGAGCGGGCACGGTGAAATATGGCGGAAACACTTCGTGTGTCGAGGTGACCGGCGATCATGGCGAATGCATCGTTCTCGATACTGGGACAGGCTCGCGACTGCTGGGAATCGATCTGGCGAGACGAAAGCCCATTCCACCCATCCATCTTTTCATTTCACACACGCATTGGGATCATATCCAGGGCTTCCCTTTTTTCGTTCCGTGTTACGTTCCTGGAACCCAGATTGAGGTGCGAGGGCCCGTTCATTTCGCGGAAAGCCGGACCCTTCAGGATGTGTTCGAGATGCAGATGAAATACGAGTTTTTTCCGATTTCGAACGAACAGCTTTCGGCGAAGATCACGTATGAATCGCTCAAAGAAACCGAATTGCGTATCGGTGATATTCAAATTCGGACCCAGTTCATGAATCATCCGATTTTAAGCCTCGGTTATCGCATCACTCAGAACGGTCGGACGATGGTCTATACCGGCGACCATGAACCTTATCACAATGTGTTCACGGACAAGAAGCCTGCTGTGTCGAATGCGGAAGATGATCTCTTGTTTGGCGATGTGGATCGCACCGTGAAGGACGCCAATCAGAGATTGGTGGATTTTATTCGCGGCGCGCATCTCCTGATCATCGATTGCCAATACACGCCCGAGGAATATCGGACGTCACGGCGCAATTGGGGGCATTCTTCGTGGGATTCTTGTTTGCAGTGGATGCGCGAAGGCGCTGTGGAACGCATGGCGCTCACGCATCACGATCCGATGCGATCGGATGAAGCGCTGGAGGCGCTGCTTGCCGACGCGCGCGCGGCTGCGGCAAAGGAGGGATTGGATCCTGCGCGGATCGTTCTAGCCCAGGAAGGCGGAGAGATCCACGTTTAGCCTTTAATTTTTGACTTTTTGCCAGATCGTCGCTTCCTGTTTAAAAAGGGATCCTTCGGTCAACCTGCGGCGGATTTCCTGACGGATTTCGAAGGAGGAGGCGGTATCAGGGGATTTTAAGTCCGGAAAACGCAGGACAAGGCGCCCTTTCGCGTCGAATGCATAGGCCGCAAACATAAATTTGGAATTTCCGGCGTCCTGATAATTAATGAAACGGACGTCCTGGATGACCGACAAAAAGCCCTTGCCGTAATCCTTGGCTTTTTTGCCCTCGAAATATTCAATGAGATATTCGGTTTCGTTGAGTTTTCGGAATCGCAGACGCGGGTTCGACCCGTTGGGATCCCTGCCGGTCCATGATCCGAGCAATCTCGTGTCAATCGCGGTTCCGGAATCCGTGATGGGCGAAGTGTAATTGCATCCAGACACACAAATGAGAAGCAGGAGCGGGACGAAAAAAAAGGGTTTCATCTTATTTTGCGGTTTCGAGCTTCATTGGATTGAATTGATTTTTCGCGAAGATGTACCAGGCGGCGACGGAAATGAAACCTTTCTCAGGGTTGACCCACGCGTAACCCCCCTCCTTGTTTGCAGTATAGGGTAGCGCACGCGTTTTTACACCATGGATCTCCCGGTCGATGAGTAAGTGATCAAGCTGGTTGGCGTAAAAATAGCCGCGCTCCTTTTCCGATGTCTGCATGTAGGCACATGCCATGTGGGCGGTGCCATCCAACCAGATGTTGTTTACATTGATATCCGCGCCAGAATAGAGCCCTGTCACCTGTTTGCCATTCACCGTGAGAGTCTTGCGGAAACGACGATCCTGTTCCGGGATGTTCAACAGATCGACCTCGGGCGTGAAAGCGAGGGAACGCCATGTGTAAAGATCGAGGGGAAGGTTGTTGCCCTTCAGAACGGAGTCGAGCCAAACCCGGATCTTTTGAGCTTTCTCGTGCTCGCCGCAAAGTTCGAATGCGGCGTAGGCGTCGATATTGCCCTCAGGATGCCCGTCGCTTTCGTGCAAATGGCTGTCCCGCGCGCGCCAGCCATGCTTGACATACCCACTCTTGCCATCCGAGTTGTCTGTGTAATAGGAAAGTAAAAGAGTTTTAAGGAGTGCGGTGATGTTCTTGTATTTGTCGGAATGATATGTCTTCTCATAATCCTTGTAGGCGATGAGCAGCCACGCCATGTCGCCCATCCAGCGGTCGCTTTGTCCGGTGGCGTGATAAGCCGGCACATCGCCTGTCTCGACCAGCGAGAAATTTTGGAAAAAACCGCGTGCTTCGCCTTTCAGGAAGAAGTTCTGAAGTGTCGGGCAGCGATTGGTTTTGTCGGTGGCGTCTGAAAAGAAATCAAGGATGCGCTCGGCGCGTTCGCGTTCACCCTTCAGCATGAATGCCATGGCGACAAGGGCATTGTTGAACAGTTGCCCCTGATTGTCTTCCATGGTGGGAAGAAGCTGCTTTTCGGGAGTGGAGACATCCTGGATTTGCTTGAGTCCTTCTAGGACAAGAGGATCTTCGGGATGGAGCTGGGCGTCGCGGCGTTGTTGGAAGCCCATTCCTGGCATGGCGCTCTCCTTGTCCACAACAGGGCCTGCGGGCAGGAAGGTGGCGGCAAGCCCTGGCTCGCCGAGACCTATTTCATGGAGCCACACCGTTCCGCTTCCTTCCCCAGAAATCGCAAATTCGACATGGGTGAGCACGTCGTTTTTTTCATTGTTGCCCCACCAATATTCCATGTTGTTGCGGTAGAGGACGATGGGTGTCCATTTCTTGTATGGATCCAGCAGGATGCGCCGTCCAAATGTGGCGCCTTCGCCGCCGATCCATTTTACCTCCAAAGTGGCAGAGCTGTTCGCTTTTACGAAAAACACGATCGGCGCCTGAGGATTTGGAGTTTCGGCAACATGATGGTGGATCAAGACCCAGCCGTTCTCCTTGAGGAAATAATTCAGTTCAAGTCCATCGCCGTGAGGATCTGACATTCCCTTTAGCTCGAGCAGGCTGTTTCCGTCCGTATTCTGTTGCCAGTTGGCGGGAGCGTCCCAAATTTGTTTTGTCAGGGAAGTGGAGGTGACGGTTTTTTCGCCGGAGGCAGGGAGATGTTTCTCAGGCAAAAACGGCGTCTCGTCTTGCTGCGTGAAAGGGCCAAGGAAAAAAACAACAGGAAGTGAGCAAAGCGCGAAAGAGGAGCGAAACGACCAGCGGACAGGGGCTTGTATCATGGAGAAACGCGAATGATATTCTAATATCCTTTCGCCAAAAACAAGCTGGGGATTGGCAGATGTTGCCGCCTGAGCTGAAAATGACGGCTGTGAGGCTATGAATGAATACGAGCGAAGCGGTTCGTTGACGGAAATGTTCCAACCGTAAAAATGAGGGGGTTCACTTTTTTTGTCCAATCATGATAAAAAGCGCGCCATCTTTGCCTCCTGTAAGGAGCATGCCCGCTTGGGCTAAAAAATGATCCAGCGTTGAACCCTTGGAGTGAGGCTCGAATAACTTTTCGCTTTCCGAAAACGGATCGAATGCGGTTGGCTTGGGAATGGCGCTGACAAATTCAAAATCGGTTTGATCGAACCATTCAAGGACTTCGCCGAAGGTGTGTTTCGATTCGTGCGGATGCTCATATTGATCCATGTACCACGCGTGTTTGCGCTGTTCCTCGACGTTCTTGCTTGCGAGATGATCGTCAAAAAAACTAAAGCGCCGCCCAAAGGCGCGGAAGAGAAGGCGCCGGAAGTCGGTTGTGAGGCGTCCATATTTATTATAAAGGCCAATGAGCATGTGGCCTCTGGGTTTCACGAGCCGGGAGATGGATTTGAATCCGCCGAACGGATCGCTCGTGTGATGCAGCACGCCATTGCTGATGACGACGTCAAACGTCCCGGGCTTGAACACAGGCTTGAAGAGATTCATTTGAACAAAAGCCACTTCCTCGATCTGGTTTTCATTCCGGAACTTCGTCGCCAGTTTCATGGAGTTCAGGCAAATGTCGGTGCCGAAAACGCGGCGATCCGTGGTCATCCCCAGGAAATTGCTGAGCTGTCCCGTGCCGCATCCGGCTTCCAGAACAGTGGCGCCTGGCCGGATCTGCTCGTCGAGGAGGCGCGCGAACATTCCCTTGCACGCTTTTTCCCGCAGGCTTGCGGCAGAGTCGAGACGGTCGTAATTCGGAAAGGGCGTTTTCTCGTAAAATTGTTTTACCATTTCGGTGACGTCGCCCTTTGAAGAATCCCACTCGTTGGGCCAGAAAAGCTGGGGGATTCCATGATCCTGGCCGAAGGCCTGGCGGCAGCCCGAGCAAGCCAGCGCGTCATGGGAGAGTTGAAGGCTGCCGCCGCATTGAGGGCAGGCAAAGAGATCGAGATGGCGCGTGATCAGATCCGGCAACGACGCAGTGGTTTCAGTTGCAGGCATGGAATTTTAACGGGATTCTTTTCTTACGACAAACTGGTCCATGTAGAGCGTGTCGATATGGCTTTTGCTGAAGGTATTCAGCGCGTTTGCCGGCGTATTGACGATGGGTTCACCGCGAAGATTGAAACTGGTGTTAAGAAGCACGGGAACGCCCGTGGCCTGTCCAAAAAGCTCGATCGCGCGGTGATAAAGAGGATTCCACTCGTGACGCACCGTCTGGATGCGGCCTGTCCCACCTTCATGGGTTACCGCCTGGATCTTGTCACGCTTCGCCTCTTTGGCCTTGTAGACCATGAGCATAAAGCGCAGAGGGTAATATTTCTCCGGATGCTCGAGATCTTCGTAAAATTCGGAGGCGCGCTCTTCGAGGATTGCGGGGGCGAAGGGGCGGAACGGCTCGCGGTATTTGATCTTTCGATTCACGATTTCCTTCATCTCCGCGTGACGCGGATCAGCGAGGATCGAGCGATTGCCAAGGGCGCGCGGGCCAAGCTCAAAGCGGCCCTGCAAGAGGCCGATCACCTTGCCTGATTTCATGTCCTCGACCATGCGTTCCGCGCGTTTTTCCGGATCGTCGATGCGTTCAAGCTTCCGTCCTGTCTCCTCGATGGCCTTCTGAATCTCGTCGGGATTGTACGATTGGCCCCAATAGGCGTGTTCCATCACGAATTTGCGGGGCTTGCCCAGAATGACATGATAAGCGTAAAGGGCCGCCCCAATGGCGCCGCCGGAATCCCCCGCAGCGGGTTGAATATAAATATCTTCGAAGGGCGTTTCTCGCAACACGCGTCCATTGGCCACGGAATTCAGGGCGACACCCCCCGCGAAACAAAGTTTCTTCAACCCGGTCCGTTTGTAAGCGTGATTTGCCATTTTAAGCAAAATCTCTTCGGTGACTCTTTGGATGCTTGCTGCGATGTCGGCGTATTGCTGGTTCATCGCGGCGGTGCCGTTGTCCCAATTCGCAACATCGCGCTTGGGATTCGTCGTCTCCGTGTAAAACTCATATTCGGATCTGCGGGGTGGGCCAAAAAGGCCGACAAACTTGCTGCTGAACGTCTGGCTCGTGGAGCGGTGAAAGGTGAAATAGTCCATGTTGAGCTGAAACCCGCCGTCCTCACCCACTTGGAGAAGCTTGTAAACGTCGTCGACTCGGGTCGGACGTCCGTAAGGGGCCATGCCCATGACCTTGTATTCGCCTTCGTTGACTTCAAAGCCGAGAAAAGCGGTGAATGCGGAATAAAGGAGGCCGAGCGAATGAGGAAATCGAATCTCCCCGAAGAGTTCGATTTCAGACTGCGTGAATTCCCCATTGGAGCGGTGAGGGGAGGCAATGGCATCCTTGCCCCATTGTGCTTTTCCCACTCCAAGCGAGGCGGTGGTCCATTCGCCCACGCCATCGACGGTAAGAATGGCGGCTTCCTCATAGGGGGAGCAGAAAAAGGCGCTTGCGGCGTGACTGAGGTGATGTTCCACGAAAAGGATTTTTTGTTCGGGGACTCCCAGCTTGTCCATCAACCGATCCTTCACCCAAAGCTTTTCGTTGAAGGAATTGACCATGGATTCCCGAAACACTTTTTGTGACAGCGGATAGGTCGCAAGGGATGTTTTCAGGAGCCGCTCGAACTTCAAGAGTGGTTTTTCGTAAAAGACCACGTAATCGATCTGTTCCCGCGTGATGCCTGCCTGTTTCAGGCAGAAATCAATGGCGAGATCGGGAAAACCGGAATCGTGCTTGCGTCGGCTGAATCGCTCTTCTTCGGCGGCGGCAATGAGGTCGCCGTTCTGGAGCAGGGCGGCCGCGGCGTCGTGGTAGTAACAGGAAATGCCGAGGATGTTCATCTGCTGGAGACCCCGTCAATA
This sequence comes from Verrucomicrobiota bacterium, assembly GCA_013288215.1. Lineage (GTDB taxonomy): Bacteria > Verrucomicrobiota > Verrucomicrobiia > JABWAM01 > JABWAM01 > JABDCI01. Next base: position 10,011 of record JABDCI010000020.1, on the reverse strand, counting down.
TTGCTGGCGCACGTTCTCCATGGTGCGGTCGGTGGTGTGACGTGGCTTCCAATGACTTTCGGAATGCGCTGGCCTCATGTCGAGAATATCGCCAAAGGCGCGTACTGCGAGCCCGAACGGCGCGAGCAGGGAATAGTAAAAGACAACCAAAAGGATGCGCCCGACAAAATCACTCATCAGGTGGCCGAAGCGTTTCCACTTCTTCCAGAGGCGTTTCAGCAGGTCCATCTTAGAAAAGCGTGTAAATGAACGGCGCGAAACCGGAGGAAGCTGTAAAGATAAGGAGAAGTCCCAACACCATGAGCAGAATCACGGGGGGAAGAAGCCACCAGAGTTTTCGCTTCCAAAGAAAGCCAAAGAGTTCTCCCACAATCCCCATTTTATTGAACATGCCTCTAAAAAAGCGGGTCATATGTTTTCCTGGAAAACTTAAGTCTATGAGCGAGCCGCAAGCGCTTGTCAATCTTCGCTTGAGGGGAGGGAAGAAGCCGATAGGCGAGGAGCAAGTGCCTGCGAGAGCACTTCGTATCCGGCCTTGTTGAAATGCCCCATGTCATTTGGACCGTGCAAAAGTTGATCATGGCAGGCCTGCTGGAGTGCGGGCGTCATGTCGATGAACTGCGCCCCGTCATTTCGGGAAAGACGCTCGATGCCCGACGCAATCTCGCGGCTTACGGCATAAAGTGTTTCGGCCGGATAGATGGCTTTCCGCCCTTTAAAATAGGTGATGGTGGCAATCGGTCCCTTAAATTGGTAGCAGGTAAGAGGCGACGGAATATAAACCACCTCGACCTTGGAATGCGGGAATTCTCGACGCAGGTATTGGAGAGAGAGATCGAATACGCGCAGGCCAAGTTCCTTTTCGTCGTGAGTCAATTCCAGACAGGGGCCTTGCATCGGATCTTCCAGAAATCTGGACTGGCCCCCGATTTCCGCCCGATTATATTGCTGTCCTGCTGCCATAAACGGATTGCCCCCAAAAAAATAAGGCTCTCCCAGGATCGGGATATAATTCGGGGTTGTCGTCGCAGACTTCGACCGGTTGAAATAATTGCCAAACGTGATAATCGCCCAATTCTTGAGAAACTTGATTCCTTGAAGCCGTCCAGTAAGAAATCCGAATGAGCGGGATCCTACGATGTCGTCATCCAGAAATTTAAAAAACGCGTGTGAATCGATAGGGCCCGGACGATCATCCGGAAAAAAGTGACCGAGGCTCAATTCTCGCAAATTGTCTTCCAAATCGTTGCCTTCCGTAAAATAGGCGAGAATGATGGCAGGGTCTTCCAGATGGTAACGGTGCCGCAGCCGAAGCATCGCCTGAACGGGTTGACGCACGAGTCCTCGAATGCTTCCCGCGCCGCCCTCTCCGAAGGTGACGACGTCCCGATGCAGCTTTTCGTGGAGCAGGTGCGCGGAATGGAATGGCTGGCGTGTCCAAAGGCAGCTCATATTCCAATCTCCCGCGCCGGCTGCGTTCGAATCCCCGACGATTGCGATGTAGTTGTGCGGAAGAAGTCCCTGTTTCGATGTCTGTGGGAGAATTTTAAAAGGGACGAAATCGTGCAGCATATTGGGCAGGAAGCGCACGGTGATTGGAAACATCAGGTCGAATATTCCGAGAGTCGTTCCGGCCGCGATCGAAATAATCAGGAGCCGCTCGCTCCATGCGCGAGATCGAGGGCTTGAACGAAAACAAAAAAAGAGGGCCGCCAAGGCAACACAAACCCCATCGATGCCCCAGACAGTCTTTTCGATGGCAGGGGAAGGAGGGGTGCCGCCATGTCCGCGAAGCACGGAAAGTGTCCAGGGATTAAGCGCCATCACGACACCGAGGAGAAGAAGGGTGGCGATGATGGGCAAAAGATTTCGTGAGGAAGGTTGAGTCATGGGACAGCCTGTTAGATTCGTTCTTTGCCGGAAGCTTTTTGGGTTGTGGTCTTGCGCCAGTAAACTTGAAACAGGTGGAATCGCGTGTCGCGCTCAAATTCGCGATCGAGGTAATCATAAAGCACCGGACATGATGTGGGTCCAAAAACGTCTCCATAGGCGTCTTTGAATTTGGTGCTGTCGAGCAAAACCAAGGAACAATGTTTTTCTTGCATTTGTTCGACAAGCTCGCGTTGCCGCGGCAGGTCATGCTCCTTCAAAATGCAAAGTTTATAGATGCCTTCATACGTGCCGAATGATGTTTGTCCTCCGACAACGTACATTTCCGCCCAGGGCCCGGCGAGAATCGGGGTTCCGAGGGGGTCATTGTTCATGATGTTGATCAAGGTTGTCCGTTCACGATTGTAGGTTTCATTTCCCGAGGAAAAGATTTTGAATATTCCAAACCGGCTCTTCACCCATTGCTGCGGAAGATCCTCGTTAGGCTTGGGATAGGAAAAAAGACTGACAACCGCTGCGATCGATACGGATAACGCAAAACAACAAGTCCATCCAAAACGAATCAGACCGTACGGAACCCATCGGAGAGCTTGCGTCACAGCAACGATGAGCAGGATGACGAACACGTAAGGCACCGTATAAAACCCGATGACGAAGGCGCGAAAAACCGAGGCGGCCGCCAGGGTGCTCAGCATGAAAAAAAGGGAGGGGGCAATGAACTGCCGCTGTTTGAGCATGGACCAAATCCAGAGCATCCCTTCACGCAGCATGCTCCAATAACAAAGTGCGATCACGCCGTATTTGACGAAAACAAACTGAAAAGGGACATCTCGCCGGCCGGAAAGGGTTTCCACCACGTCGAGGAACGGAAGGAGAGAGAAAAAAAAAGCCATGGCAATCCGCGCGAACGACGCAAAGCGCAATCCCAAGCGTCCCATCACGTCGATGGCGCCCACCGTGAGGATGCAGAGAAAAAAACGCAGCGTGTATTGGTAGGTATTGGCATTGTCGGAAAGGAGGAAGGCTTCCACAAGCGGATCGTTCCAGATCTGTCGGAAGCTGGCACCCAAAATCCATCCGTAAAGGACTTGAAGCGTGAACGCCGGCAGGATGAACCCTGCAACCATCGCCGGAATCGCTTCTGCGAGCCGTTTCCATGTCCAGAGTGCCAGAAGAAGTCCTGTGGCAAGAGCGGCTCCCGCGTAATCTGTTTTGATTGTCGGGAGCACTCCGCAGATCAACGCGATTGCAAAGACGTGGCGCACGCACCGGCAACCCCGCTTGAGCTGATGAAGAAGCGAGATTTGAATCACGATGAGGACAGGTCCCAGCACCCCGGAATAGGAATAGGGCATCGGCCAGTTGTTGTTGTTGAAGGGAGAGTAGGCGCTGATGGTGAGAAAAAGGAGCCCGACGCCAAGACCGCCGAGGAGGTTTGTTCGACGTTTCCAGAAAAAGAAGAGCCAGAGGGTCACGCAAAGTGAAAGCATGCCGTAAAAGATCCAGAGCGAAGGAACCTGGCCTCGGGAAAGCGTGAGGATCAGGAAATGGAGAAGGAGAGGGAATCCTCCGTAAAACGGAATGAAATCTCGGTAGGGATGGTCTCCATGATAGAAACGAAGGGCATCGGAAACGTCGAGCGCGTTATCGCCGCAGACGGAAAGCGTCCAGCAAGCCCATCCACGAACAAACAGATAGAGGGTGAGCATTGCGAGAAAGGCCATCCCGAACAGTTCATGGGAAGTGAGGGCAGACGAAGGCTTGCGTGAATCGCCGGCAAACATGGAACGCGCATCCTATCGAACACAAAACGAGCCCAGCAAGCTCATTCCGGATCCAGACGTGGAGCGAGCGATGTGCGGGGGGAACCCCCCTCCTTGAAAAGAGACCTTAAAAATAACCTGTTTGCTCCTCGCAATCGCAATTGATAATCTCGGTGGATTCATGATCGAAAGCCTCTATCTGAAATTTTTCGACCAGACGTATGGAAAACGTGATTGGCCCTTCTTTGATCCCAATGGCCTTCTTCCGACAGTTCAACTGGTCACCGAACTTTCAAAACGATCCTCGCCGCTGAGAATTCTGGTGATTGGCGATTACTCAGGAAGGGATACGATTCTATTGGAAGCTCTCGGATTCGCTCCGGATGTCCTTGATCTTTCTCGTCCGGCTCATTTTACCGACAACAATCGGGGAAGCTTTATTGAAGCCAATCTCGATGAAGAACGCGACCTTCAGAAAATAAATGCGACTTACGATCTCATCGTTCTCTGCGAAGTGATCGAACACGTTTTTCATGATTTTCGTCTTCTCCAGTTCCTGCGTTCGCGCCTGGCTGAAAACGGACGGTTGCTTTTCAGCACGCCATTGATCAATCCATTGATCGTGCACGCTTCCGACAGCGTCGACTTTCACGTCCAGGTCTATACGCCGCGCCAGCTGCTGCGGCTCTTCGACCGGGCTGGATTTCACGCCGAAGAGCAGGCGGTGAGAGGGGTGATTCTCAATTATTGGCCGACGATTCCTTTCCGCGCGATGGTGTTTCTTCGGAAGAAGATCTTGGGCGATCGACAGGCGTTTCTTTCGGTGGTGCGCTGGTCCCAACGCCTCTATCGCTGGGGAAGCCGCAGCAACCTTGCCCGCTGGCTTTCAATGTGGTCGTGGGCCTACGGATATCTCGCCGTGCTTCGTCCGTGCGATCCCAGTGTCGATTTCCACGAGCTCAATAAAAAAGAGTTTCTCACATGCCACCAGGCAGACTCTCCCCACAAGGACGCCTCGTGCGTCTGCTCTTGAAAAGAGATTCGAATGTCCAAGACGAGGCCCTTTCAATTTTTCTTCGCCGCACTTGCGCTGGCCTTTGTCCTGGCTTCTTCCGTGTATGTGGCGGGCTCCCTTGCCTGGTATGCCAAACTGCGCATTCAGGAGAAGATTTCGCCCAAATCGATCAAAAACGGATTCGTGAGGCACCCCTTTCTCACCGGCGACCAGATTCCCAACCAGTCCTTGTTGGAGACGGTCACGAAGAATGGAAAGACGTTCACCTATGGCTGGAAACTCAATGGGCAGGCCTGCAGGGATGACGTCGACTATACCGAGCGAAAGTCTCCCCGGGTGATCCGCTGGCTGTGTCTCGGTGGAAGCTCCCTGGTTTCGGGTACCTCCAACAGCAACACCATTCCATGCCAGCTCGAAGAGCTTGTAAACGCCGGTTCCGGAGGCAAGAAGGTGGAAATTTACAATTTCGGGCGGGTTGGATGGGATTCGACGCAGGAGATGCTCGCGTTCGCCACGGTTTTTCGAAACTACCGGCCGGATTATCTTCTGGTTTACGACGGACGCAATGACGCGTTTGAGGCGGTATTGCCGCGCTACCGGCCTTTTTGGAACGCGTGGAGCTTTGAAATCGATCGGGAATTCAATCATCGTTCCTATCTGAAGGAGATCTTTTTACCCGTGTGGCGGCTCAAGGAAAAGTGGCTGGCCCTGCGCCATCCAGAGAGTTATTACGAGCAGGAAGCGCATGTTCTTTTTCAAGAGAAACAGGTCATTGAGCTGAATTTCTACCAGGCACATCCGCAAATCGGACCCGTCTACACGGGAAATCTCGAGAATATCCTGGGGCTCGCACACGAGATGGGCTGCAAGGGCGCGATCCTCGCACTTTCGCCCCAGCTTTACTGGTGCGGGAAACCGCTTGCGCCCGAGGAAGCGAGCTTCGATGCACAACGCATCCAACCGAGCTGGCGCCATGCCATGAAGGAGATCTTTCCTGTCATTCAAAAGGCGCATCATCAAGCGGCCCTCTCGAAGGTGATGCCTTTGGTCGAAGTGGATTTGAACCCCGCGTTTGCCAATCGCGCCGATTGGCTTTTCATGGATGACTGCCATCTCACCGACGCAGGCGGCCATGCAGCCGCCGAACTGCTTCTGCCTTCTGTCCGCAGAACGATGGGCCAGAATCCCTGACCCATGAAGCGGTTCTTTCAGTGGTTGCGTCACGACTCTCCGTGGATCGATGTGGGGTTTGTTTTCCCCTGGATCCTCGTGAACTGGTTTGCCGGTTTTGGGCGATGGGGCCTTTTCGACTGGGACACCGCGCGTGAGATTCTGCTCCCGCGCCGGGTGCTCGCAGGAGATATTCCTTTTCGCGACTTCGAGTCGATTTATGGACCCGTTTCTTACCAATTGAACGCCCTCTTTTTATGGATTTTTGGAGACTCGATCTGGGTGGATCGCTGCGTGAACGGGGGATTGCTCCTGCTCGCGGTGTGGCTGATCTCCCGCGCCGCCATGCTTTGTGGCCTCCCACGAGGCTCGCGCTTTCTTCTCCTGGGGTCCTACCTTGTGATCTTTGCATTTCCGCCCGACATCATGCGTCCTGGAAATTTTACCATGCCCTTCAGCCAGGCCGGTGTTTGGCAGGTGGTCTTTCTCCTGGGAATCACGGTATGCCTCCTTGAGGCCATTCGAAACTCGAGCCTCGCCGCGAATTTGCTCGCCTGCTTTCTCTGCGGGCTCGCCCTCTTAATCGTCCGGCTCGACAGTTTTCCCGCCATCGCGTTTTTTGGGGCATGTTCGGTCGCGACGCTCGTCGTGCAACGCCGGCCCGTGGGAACCCGGATGGGTCTTTTTGTGTGCGGGCTTTTCTTGGGATTCTTGCCGCTTCTCCTGTGGTGGTTCTGGACCCTCCACTATGTGCCGCGCGATCTCCTGATCCAACGCATCTTGGAGATTCGATATTACATTGGGGCAGGACAAAGCGGTGCGTTCAACCTGCTCCCCTTTGTGCGTGCGACGGGTTTCGCGATCCTTGTATTGGGCCTGCTCCGCCTGGCCGCACGCCTCCAGTCACAGCTCTGTCTTGTGGCTGCGATCCTGGTGACGGCAGGCGTTTGTGCGGTGGGCGCCTATCGGGACACGCTCTATTTTCAATATGTTTTCATTCTCGTGTTTCTGGGGGTCTGCATCGCCCTATGGCGCACTTTGGATTTCCTGAGATTCAGATCGCGCGCCCAATGGGCGGATTTCATCCTCGCCGTAGGAGCCATGATTCTTACCCTTCGCGTGGTTTCTGGCGGAGACGGTTATTACGTGCCGTTTCTCGCTCCCATTCTTCTTGTCTCCGTTTTTCATGGAATGACCGACTGGAGCTTGAAGCTGAAGGGCGAGGAGGCAACAGCATGCGGAAAGAATCTCGCCTTTTGCTGGTGTCTTGGCTTTTTGCCCATGATGTGGAGCACCTTTCAAACTTACTCTGAACCCAGCATTCGCTATGAAACGCGCTGGGGCCCCATTTATGTCAGCGATCGTCCCGATCGCTCGGAGACGATGCATGGCTACATCTGGGCCGCCGACAGAATCAAGGCGTGCAGCAATCTGGACGAACGCATTTATTCCTATTCGCCGAACATGCCTGTGTATGCGCTCGCGGGGCGTTTGCCTGTGGAATATGACGCCGACGGCACGCTTTGGAAAAGCACCGCAGTGAACGGGGTCTTACGTTCCTTTGCCGAAAAGCGCATGATCGAAAAGCTGGAAAAGGCCCATATCCGATGGATCGTGCGGGACAACGCATGGATTCCGGCAAAAACGTTCGCGATGACGCGCAAGCTCAACGCCGAAGGGAAGCTTCCTGCCGCGCTTTATTTTGGACGGCAATGGGCTCCCGAAGTGGCAGAATGGATGGAACGAAACTTTATCGTGCGCTTCCGGTGGGGCGGCGACATGTCGCCGGAAGCAAAGCCGTTTCGTTATGGCTACGTCATCCTGCAGCGGCGCGACAGTCGCGGGGGAATGGATCAGCCTTGAGAATTTTCCTGCCAAGCTGGGTTTAACAGAAGAGCGGCGCCTCCAGGATGGGTTGAGGCGGATTGCCTTTCACGCGCGAACCCACGGCGCGGGCGGGATTTCCCGCGACAATCGCGAGGGGTTTCACGTCCTGAAACACCACGGAACCTGCGGCGACGACGGCGCCCTCTCCAAGCGTCACGCCTTTGAGGATCAGCGCGTTTGAAGCGATGTAGGCCTGTGACTGGATGGTGACGGGAGCGGTGCGAACGCTGAAGTTGGGATCCTGACAATCGTGGTCGGCGGTGTGCACCATGCTGCCGGCTGCGATGAGAACGTGATCCTCGATGCGGATCGGGGCCGCCGCATTCAGCGTGACACCGTAGCCGAGCACGGTATCGGACCCGATCTCGATCTGTGCAATGGCATCGCCGAAAAAACGGCAGCCAAGCCAGATCTGGCTGCGGGCGCCGATCCGGATCTTCATGCAGCGGCGATACCAGAAGAGGCGAAGCCCGTGGATCGGGATATGCGCGATGACGTGGTTCGTCAGATAATATTTCGTGTAAAACTTCAGGCTTTTGAGCGATTTAAGCATGAAACGGCTCCCTTTTGTGGACGTGTGTGGCAAGGAGATTCTGAACGCGCCACAATTCCTGTCCAATTGATTCCGTGTCATTTTTAAGAAACTTGTAAAGCGGCATGTTGCGTTCGGTGGGTTTCGATCGAAGTGTCAAACTACGGATGCCCCGCCGACCCAGTGCTTCAAGGATTTCGTTGAGGATGAAATGCTCCAGCGTGCGGCTGAACACCCGGCAGCTCAAGACCCAATCCGTCACGTTTCCCTGGAGATCAACAAGGATGACCGAGATCACGCCGTAGTCGGCGTTCCGGTCCTGAAATGAGATCTGGAATCCGAGCCGTTGGGTGGGATCCAGAAACGCTTTCCATTCGGTTTCCGTGAAACGGCGTCCCGTGAGGTTGAACTGATTTGTCTTGTTGATCAATTGAAGTGCGCGGTCGGAATTTTCGGAGCGGATCGATTCGATTTGGGCCCGCATCTCAAGCTTTTGAAGATATTCCTCCAGAGAATGCGTCTGTTGGATCTCCTGTTGAAAAGTGATGTTTTGCCGCGTGGTGGCCGCGCGGCGTTTGTCCTCTTCCGTGAGCGGTTGGCGCGCAAAGGAAAGCTGCAGATCATTCAGAAATTTTCGCAGAGTCGTGTTGTCCCGTGGGAATCGCAGGCATTTGGCCTCAGGGAAAGCCGTCTGAACTTCGCCGAGTTCGAAATCGGAGTCATCGATGAAAACGAGCGCCGAGGGAAGCAGATTGGTTTCATTCAGGATCTGGCGGATTGTTCCCTCGGCAAACGCCTGTCGAGCGAGACGGGGCGTTGTCTCGCGCAGGAACTTGCGCCGCGCAAAATCACGGTCAATCTCGTGCATCCCGGACAAATGCCGCTTGGCATGAACGCCGGCGTCAGCACCTCCACGCAACGCATGTGGGAGGCTGAAAATCCCATGAAACGGCTCTGCCAGCCCGGCGATCTCGAAGCCGCCATCCGCTTTTTTCTTTCCGAACAGTCCGCATATATCAGCGGCCAGGAGCTTTTTCTCAACGGCGGACGGTTTTAACCGCCTTAACCGCATTTTGCCAGCCATGGATTACGTCGCCGCCTTGCAAAAAGCCAATGCCCGGGCCACCAAAGAACTTCCGGCGTCCGACCTGCTGCTCTACAGCAACTGGGAATCAAAGCCGCTCGAAATCTTTCTCAAGGCATACGCAGCCCACTCGAAGGTAAATCTGAAGATCCAGTCGAGCGGCTTTGGCTCCCTTTGGATTGATCTTCAGCAACTCGCCTCCGATTCCCATGATGAAAACACCTTGATGCTCCTCGTTGATGACGAGCTTTTCATTCCGGGTTTTAATTTGCGTTCCGATGTCCTGTTCACCCGCACCGACCTCGAAAGAACGTTTTCCGAATTCGATGCGCGCATCCAATCGTTCCGCACGCTTGTCCAGCAAAATGCGATTCACCGCGAAGTCCGCCTCTTCCCATGCCTCCTGCCTGCCAATCCCATCCTTCTTTCCGAGGAAATCGGAACTCAAATCGTCCAACTTCGACGTCAATGGCTCCACGTTCTTCAGGAACTTGCCTCATCCACTCCCAACATTCGATTCGTTGAAAATGAAAAGGTGCGGCTTGGAGTTTTTCAACAGAACGCCGCCCAGCTTGACGACAAACTGCTCTTTCAAGGCGGCTGGCCGTACACCATGCAGGCCACCGACGCCATCGCCTCGCTCCCTGCACCCGAGCTCGACGCTCCTTCC
>JABDCI010000019.1:493-28863 GCA_013288215.1 Verrucomicrobiota bacterium | reverse complement strand
TGGAGCAAGCCGGTGCCGAAGACATTGCCACTGCTTCGGAAGCTGGCGTCGAAGACAAGGAAGTCGCTGAAATACAACGTTAAAAAAGGAGAATAAACCCATGAAAAAAATCATTCTGATCTTAGCCAGCTTGCTGATTGCGGTCACCACTCAGGCAGATGTCGGCCCCGATTATAAGACGACGAACACTCGTTCCACCCTCACCACCACGAAACGCGATGACAATATGGAGCGAAGCATCCTGTTCGCGGCGAATGAAACCTCGGTCGACGTCTTCGGCACCTATGCGATCACCGATCCGGGCGCCTACCGGGACGGAATTGGGGGAGGTGTCGGCCTCACTCACTTCTTTGGACGCTACTTCGGTTTGGGCGCTGAAGGCTACTGGTGGGATGGCGATCAGCGAAATAGTGGCCTTATCAGCTCCTTCTCAGGGAGCGTGATAGCGCGCTACCCATTCGAAAGTCTCAGGATTGCGCCTTACCTATTTGCGGGAGGTGGTGGAAACTTCTCCCAACAAAATCAGACAAACCTCCATGCAGGAATAGGCTTGGAATATCGCTTGAGCCAGAAATGGGGGATCTTCGCCGATGGACGTCACGTCTGGGCCGATACGTTGAATGATTACAACCTGGTTCGCGCCGGAGTGAAATTCATATTCTAATCCATAACAGAAGCCTTCAAAAGGCCGAGGCGTGTCTGCCTCGGCCTTTTTTTGGTTCTTTCCTGATGGGCGAACCAGCCTTCCCCTAAGGAAGAATATAGGGTGTTATCCGTATTATGTTCTGCTGGACCATGATATGCTTTTTCATGCTTCCAAGTTCTCACTTCAAAACGAGGGCCCCTTTTATCTCCGGTTTTGGCAAACGAAAATTTTACGAGAAGAAAAGATCTCCTTTTCACGAAGTCGATCCCGCCGTTCTCCTGGTGGAAGATGAAGAACACATTCGTTCCCTCATGCGGAAACTGCTCGAGGATCAAAACATTCCCGTGATCGAAGCCACCAACGGCCCGGAGGCTCTTCACCTTTTCCGACAGCACCGCCAACGAATCCGCGTTCTCATCACCGATATGATGATGCCTTATATGGACGGCCGGGAGCTCGCTCAAAAAATCCGGCTGATAGAGCCGGAAATCAAAATCATCTTCATGTCTGGTTTTCCCCTCAACATTTTTTTTAAAAACGAGGAGATTCCGGCGGAATCTCGTTTTCTCCAAAAACCCTTTAATGCCGCAGCTTTGCGCGATATTTTAATTCAAGTAGCAAAAGAGACGGACGTCGCGCTGTGACGGGAAAACCCTTAGGAGTTCACCCGGCCTTTTTTTGGGATCAACTTCAGGTCGCGAGCAGCCAGCCCCCATCGTATCGTAAGGTAACTGAAAGGAAAAATATGCTTTGGACTATCTTTGTCATACTGCTCGTCCTCTGGCTGCTGGGGATGGTCAGTTCTTACACGCTCGGAGGATTCATCCATATTTTGCTCATCCTCGCCATTGTAACTCTTCTGATTCGCGTCATCCAAGGACGCTCTATCGTTTGAAAAGAACTTTATGAAAACCAATACCGTGATCGGCCTCATCCTGATCGTACTCGGGGCCATTGCCTTTGCCTACCAGGGCATTACCTACACCAAGCGGGAAAAAGTGATCGACCTCGGACCCATTCAAGCCACTGCTGAAAAAACACACACGATTCCCCTCTCGCCGATTCTCGGAGGAATCTTACTTGCAGGAGGCGTTCTACTGGTTGCAACAAGCTCTGCGCGCACGGTATAATGCGATTTGTCATGAATATCGAAAAATGCAAAGAACAGTTGAAAAATTGGAGTAACGAGATCGAGGACCTCAAGCAAAAAGCCTACCGCGCCGAAACGACGGCGCAAATGGACTATTACTTCAAGCGCATCCTCGGGCTTCGCAGCCAGCACGATGCCACTCGTCGCAAGCTTCAGGAAGCGCCTTTCTGAAGCCTTATCGCATCTCCTGGAAATCAGCCGCCAGGTCGAGCACATCGACACGGCCGTAGAGGGGATGGGGCGCCGACCCAATGCCGATTTTCCGAAATGCAGGCGTGAAAAGATTTTTTCGATGGCCGCGGTCCTTCGTCCCATCATCGATGATCCATTGCGCGACCACATCCCGGGGCGAGCCCTCGCCATAAAAAATATTTTCGCCCACACTGCCGATCCACCGGCCGTGACGATTCGCCCGGTCCCAAGGCTGGCTTCCATCATTTGATCCATGTCCTTCCTTGCCTGTGCGGAACTGATCCTGAGCGTGTTCGGCGGCGGCCAAACCAAGGCCATCACTCCAGATAAAGGGCTCCAGGGGTTTCTGTTTTTTTAGAAAACGCACCGCTTCCTCGACCGCGTCCGCCCCTTCCTGGGTCCTCAACATGTGGCCATCGTCGAAAAGATAAAATGTCCCTTTAAAGCGAGGCAGCATCGCTTCAAGCGAGCTGGCGAACCCCTGCGGATCCGTTCGCGCTGAGTTAAGCGCGCAAAGGAATTCTTTCTGGAACACCGTGGGATCACCGAATGCAAAACTCGGAATCCAGCAAAAGAAAAGCAACAGACAACATTTCAGTCGACGGCTTGCATGCATCCGCGAAGCGGGAAGAGGATCAGAGGAACGGGAATGGGCACACCGACGAGTCATAGCAGAATCCAGCCAGCTTTTCCAAACTTCCGATTGAATCGGTTTTTCCATGCAGGTGGATGTTTGTTTTATGAATGAATATGAGCCAGGCGGGCTGTTTGAAAAGCGGAGTGACTCTGCATATTCAAGTATACGATTTTTCTGAGCGTGGTGAAAAAACGCTGAGCAAGCGAGAGCTCCATGAGTGAGGGAGATATCTCCGGCTTTCCCCGAGGCCTACTTGAAGACAATGATGTCAGTCAACTGCCACATATTACCCGATGGCCCATTTTGAGACGTTCGATTAGACTTATTGCATGATCCATTCACGAGCCAGGAAAACCCAGGCACGTCATCGGAAGGAGCTGGAAAAACGCGACCAGAAGACCAAGGATATGCTTTATCTGAACGAGGAAGCGGTGCACACGCAGGGCAAGGACCGCCTGCGCCATGAAAACGAGATCGATCAAAGGCAACGCAACCCCTAATTGGTCTTGAGCACCGCAATGAAGGCTTCTTGTGGGATATTCACGGTGCCCACGGCTTTCATCCGTTTCTTGCCTTCCTTCTGCTTTTCCCAAAGTTTGCGCTTGCGGGTGATGTCGCCGCCATAACATTTGGCGGTCACGTTTTTACCGACGGCCTTGACGGTTTCACGCGCGATGATCTTCCCTCCAATCGCCGCCTGGATCGCCACTTGAAAGAGCTGTTGCGGGATCACTTCCTTGAGCTTCTGCGCCAGCGCGCGGCCGCGTCCCTCAGCCTTTGAACGATGCACAATGCATGAGAACGCGTCCACCGGCTCACCATTCACGAGAATGTCGAGTTTCACCAAATCACCTTCGCGATAACCAATCGGCTCGTAATCCATCGAGCCGTATCCGCGGCTGATGCTCTTCAGCTTGTCGTTGAAATCGACAAGAATTTCGTTCAACGGCAATTCGCACGTCAGCATCACACGCCGGTTGTCGAGCGTCTCGGTGTTCAGACAGATGCCGCGCCGGTCGAGGACCAACGCCATCATATCACCGATCACGGTGTTCGGAATCATGATGAACGCCTTCACAAACGGCTCTTCGATGTTCTGGATCGTGCCCGGGTCCGGCAGATGCACCGGGTTGTCGACCTCCAACACCTCCGCGTTGCTCTTCGTCACGCGGTAAATCACGCTCGGATACGTGGCAATGATATCGAGAAGGTATTCGCGGCGCAGGCGCTCCTGCACGATTTCCATGTGGAGAAGGCCGAGGAAGCCGCAGCGAAAACCGAAACCCAGTGCCACAGAACTTTCCGCCTGGTAGACGAACGCGGAATCGTTGAGCTGCAGTTTGCCCATGCACGCCTTCAAGTGCTCGTAGTTCGAGGTGTCGATGGGATAGATGCCGCTGAAAACCATGGGATGCACTTCCTGAAATCCAGGCAAGGGATGCGTGGAGGGTTTTCGCGAGGACGTGACGGTGTCTCCGATCTTCACCTCCGCTGTCGTCTTGATGTTCGCGATTGCATAGCCTGTCTGGCCGACCTTCAAACAATCCTGTTTCACGGGCTCCGGGGCGAACGTGCCGACCTCCTTGACTTCATAATCCTTCCCCGTCTGCATGAGGCGCACCTGCGTGCCCGCGCGCATCTCCCCGTCGAACACGCGCACATAAATCACCACGCCACGATAGGTGTCGAACATGGAGTCAAAGACGAGAGCGCGCAATGATTCGGGCTCGGTGGACTTGGGCGCGGGAATTTTTTTCACCACACTTTCCAGGATTTCAATAATACCAATACCCTGCTTCGCGCTGGCCTGAATGATATCCTCCGAAGGCATCGCAAGGATGTCCTCGATCTGGCGCACGACGGCGGGAATGTCCGCGTTGGGCAGATCAATCTTGTTGATCACGGGAAGGATCGTGAGGTTCTGCTTTATCGCAAGATGGACGTTCGCCACCGTCTGCGCTTCCACACCCTGCGCCGCATCCACAATCAGGAGGGCGCCTTCACAGGCGGAAAGACTGCGCGATACTTCATAGGCAAAATCGACATGGCCCGGCGTGTCGATCAGGTTCAACTCGTAAACATGGCCATCCTTCGCGGTGTAATGCATGCGCACCGGATGCGCCTTGATCGTGATGCCGCGTTCGCGCTCAAGATCCATGCCGTCGAGCAGTTGCTCGCGCATGTCGCGCAGCTGGATCGTGCCCGTCGTCTGCAGCAACCGGTCGGAAAGCGTCGTCTTTCCGTGATCGATATGCGCGATGATGCAAAAATTGCGAATGCGGCAGGGATCCATGGGAATCCACGAGGATATAAGGAACCTCTTCCCCGTGCAAGTGCATCTGTCAATAGTTACTGGATCGGATCCGGCTTTTGGCGCGCGGATGCGCCTCATCGTACGCCTTCTTCATCTTTTCTGTGCTGACATGAGTATAGATCTGCGTGGTCCCCAGTCGTTTGTGGCCAAGCATCTGCTGCACGAAACGCAGATCCGCGCCGCGGTCGAGAAGGTGCGTGGCGAAGGAATGCCGCAATTTATGAGGCGTGAGCCGAGGGTTCAGCCCCGCGAAACGCAAATAAGGCTTCAACAGACGCTGCAACCCTCGCGAGCTGAGACGCCGGTCATCCCTGCCAATAAAAAGCGGGTCGCGCCGCGTAAACGCCGGGCGTTGCTTCAAATAGTCGTCGATGGCGCCGCGCGCCTGGCGGCCAATGGGAACAATGCGTTCGCGGCTTCCCTTTCCCATCACCCGGACGGTTTCACTCAGAAGGTCGATATCCTGGACATTCAACTTCGCCAGTTCCTGAATGCGAAAACCGCAGCCATAGAGCGTCTCGAGAATGGCGCGGTCGCGATGCTTCTGCCACTCCGCGTAGCGCGGCCGCGGCATCTTCATCGGCGCGCTCATCAGCCGATCGATTTCACCCTCCTGCAAAAAAACCGGCAGCCGCTTTTCCTTCCGGGGCGTCGCAAGCGATTTCATCGGATTGTTTGTGTATCCCTTGCGGCGCGTGAGAAATCTGTAAAAGGAACGCAAGGCCGAAAGATGCAGGAGCACGGTGGAGCGTCCCACGGCGATGAGGCCGAGATCCGAAAAGCGGCGCAGGCGCGCATCGGTTGCGGGCAGTTCCATAAACGACTGCAGATAGTCGCGCATCACGATCGGCTGAAGATCCTTCCACGCGATTCCGCGCGCTGCGGGCGCGCGCGGATCCTTTTCATGACGCCGCATCCAGAGCTGAAACCGTCCCAGCGCCTGCCGATAGTTGCGGAGGGTGTTCGGTGACGCGCCCCGTTCGGCTTTGAGATAATCGAGGAAATCCCGTGCGAGATCGTCGAACAACGGAAAATCCTCGGATTTCATAGCTGAAATGATAACCACGGAAGTCACGAAGGCACAGAGGAAAGAAGCGAAAAACTCTCGCATCGGCCCCAACGAACAAGCAACTCAAATGGCCTCAAGCAGCCTTGTCATGAACGCACTGAGAAAGTACATCTGGATCAATGCGAAACGTTTCTGCGTGTCGGACACTTCGAGGATGTTCGCATCCATATCCTCTTCGGAAACTTCAAATTTCGCCGCCAGCGCGAGGCGGTAATCGTTCATGATGATCAGCAAGGCTTCATGCTCCGCGGCGTTCGCTTTCAAGGTGACAGGCGCGGGCTTCTGCAGTTGCTCCATCCAGCGTTCGAGCATGCGACCACGCTCGCAGCGAAAGTCATAGAGCGAATCGTTCCACAACTCACGCTCCTCGTCGGTCGCATCTTCGGGATGGCCCGTCTCGGAATACCACACCGTGCGAATCGCGGAATTCATCTCGCTGGGCCGGGTTTTGTACGCGTCGCGCATCGACCGGAAAACATTGCGTAAAAAGTCCGCGCCTTCCTGATCGAACACCAGGCTCCACTCGTCCGCGTTTTTTTGAACCTCCATCATGTGGTTTTTTCAATGCTGGTGCGCAAGCCAAACTGCTGGAGACGCTGCCAATAAAGCTCCGCCTTCTCGCGTGTTTCCGTGGCAACACAACTTTTTCCCCGATGATGCACTTCCAACATATGCTTTTCCGCCTTCACGCGGTCAAACCCGAGCACGCGTTGAAACACGAACACCACGTAGCCCATTAAATTCACGTGATCATTCCAGACGATCACATTCCACCCATGATCCAGATGTTCCAAGGCGTCCGTTTTTTCGCGGACATCGTGATCGGGAGCGCTGAATGGCTTGGGCATGCGACTCAATTATACTCAATCTCCATCATTCGGCAGTGACATTTGTTGATGGGATTGTTAGACCACCCGGATGCATGCGTTGCTCAACATCTGGTTCGGATGGGTTCGGGACCAGGGATACGCCGGCATCGTCGTCCTGATGGCCATGGAAAGCTCCATCCTGCCCGTCCCGAGCGAGATCGTCATCCCTCCTGCCGCATTCTGGGCTTCGCAGGGAAAATTCAATTTTTGGGCGGTGATCCTGGCCGGGACATTGGGCTCATGGCTCGGCTCCGCCATCAACTATTGGATTTCGCTTGCGATCGGTCGTCCGCTGTTGATCCGTTTTGGAAAATATTTTTTATTGAATGAGGACAAACTGGCGCGCGCCGAACGCTGGCTCGAGCGCTACGAGGCGGGCGGCATTTTCTTCGCACGCCTGCTGCCTGTCATCCGCCACCTAATTTCGATCCCCGCAGGCATCATTCGCATGCGCTTTCGAACGTTCAGCCTGATGACGCTCGCCGGTTCCTTCCTTTGGTGCACCATCCTCGCATGGTTTGGACAGCATGTGATCGGTTCCGAACCCGACCTCATGAATGACCCGGAAAAGATGATGCATTTCATGAAAGCCAAGTCCCTCTGGCTGGTTGGCTTTGTCGCCGTGATGAGCGTGCTTTATTTTGTCGTCATGAAACTCACCGAGGAAAAACAACCAGCCGTCTGACCTTCCCAAAGAGGCAGGCTGCCTTTCAATACACATCACGCTGGTAGCGTTTGTCGTTTTTCAATGTTTGCACGTATTCGGCCGCCTGTTCCGTGGTCCGGCCTGACGCCTTCCGGATCAATTCGTGAAGCGCCGTGTCCACGTCCTTCGCCATGCGCTTGGCATCGCCACAAACGTAGAAGTGCGCCCCCTCCTCCAGCCATGCGAATAGTTCGGAGGCATGCTCGAGCATCCGGTGCTGGACGTAGATCTTCTCCGCCTGATCGCGTGAAAATGCCGCATCCAGGCGAGTAAGAACGCCTTCTTTTTGGAACAGATTCCATTCCTCGCGATATAAAAAATCCGTTGATTCATGTTGGTCTCCAAAAAACAGCCAATTTTTGCCGCTCGCGCCCGACGCTTTTCGTTCCTGCAGGAAGCCACGGAACGGGGCGATTCCTGTCCCCGGTCCGATCATAATCACAGGCCGCGAGCCATCGCGGGGCGGTCGGAAATGAGGATTCGTATGCACGAACACGGGCAACGGCGCATCCTTTACGCGATCTGCGAGAAACGTGGAGCAAACGCCTTTGCGCTCACGTCCATGTGTCACATATCGAACAATGCCCACGGTGAGATGAACGCTGTGCGGGTTCGCCTTTGGGCTGGATGCAATGGAATAGAGCCGCGGCTGCAGAGGGCGGAGGCATTTGAGAAAGTCATTCGCCTCCAGTTTGGCGCCCAAACATTGCAGCAGCAGATCGATGACGCCGCGTCCAAGGGTAAACTCCTCCCATTGCGCTTGGTGCGCTCCGTCCGCGAGATCGTACAACGCGGGGTTTCCGGATTTCGCGGCAAGCAGGGACACGAGATCTTTGGGAATGCGCTGGATTTCCACGTGACGCAGCAGCGCCTCGTGCAACGTGCATGCCGTTTTCCCTACAACAACCGGCTCATCCCCGGTACCACGCAGCGCACCCAAAATTTCCTCCACGAGAACCGGACAATTGGAAGGAACCACTCCCAGCGCATCCCCCGCCTCGTAGGCGAGCCCGGATCCCTCAAGGGAAATTTCAAAATGGCGCGTTTCCTTTCCGGAACCGTTCCCAGTCAGCGTGCGATTGACAACGAGCCGCGCCGGAAATGGATTCTTCCGAGAATAAGCGTTCTCCGCCGCCGCCTCCATCTTGGCGGCAGCATCCGTCTTTCGCAGCGCGGACGGCTCCTGCGACATACCTTCGAGCGCGCTCAGGACGCCGTTGAGCCAGAGATGAAACGGCTCCTCATAATCGACGTCACAATCCACGCGGGGATGAATCCGGCGCGCGCCGAGGGATTCGAGCCGCGTGTCAAAATCCTTGGCGCACTGGCAGAACTTCGGATAGTTCGAATCGCCTAGGCCAAGCACGGAAAATTCGATTTTTTCCAGGCGTGGCGCCCTTTCACCACCTAGAAATTCCCAGAGGCCGCGCGCGTTGTCCGGAGGTTCTCCATCACCATAAGTGCTCGTTAGAATGAGCAGCCGGCCTTCGCCGGTGAAATTTTCCATGGGATATTGCGCCATTTCCACAACGTTCGGCACAAAACCGCGTTTGCCTCCCTCGGCAGCCACCTTTTTCGCAAGCGATTCCGTCGTTCCCGTCTGGGATCCGAAAAGAATCGTCAGGGGCTTCAACGGTTTGTCGGAAGACATCGCCGGCGCCGATGAGGACGCGGCAGCGGGCGCGCGTGAAAAAAGTCCTGCGAAAAAACCGTTCAGGTAAGCGCGCTGTTCCGGGGTGAAAGGCGCGGATTCCGGCAGAACGGGAACGACGCTGGAATCGTCCTGCACCGGAAACGGGAGGGGATGGCCATTGGGAATCATCGCCTGGGTCATGATGAGAAAATCTCCTGCAACGTTTTAATGTCATGACGCCGCGTGAATGCGGAAAAACTTTCACCGGATTCCCGGCGTTCTTCATAGACGCGTAAGATGCGCTCAAGAAGTGGCGGAATCTCCGGAAAGGCGATGCCGCTAAATACTTCACGTCCAACCGCCTGATCGGCTCCAAACCCTCCTCCAAGAACCACATGATATCCCTCGACCGATTCACCATTCGGATTCACCTTGGTGCCGAGCAAACCGATATCGCCGATATAATGCTGCGCACAGGAATGGGGGCAGCCTGTGAGATGGATATTGATGGGCTGCTCCACTTGGACACGTCCTTGGAGATGCAGCGCAATTTTTTGGGCATGGCCTTTGGTGTTGGTAGCGGCGTATTTGCATCCCATGCTCCCGGTACACGCGACCATGCCGCTCGTGATCGAGTTGGGTTCATGATGGAATCCCATCCGAACCAACGTGCGTTTCACCGTTTCCACAAAGGCATCTGAAATATCGGGAATGATGAGGTTCTGAAACACCGTCAAGCGCAACTCCCCGGAGCCGTAAAGCTGGGCCAGTTCGGCAAGCCGGTGCAATTGCTTTGCCTTCATGCGGCCGACAGGAATCGCGACTCCCACATAATTCTTCCCCTTTTGGATCTGGCGATAGACACCCACATGTCCATGGCGCAAGGGCGTACGTGGCAGCTCGCATTTTTCAAGACTCAACCGCGTGAGGGGAAATGCGAGACGTTTTTCGGTTTCTTCCAGGAATTTTTCAATTCCCCAGCAGTCGATCAAATATTTCAATCTGGCCTTTTTGCGATTGGTGCGATCTCCATTCTCAGCAAAAACGCGCGTCATGGCGGCAGCGACCGCAATACAATCATTCGGTTTCACCAAGATGCCAGCATCGCGCGCGAACTGTTTATGACCGGAAATTCCCGCAAGCTGAGTGCGAAAATAAACGCCGGGTTCGATCCCCTCTGCGTTGGAAACGCGAACCGCGACAAAACCGATATCGTTTGTGTCGGCAAGCGCGCTAATCGAACCTCCCCCGTCGAAGGCGACATTGAATTTCCGGGGCAATCCGAAAAGTTCCCGATGGTTGAGAAGGTAATGATTCAATCCCCTTGCGAGAAGACGGCAGTCATAAAGCTCCACGGGATCAATGCCGCTCGCCGGAGAGGCGGTGATGTTCCGTACATTGTCAGCGCCCGCCCCGCGCGAACTGATTCCAAGGTCCTGAATTTTTCCAAGAACGTCAAGGAGGTGACGCGGAGCAATTTCACGCACCTGAAGATTGGCGCGTGTCGTGATGTCCAGGTATCCGCCGCCCCAATCCGTCGCGATTTCTGCCATTCCGTGCGCCTGAACGGACGTCAAGATGCCGGCTGGAAGGCGGCAACGCAGCATGAACGCGTTTTGAGCGGGAGCGACATAGAACAAACCGAAAAATTTGAAACGATAGGTGTTCTCGGCATCGGGAAATTGTTCCTTCTCCGCGTGCGCCATCATGCGGTCCCACGCATCCAGAGGATTCTCCTCGTACTTCCAGCGCTCCTCCTTGCATAAGTCTGCAACCTTCGTTGAATAAAAAGTCTCTTCAGCCGCAAGATTGGGACCCGCTCCGCCTGGATTCGACGTGAGCTTTCCGTCCGCAGTAACACCCACAAATGGAAGATGCGCCCGTTGTGCCACCCCTCCCAGGAATCCCTCGAGATATTCCTTCTGTTCGGCGGAAAAGGCACCCAATGGCGTGACATCCGCGAGAAGCTGTTGCATGGGACCTAAAGAAAGCAGAGCCAATGCCAATAATGACAAAAAGCATGAACTCTTTTTACTTTTATTCTCATTTTAGATGAATTTATTTCATCTATTTAAAATCCCCTTTATGGAGAGAAATCGAGGGCATATGACCTTTTGAAAGAGACAACCGGACAGCCCCATCGACGCCTAAACTCCCTGCTCAAATTTCGACACTTTGAACAAAAAGAATCGCTAGAACCGACCGCGAGGCAACGGCTCTCAACCCCACAAATGGCCGGGCCAATGGTCGGGCCGGCGGGACTTGAACCCGCGACCTCTTCCACCCCAAGGAAGCGCGCTAGCCAAGCTGCGCTACGGCCCGAATATCGGCTCGCCCGAACCAGCAAAAGGCGAAAATTCAAGCTTGCTGAGAGCGATCAAAATAACAAGCAAATTCGATTGTCCACCGTCTCTTTCGCCCTCCACATCCCTGGATCAGCAGTTCCATTCGCATTGGACCGATAAAATTAAGTGTAACCATTGTGGCACGAACGGGTCTCTTTTTTTGTAACGAGCTTGTTTTGAAAAAAACTGAACGAATTTAATCTGCCGTTCATGTTCCTTTAATCTAAAAAAAATATGTTTTGAGTCACAAGATGCGCCTTTTGTTGATTGTGTCCGCTGGTTTAAGAGCCGAGCGCTTTGTTCCGGATGTCGTGCCTAACGCGCTGCCATGCGTGCAGCTGCGACCTGATCCTTTTATTCAGAGATCACTTTAGATGAAAGTTCACTAAAACGGCGCTTTTTCAAGAATCCAAGATTCTCCTTCTTTCATGAATTCGGATAGTCGCTTTTATTTTCTGACACCGGAATTTAACCGGCCGAGCGGAGGAATGAAGCGCCTTCATCGATACGCGAAATATCTTCTTGATGAGGGGCATTTGGTTTTCATGGTCCATGGGACTCCGTCGCCAACCCCCTACCCATTCACACCCTTCCACTTGCCAGTCCTTTCGCTTCTGGAAATCCCCCAGTTTTTCGACCGCGATATCCTGGTGGTGCCAGCTGCCATGACTGGATCGATCCAGGATCTCGTGACTCTGCCCTGCCGAAAAGTGATCCTGGCTCTGCATTGGGACTCTATTTTTGACCGGCTTCCTAAAAACACCTCACTCCAAACATTCAACCTTGCTCATATCATCACCACATGTCAGACCATTTCTGACTTTTTTCTCATCACGATGGGAATCGGATCGACGATGATCCGTCCCATGATTGACTCCACGCTTTATCATTACAACGCCAAAGCCAAACGAAATCAGATTTGCCACATAACGCGCGGCAATATGGATGGAAAGGGTTTTGATTCCGAGACTGTCCTTAAAATCATCTTCAGCAATTCAGACAAATTTCGGACAAAAGGCTGGACCAGCGTGGCTCTCAGCAACGTCTCGGAAGAAGAGTATGCGCAGGTATTGCGGGAATGTAAGATCTTTCTCACCACCTCCCTGCGTGAAGGCGCGCACTTGTCGATGCTGGAAGCCCTTGCGTGCGGCTGCCATGTCGTGGGGTATTCCGGGGTGACAGGGAGGGAATATCAGGCAATGGACAAAGACCATGTCCTAAATCTCACGCTCTTCGAAGCCGGTGATTACATTAACATTGCTCGCTGGTTCACATCTGAACCGTTACTTCGCGATCCGGCCATTCAATCGCATTTCATCCATGAAAGATTTTTACCCGAAAAGGAACGCCAGGGAGTGCTGAACTTTTTCAATCGGTTCGTCCAGTGATACAAGACTGTCTTCATCTCAACGACTTTCGCCGAATCCTCTTTTTGCATCTTGGCGTCTGAGTGCGAGAGCGTTAGAAACACCCAATGCCCGGATCGTCCCGAGATCTTCCCATTTGGAAACTGCATGAGGCCCTGCAGCACGCGTGGACCGCTGGCAACCGCTTCGTCCTGATTTCCCCGACCGGCTCCGGCAAAACGACCCAAGTCTGCCAAATGCTGCTCGATTCCGGCCGGGCAGGTGACAAACAGATCGTTGTTCTCCAGCCCCGGCGTGTCGCTACCCGCGTCGTTGCGGCACGCGTCGCGCTTGAACGCGGCACGAAAATAGGCGAAGAGGTCGGCTACCAAATCCGATTCGAGGATCAGATTTCCGGGCGCACGCGCATCCGGTTCATGACAGAAGGCGTGCTTCTGCGTCTTTTTGCGGAGGATCCCCAGATCTCGCGAATTCATGCGATCCTTTTCGATGAATTTCACGAACGCAATCTTTTCAGCGATGTCGGGCTTGGTCTCGCGCTCCAGCTTCAGCAAAAGTCACGGCCCGACCTTCTGCTTGGCGTGATGTCGGCCACCTTGGATGCCGAACCCATTGCAGATTTTCTGGGTGGCTGCCCCATCCTTCAATCGGAAGGCCGCTCCCATCCCGTCGACATTCATCACCTCGATACACCGGACACGCGCACCGCGCCAGAACTCGCAGCTGAACGCGTCGCAGAGATTGCTGATCGATACATGGATGGAAACATTCTTGTCTTTATGCCAGGCATGGCGGAAATCCAGCAGACCATCCGCGAAATTCAGTCGCGGCGCATCGGGGCGCCGCTCCAGCTCATTCCGCTTCACGGCGACCTTCCTCCCGATCAGCAGGATCTGGCATTCGCTCCCTCAAAACAGCGTAAGGTCATTGTTTCGACAAACGTGGCTGAAACCTCGGTGACACTCGAAGGCGTGAAATTCGTCGTCGACGGGGGATTTGCACGCATTTCCCGCTACGACGCATCGACCGGAATCGCCACGTTGCGTCTGGAACCTATCAGCCGAGCCTCGGCCCAGCAGCGCGCCGGACGTGCGGGACGAACCAGCCCGGGGATCTGCTGGCGCCTTTGGACCATTGCGAGTCACAAGGACCGTCCCGAACAAAACACACCGGAAATTCATCGCACCGACCTGTCATCCATGGTGCTGCTGATGCATTCGCTCGGCATTCAAGAAGTGGAGCGATTCCCTCTTCCCGATCCACCCAGCCCAAACGCCGTACGAGCCGCCGAAGACATGCTCGAGAGGCTGGGAGCTTTGCGAACTGAAGAGAAACCACAGAGCGTTCCCGGGAAAGAACCGGAAGATCCGGAACGAAGCGAACGATTCTCAGTGACCTCAATCGGCCGCGAAATGCTGAGATTGCCTCTTCATCCGCGCTATGCCCGAATGCTCATTGAGGCGAAGAAACTGGGATGCGTGCGCGGTGCAGCGCTTTTCGCTGCGCTCACGAGCGGACGCGATCTCCTGCTGCGAACGCGCGACAAAGAAGTGAATGAATCGCGCGAGCTTTTCGAGACAAACGAACGCTCGGATTTTTTCACGCTCGCGAATGCATTTCGCTACGCTCAGAAGAGCTGTTTCGATTTGAACGTGTGCCGCAAGATGGGCGTTCACGCACAAACCGCCCGTCTCGTCGAACAGACATGGTCTCAGCTGCTCGATGTGTGCGCACGTCACCATTTTGATATTTCCGAAAAACCGGTTTCGTCCGATGAACCCATGTTGAAATGCATCCTTGCAGGGTTCGCCGACCACCTCGCGATCCGGCAGGACGCCGGAACTCTGGAGTGTCATCTGGTAGGCGGCCGACTTGGGACACTCGTGCGAGAAAGTGTCGTTCAGAAATCGAAACTGTTCGTCGCAGCGGAAATCCGGACGATCGAATCGCGGGACCGGCCCCTGACGTTGCTCAGCCTTGCGAGCGCGGTTGAACTGGCATGGCTCAAGGAAATGTTTCCCCATCAGCTTGAGGAACAGGAAGAAGCGATCTACGATCCCCGCCACCGCCGCGTGGAATGCATCCGCACGATGCGTTTTCGCGATCTTCTTCTTGGTGGCGAATCGGTCGAGAACGCCGATCCGGAAAAAATCGCCCGTGCCCTGGCTGAGGAAGTTGTCGACGAACCGATGAGTTTGCCACATTGGAATCATGACGTGAAACAATGGATCGGCCGTGTCCGCCTTTCGTCCCATGCCGCCCCCGATTACGACCTTCCGACTTATTCGCGCGAAGAATGTGTCAGGTGCCTTGCTCGCGCTTTTTACGGGCTTCGCCTCTTCAAGGAGGCCAAGGAAAAACCGCTCCTAGCGGCTTTCAAGGCGCTTTTGAATCGCGATCAACAAGAATTTGTCGAGATGCTTGCCCCTGCCAGTCTTCCCCTCTTATCGAAAGCCGTTTTGAAACTACTCTACTCCGAAGATGGAAGCGTTTCGGGAAACCTGAAATTGCAGGATGCCTTAAAGCTCACCAAGCATCCTGTCGTGGGCGACGGAAAGATACCTGTTGTTCTGCATCTCCAGGCTCCGAATCAGAAAAAACTCGAAAGCACGGCGGACATGGCCGCTTGGCGGCGCTCCCACTACCCAAAACACCGCTCCTTTCTCGTGAAACAGTTCCCCAGTGTGTCTTGGCCGTAACCCAAGCTGGCAACCGAGAGCCATTCCTCGCATTCATCTTCTTCGTTCCTTCTTGAACGAAGCGCCTCTCCCTGCCAAATTAGACTCTTTTCCAGTCATGATCGAATTTTCCTTCATCTCCATCGTGCTGTTGTCCCACGTAAACAATTCGTTTGGCTTCGGCGGTTAGAATGCCGTACTGATCGCGGGCGCCCGCTTTGATTGATTTTCTATGAACGACCTGCCGACTATTCTTTTGACCGGATTTACTGGAATCTTGGGAAAACGATATGCCTATCGCCTGGCCAAGAGGGGACACACCGTTGTCTGCCCCATCCGTGCCGGAAGCGAAGCCGAAGCGCGCGCAAGATTTGAAAAGATCTTTCACGAAATGAAGGAGCTTCTTCCGGACTTCGAGGAGTCCGTGAGCAAAAACCTCCGGCCTATCCCAGGCGATGTCCGGGAGAAGGGCCTTGGCATTCCTGCATCCTACCTCAAACATTTGGAGGGCCCCAAGACGAAGGATGTCTGGCATCTTGCGGCGCTGCTTGATCTCACGGAAACAAAGAGCCAGGAGGTGTACAACACGAACTTGATTGGCACCCTCAACGTGCTTGAGTTCGCCAGGCAACAGAACATTCCCGAGTTCCACTACTTCAGCACGTTTGGCTCAAGTGGTCTGATTCGGGAAGGCGTGGTTCGAGAAATTGTGGGCATCCGCCCTCCGTCTTGGCGCAATACCTACGAACGAACCAAGTGGGAAGCCGAACGCCACGTCTGGCAGGCGCAGATTCGCGGAGAGATTTCTGTCAGCATTTATCGGCCCAGCATCATCGTGGGCGATTCGATTCTCGGGCGTTACGAGCAGTTCAACGTGTTCAACCATTGCTTCGACGTTGTCAGCCGTGTTTATCTCAAACTCTGCGAAAAAATGGGCGTGGATCCTCGCAAGGGCCCGCTCGATTTTCCCATGCGCATTCTCGGCAATCGCAACGCCACCCTGAACATTGTGCCGCTCGATTTTGCGGTCGATACCGTGATGAAAATTTACTCGGTTCCCGAATCCCTTGGCGGGGTCTATCACATTACAAACCCCACCCCTCCTGCCTTGGATATCGTCGAAAAAGTATTCAAACAAAACGTTCCATGGCCGGCCCTCTCATGGGAATTGTTCGATCCTAGGGACGGTTTTCGTGATGCTTATGAAAAATTTGTCGCCAAACAGATGGAATTCCTGACGCCCTATCTGATGGGAGAAGCGATTTATGACTATTCCAACGTCCAGGCGGCGCTCGCATTTCACGGAGGAATTCCTGTCGTGGACAACGAGAAATTCCTCCATGCCATCGCCCGCCGGGGTATTTCCCACGGATGGCAGGACAGCCAGGAAAAAATCGTGATCCCCGGCAACGATGGCCGCGAGAAACTCGCGTCCACCTTCGTATGGCCCGAGGGGATAGGACCCGTGATCGATTTTTCTCCCCATCATCCCATCGGAAATCATGCGCGACCCGCCTTCAATTACGGAGTCACCGAGCGTTTTCTTGGCAAGGCGTTTCAAGTCCGTGAAAGGTTTTTGGCGAAGCGCAAGGGCCCTGCACGCAAAGCCGATGCAACGGGGCGCGACATTGTCCTTGTCCCATTCGGGATGGCGGTAACGCGTCGCGGGGAAGCTGAAGTCCAATGCTATGAGCATCAGCATGAGCTGACGGCACAGGTGTTCGCTCATATGAATCAAGTGATTGGCTTCGACATCCGCGCATTCGGGCGGGAGGAGATTCGCTCCCATGAGTGTTTTGGCGACATGCATGATAACTGCTGTTATGCGGTGACCGATGATTTGGTGCACCTGATCCGTCTCTTCCAGGACCTTATGCGCACCGGTTGCACAGATTTAATTTCGCGGATGCAGATCCTGCCGCACAGTGCGGGCACTTACCTTACGGGCTGGCTTTCGGGAGTGATTTCCTTTCACGACATGGCGCTTCTCACACATCAATGCAGCCATCTCATGAGCGAGAACGAAAGCGTGATCTCGCGCGAGGAGGTCGACTACTGGTTCTTCAATCCCCGAGCGAAATTGTCGGAGGACGATCGCGACCTCCTCAACCAAATTCGCAAACAAGTCGATCCGAATCTTAAACTGACGCGGGAGGACCTCGCCCGGATCCTGCACGGAAAATTAGAGTTGGTGTTTTCATTGAACGCAACGGGGCTCCAAAAACTGGTCAATGACGTGAAAGAGCAGCGCATCCAAGTGACCCATGGCATCCATCTCTCGCCTAATAGCGGGGTGTTCGCCGGAAACGAATTGGAAATGACGCGTTTTCGCAATCTCTTTACGGGGACGAGAAAGCTTGAGCTCAAACGTCTCACCCTCGAAGTGCGAGGCACCCCGCATTACAAGCGCTTCAAGGAAGCCGCGAAGCATGCCATCACCCTTCTGAGATTATACGAATCCCAGGGTCGCCTGCGCGACCCCGTGCTCCCTTTTGCCGCTTATAACGGCCAATGGGTAACCACACGCGAACAATATATTCAGGCAGTTGCAGGAGTTTCGGATCAGACTTGTTATTTCGATCGGATGATCAATCGCACCCTCGACGAGGGTGGCCGCCACTATTTGCTTTTTCAATCTGGATTTTCATCGACCGCGGCAACCTTTTTCGAAGGCGTCATCCGCAACAAGGCAAATAGCCGTTCTTCGGACGTCCAAATCTACACCCCGGTGATGCGGACGAACGACCCGCATCCCATTTCCAAACTTTGGCCGCAGCAAAAAAGCGTCCAAATCAAGGAACCCTCGTTTTCAGAGACGCTGCGATGGTACGAGTCCCAACTCCTTGCAGCGCACCAAAAAGCAGAGGCTCTTCCTTCTTCGGCCGAAGGAATGCTTGTGAAAACTTGAAAGTGCGCAAATACGCTTGCGTTGATGATCTCAAAAAGTTATAGGATTCCTTTGCGTTCAAGAAAGCACCTATAAGTGCTTCATAATCAGGTTTTTTCAACCCATCCAACCTTCCCTGCCGCAAAGGAATTTTCATCATGTTTGGAAAGTTTTTTGGTCTTTTTTCGAATGACATTGGAATCGATCTTGGGACGGCCAATACCTTGGTCTATGTGCGCGATAAAGGCGTCGTGTTGCGCGAACCTTCCGTAGTGGCTGTCCAGGCAGGGACCAATATCCCTCTCGCCGTCGGCAACGAAGCGAAACGGATGCTGGGCCGTACCCCCGGAAACATTGTCGCCATCCGCCCTTTGAAGGACGGCGTCATTGCCGACTTCGAAGTAACCGAAGCGATGCTCCGCTATTTCATCCAGAAGGTGCACAACCGCCGCAACATGGTAAGCCCGCGGGTCGTCGTTGCGGTTCCCAGTGGTATCACGGAGGTGGAAAAACGCGCTGTGAAGGATAGTGCCACACATGCGGGCGCGCGCGAAGTTTACCTCATCGAAGAGCCCATGGCCTCTGCCATCGGTTGCGGCCTGCCCGTTCAGGAACCCGCCGGAAACATGATCATCGATATGGGAGGCGGAACGACGGAGGTGGCCATCATTTCATTGGCCGGCATTGTGTTCAGCCGCAGCGTCCGCGTTGCGGGGGACGAATTGGACGAGGCATTGGTGCAGTATATGAAACGAGTTTACAATTTGATGATTGGCGAACGGACTGCCGAAGAAATCAAGATAAAGATCGGTTCGGCGTACCCGCTCGAAAAAGAAACAACCATGGAAGTTAAAGGACGCGACCTCGTCGCTGGTTTGCCTAAAACTTTGACCATCACTTCGCAGGAGGTTCGCGAGGCCATTCAGGAGCCCGTGAATACGATTGTCGAAACCGTCCGATACACGCTGGAGCGCTGTCCTCCCGAATTGTCCGCCGACTTGGTGGACCGGGGCATCGTGCTGGCGGGTGGCGGCGCCTTGCTGCGCGGGCTCGACAAATTGCTCGCTGAGGAAACAGGGCTGCCTGTTCACGTGGCAGATGACCCTCTCAGCGCTGTCGTGATGGGAACGGGAATCGTTCTCAATGAATTGAATTTCTTGCGCAAAGTTGCAGACAACGAGACACGAAGGTCCGGTAGATAAGCGTGCGGATACGTGCACTTTTCGCAGTCATGCTGCTCTTGGTGGTGTTGTTAATCCTCACCACCCTGCGTTTACCTGTCTCCGGACGTCTTAAAAACACCCTGAGCGACGGTTTCCTTCCGTTTCTCGAGTTCTCGACACGCGTCCAGAATAGTTTTGGCTTTCTGATTCACCGTTTCAAAGGCTATCGCAACCTTCAGGCCGAAACTACCGACCTCAAAAAACAGTTGAGTGAATTGTCAACGCGTGTCGCGCAGGTGACCGAACTCGAACGCGAGAATCGGGAATTCCGTGCGATGCTTGATTTCAAGAACCGCAGCGAACTCAAACTGATCTCAGCGAAGGTGATCAGCCGAGATCCGTCGAATTGGTACAATACCGTCCTGATTGACCGCGGATCCTCTGATGGTGTGATAGGCAATATGCCGGTGCTTACCGTGGAAGGCCTGGTGGGCAAGACGATCGATGTGACAAAGAGCAACGCGCGCGTTTTATTGATTGTGGATGAAAACTGCAAGATTTCCGCGTGGCTCAAGGACAGCGCACAATATGGCATTGTTCAGGGCAATATTCTTGCGGGGGGAACGGATTCGCAGTGCCGCATGACATTCGTAAGCCGCAATGCACAGATCAAAACCAATGACAAAGTCTACACCTCTGGCTTGGGTGGCATTTTCCCGAAAGGCCTTCTCGTGGGAGTTGTGCGCAGCGTGAAATCCTCTGAACAGAAGGAAGAAAAGAACATTCTTTACCAGGATGTGGGGATTACGCCTGCCGTCGATCTGGTGCGCATCGACGAGGTATTCGTTGGCATCGGCGTCAAGGTGTCGGAAAAACTCAAACCAGCGCAGAAGAGTTGATATGAACCGTGTCCTCATTCCCATTATCCTCATGCTTGGCATTATCTTCCTGCTGATGATTCAATGCACCGTCATCGACAGGTGGTATCCCTGGGGAGTGCGTCTGGAACTTCTCCCCGCCCTTTTGCTCTATGCTTCCTTCACAGTGAACCTTCCCTCGGCGCTCCTCCTGGGCCTGCTGGCCGGAGTGATGTATGATTCGTTCAGCGCGGGACATTTCGGCGGCAGCTTGTTTCCCTATGTGGCGAGCATCACCCTTTTCTGCATGGTTCGCCCTATTTTTTTCCGAAACCAGTTTACCACTCAATTCCTGAGCGGGATCGTCTTTGGGTTCATGGCTCTTTCTCTCCAATTCCTGCTTTCCGGAAAGTTCATGGTAGGCTGGGAATATGCATTTCCCAAGATCCTCCGGCTCGCGCTCGTCACCGGAGTGCTTTCCGTGTTTTATTTCGCGTTTTTTGACGTGCTGGCACGGATGATCGGACTCGATCCCGGCCGCATCGAAGACAGTCTGACATGATTTTAAATTCCACCGAATCGCGCTCCCTTTGGCGCACGTACGTCATGACTACCATCATGGCGATCGGGCTTCTCCTCCTGTTGGTCGCGCTCGCTTATCGGGAAATCAGTCAGGGTGACTTTTGGACCGAGCAGATGGCCCAAAGTTCCACGCGAGCGGTCAAGCTTCCTGCGCCGCGAGGGCTTATTCTCGATCGCAACCGCACGGTCTTGGTGGACAACCGACCGAGTTATAACGTGGCTCTCTATCTCGATGAGTTCAACGCGGGCCGCAGCACAAAAAAACTTTTAAAAATCGTTCACACCAGCATCGAGACCATGAAGGATCGCATGAAGATGCCGATCAAGGTGAATGACAACACCATCCTGCGTCATTATGATCAGCGCGGCCCTCTCCCATTGACGGTCTGGAACGATTTAAGCCCGGCCGCACTCGCCGCATTCGAGGAGCGGAGCCCGTGGATGCAAGGCGTTGATCTCCAAATCGAGCCCGTGCGCGTCTATCCCTTTGGCCCTCTCGCCTGCCATGTGCTGGGTTATGTCGGCAAACCAGAGTCGTCAAAAGAAGAGGAGGAAGACTTCGATTCCATGGGACGCAAAGCCTTCTCCCAACCGGACCTCGTAGGAAAATCTGGCATTGAAGCCTCCATGGATAAAGTGCTTCAAGGCACTTCGGGACAGCGGGTCATCAAATTGAGCGCCGCCGGAATGAAAGAGGCCGAAGTGAGCAACTTCGAACCAACACCCGGCAACAATATCATTCTCTCGATCGACAAGGACATTCAGGCAATTGTTGAGGAAACATTCGTCGGATACCGCGGGGCGTGCGTGGTCATGGACCCGAACAATGGAGATATTCTGGCAATGGCTTCCGCCCCCACTTTCAATCCTAATCTTTTTATTCCTGCCATCAAAAGTTCGGACTGGAATGAATTGCAGAACGATAAGCAAAAACCTCTCTTAAATCGCGCCGTTCAGGGCGGCTACGCTCCGGGTTCAACATTCAAAGTGATCACCACGCTTGCAGGACTGGAAAAAGGGACCATCACCCCTGAAGAAAAAGTTGAATGCCTAGGACGATTCTTTTTGGGAAATCTTTCATTCGGATGCTGGAACAAGGGGGGTCACGGCGATATGAATCTCAAAGACGCGATCACGATGTCCTGCGATGTCTATTTTTATACCATGGGCATGCGTATGGGCGGTCCGGCGATGTGGAGCATGTCTTCCGCTTTTGGCCTCGGTGAGCGCACCGGCGTGCCCCTCGATCACGAAGAGACAGGCATCCTTCCTACTGAGGAATGGAAAAAGAAAAGAAATCCACGCGACCGATGGACCACCGGCGACAGCGTCAATATGTCCATTGGTCAAGGCGCGCTTCTCGTAACTCCTCTTCAAATGGCGGTCGTCTCCTCGACCATCGCCAACGGAGGCATCGTCTATAAACCGCGCCTGGTGTTGCGTGTGGAATCGTCGGATGGCGACACGTTGATGGATTTCCCTCCTGAAACGCGTGGATTGCTTCCCGCCTCTCCTGCTCACCTTCAAATTCTGAAAGAAGCGATGCTCAACGTCGTCGAAAATGGCACTGGAAAATCCGCGGCACTGGAAAAAATTAAGATCGCTGGAAAAACAGGAAGCGCACAGTTTACCGGTTTTGATCCACACAGCGGCAAAATCACAAAACAGACACGAGCTTGGATGATTTCCTTTGCTCCTTACTTTCAACCTCGTTACAGCATCATCGTTCTCGCAGAAGGCACGGTGGACGAATCGGGCGGACATACCGCCGGACCATTTATCGGCACCATTTATAAAAAAATCTTCCAGCTTGAGGAAGCTCGCAAAGAACAAAAACCCCCTCCTGCCGTTGCCGCTGTGCCGATTTCCGAAAAAATCGCGGGATTTGAGGGCGATGTCAGCGGTGAGCTGATGGACGACAATAACAATTCCCCTCCATCTTCACAGACAACCGATCAGTCGGAGGATGAAGAAGAGCCGCCGCCCAAATCCTTTCCAGCTGAGAAGGTCACGATTCCATGAAAAAATTAAAGATCCAAATCTTCCTCAAAGAGCTGGCGTTCGATTTTCGTTGGAGCCAATTCCTTGCGATGCTTTTCCTCATGGTCCTGAGCTCGCTTTTCGTTTTCAGTGCCACTTATCGCGACGATCATTTGCTTCCGGTGGAAGTACAAAAGCAATGGATTTGGTTTGGGGTCGGATTGTGTATTTACCTGTTCGTCTCATTGATTGATTATCATTGGGTCTGCCGCCATTCCTGGTTCGTTTATGGCATCGTCTTCGTCCTCCTCGTTCTTGTCTTTCGATCGCACGCTGTATTCGGAGCGCAACGCTGGCTCGAAATCGGGAAAATCAAGATCCAGCCCTCCGAATTTGCCAAAATCTCCGTTCTTCTTGCCCTCTGTTATTATTTGAGCCGATGCGTAGGACAGCTGGGTGATTGGCGACGGATGGGGCTCGTCTCTCTGATTGCGCTTGTCCCCGCCGTTCTCATCTACAAACAGCCTGATCTTGGGACGGCGCTTGTCGTGGTTGCCCTCTTTCTCATGATTCTTTTTATCGCAGGCGCTCCCATGAGATTCTTTACCATTCTGGGGATCATTTCCCTCTTGGGAGCAACATTGATCGGAATCGAGACTTACCGCTATGCCCAATTTCGCAAAGCACGCACCGAAATAGAGGCGCCAGAAAGCGAAAATGGCAATGAAATGATACAGGTGAGGAAACCGCGAAAAATCCAATTGCTCAGTGAAGCCGATAAATCGAAACCACCGGCCAAATTCAAATCCTACTTTCATTTGAAAGAATACCAGCTCAATCGCATCCTGGGAGTCGTCGCGCCGGACGAACTGGACCGGCTGCGGGAAGGTTGGAACCGCGAGCAAGCGCTGATTGCGATCGGCAGCGGCGGCCTGAGCGGCAAGGGCTGGAACAAGGGAGATGTCACGCGAGGAGGCTATCTGCCGAGAACAATCTCTCTGAACGACTTTATTTTTGCCGTGTTTGCGGAAGAAACCGGACTGGTGGGCGGAGTCGTCCTCGTCTGCCTGTATGCCATCCTTCTTTTTGGAGGGATTCGGATCGCCATGAAGGCACGCGACAATCTGGGGATGCTTCTGGCATCCGGAGTGACGTTCCTTCTGTTCTTCCACGTGTTCGTAAACATTGGAATGACACTGGGAATTTTGCCGATTGTCGGCGTTCCACTGCCCCTTATGAGTTACGGGGGTTCCTTCGTGCTCGTCTGCATGACGGCACTCGGTTTGTTGCAAAGCGTGTGGCTCCATCGAAAACCTTATTAACTATTTCCTAAGCTCTTGTTCCTTTTTCATCCACGCACGCGTGGTATTTCACTATGTTAAAATTTATTTTTTCAAAACGTAAGCCATCGAACAAAGAAATCATCATTAACGCAGAAATGTTGGAAAAGCGGGTGGCACTGCTTGAAAACGGGCGCCTTGAGGAATTTCACATCGAACGCACGACAGAACAGCGTCTCGTCGGCAGCATTTTCAAGGGACGCATCAAAAATCTGGAACCCGGCCTCAAAGCGGCGTTTGTCGACATCGGATTTGAGAAGAACGCCTTCCTCCACTACTGGGACATTATTCCTGAATCGACCGACACCACGTTCGAAGCAGTCGAAACGAAGGGAAGCAAAGGCCGCGGCAATCGCGAAGGGAAGCCCCGGCCCACCATGAACGATATCCCGAAGCTTTACCCTCCCGGAACCGAAGTGATCGTCCAAGTGACCAAAGGGCCCATCAGCACCAAGGGCCCCCGCATCACCACGGACATTAGCCTTCCTGGACGCTATCTCGTGCTCAATCCTTACAGCGGCCAGAGCGGGATCTCGCGAAAAATCGAGGATCCGAAGGAACGTTCCCGGCTGCGCGACATCCTGCGCAACATGACCGTCCCTGATGGCATGGGGGTGATCATTCGAACCGTGGGAGCCGGCCAGAGCCGCCGCTATTTCGTACGCGATCTCGCGCTCCTCGTCGACGAATGGCAGAAGATCGCGGAGCGCATCAAGGCGGCGCCAGTCCCCTCCTGCGTCTATCAGGAACCCGGCCTGGTCTATCGCACGGTACGCGATTTCCTCACTGAAGAAGTCGACCGGATCGTCGTGGACAACAATGAAGAGTGCGAGCGCATTCGCTCCCTCGTGGGACAGATTTCCAATCGCGCGAAAAGCAAGGTGAAGCTCTACGACGAACCCAATCCCATTTTCGAACGCTTCAACGTGGATCGGCAGATTGAGGACGCGTTTAAGCGCCAGGTCTGGTTGAAGTGCGGAGGCTATATTGTGATCGATGAAACCGAAGCGCTCGTCGCCATCGACGTGAACACGGGCCGCAACAAGAGCGGTGCGAATCTGGACCGCACGATCCTGCAGACCAACCTTGAGGCAGCGGAGGAAATCGCTCGACAGCTTCGTCTTCGCAACATTGGCGGCATTGTCGTCATCGACTTCATCGACATGAAGAGCCCCCGTGACCGCCAAGAAGTGACCAACCGCCTGCGGGATTGCGTCCGACGCGACAAGGCGAAAACACATATCCTGCCCATTTCGGCCGTCGGACTCACTGAAATGACCCGCCAGCGCCAGGAAGAAAGCATCCGGGACGCTGTCTACGAAGATTGTCCGAACTGCGGCGGCCGCGGGGTGATCAAATCCTCGGAGACGATGAGTGTGGAGATCCAGCGTTCTTTGACAAAAATCATGCGCAACCGGGATGCGCGCAACGGAGAATTCACGATCCGCGTCATTGTGCATCCCGAAGTGCTTGATCGCCTCCGATCTCAGGACGAGGAACTGCTCGTCGGGATGGAGCAGCGCCTCTCAGGCAAGCTAAGCTTCCGCGCCGATCCCGCCCTTCACAAAGAAGAATTTAAGATCGTGAATCATGTGACGGGTGAGGAGTTAAAATAGAACTCAAAGGTGCTATCGTTTTTTCTCGATCAATTCGATTTCGTAGCCTTCGGGCGCATCGATAAATGCAAAGATGCTCCCACTGGAACTTTTTGTCGGACCATCGCTTAGCTTCCAACCTTTTTTACCGATCTCCCGCACAAACGCATCCAGATCGTCGACTTCAAACGCAAGATGCGTGAGATCGGGCTGCACCTGGACGTTGCCGCTCTTTGGAAAATGACAGAGCTCGATCAGTTCATCGCTGCCAGAAGCCTTCATGAAGACGAGCTCCGATCCGCGCGGCGATTTGTGGCGTGAAACTTCCTGCAATCCCAGGACATCGCGATAAAACCCAACGGTCGTTTCCAAATCATTCACGCGATAGCGTGTGTGAAGCAGCTTGGTGACATGGCTCATGCGAGAAATCTAGCTCATCGTGGAAAAAAATCGAGCTTCAGACCAAATTATACCGGCCTGGGGCGATGATGCGATTGGGGTCGAATACCTTTTTGAGATCGCGCACGAGCCGCCAGTAGGGATTTTTTTCTTGGATGACTTGGCTCATCGACTGGATTCCAAGACGATAGGGAATATATCCCTTCTCGATGAATTGCCGATGCCACTCCTCAATACACGCATGCGCGGCATCGACGCGCGCCTGCTGATCGCGGCGAAACACTAAATTGATCACCCCTTCCAAAGCTTTCGTGTTCACCATATTCAGAGTGATATAGGTTTCGAATCCATATTTCTTAAAAATCGATTCCGTGCCCGCAACCACTTCATCCACGCTTTTCGCATTCATGGGGATCATCGGCAGGCAATAAAGCTGGCCGGACTGACTCTGGTCGGGTTCGGAAACTCCGGCCATGGGTTCGTCATTCAAGGGCCAATAAACGCTGCGCAAGGCGGCATCGGTCGGGATGCCTTTGGTCAAACCGTAGAGTGGCTCCATCGCATGCAACACCGCCGACTTTCGAGCGAACGAAGGAATGAAACTCAATCCCTTGGCGACGGATTGAAGGCGTGCAAGGGTCCGATCGTTGAGAAAGGTGATGCGCGCCAATTTCGTGAGAGCTTTTTTGATCCGGATCCGAATCTCTTTCAATTGCCCCGCAGTGCCCATCAAGCCGCATCCCGCCGTCCAGATCCCCGGAATTTCAAGCCGGACAATCTCCTCGGCTATTTTCCGCAAATCAAAGGCGCTTCCTTGACGCGTGCGTTTGAGATATTCGTAAATTTCAGGAGTCAACGCGGAAACCGAGCGATGCCGGTTGGCGATGTGAACAACTGTTTGGATGATTTCCTGCTGCCGAAGGCGACGCAGCACTTCGACAAACTCGCCGAGTTTTTTCGGATCGCGCAAGGTCGCGAGCATGCACACCATCTCTTCGCGCTTTGGAATCAGGTCGATTGCGGCGGAAGTCACAATGCCAAAATTCGATTGTGCAAAAAGACCGTCCAACGAAGGTCCCGTCCCATGGCGATAGAGAAACGTGGTTTGCGCCTGCGGAAAGGACCCGAAGCCGGTTTGAATGCGTTCGCCGTTGCCGAGAACGACGTCGATGCCTGAAAGCGAGTCGGCCCGGCTTGAAAAATAGGCGACGCCGCGATCCAGAGCGTTGCCGATCAGACTCGTATTCCGCCCCGAACCAATGACGTTCAGAACAAGTGGCAGACGTCGTTCGCACAGATAATCGTAAAGCTGGCCTTGGGTAACGCCCGGCTCGACGACGGCATAGTGATGCTCGACGTTCACCTCGCGGATCCGGTTCATCCGACCAAGGTCAACCACCACCGCTCCATCACGCACAGGGAGCCGTGATCCCATTCCCCAATTCCGCCCGCAGCTGATGGGATAAAGAGGAATTTTGAATTCATTCGCGATCTGGACAATTTGCTGAATCTCTTCCGCGCAGGATGGCTTCAAGACCGCCAGGACAGAGCGCTGAAGGGCGCTCACATTCTGACAAAAGGACTTCAGCGCTGATGGATCCGTTTCGACGAATCGCTCACCGACAATGCCCTTCCAACATTGGATCGCCTGGGCGAAGGCTGGAGCATCCATGACCCCCTCACGCTGGGGTGAAAATGGAAACGTGTCGAGAGAAACTTCGGCCGATTCCCTCAACATGGCATGACTTTGCGAACGGGAGCGCCGTTTGATTGCTGAAATGGAACCACCGAATCCGTCTTTTGGATGAGAGGCAAGTGGATCGACACCGTCGTCCCGCGCTGAACCGCGCTCTGCACTTGGATCGTGCCTCCGTGATCTTCGATCACTTTTTTCGTGATCAGAAGACCGAGGCCTGTCCCTTTGCCTGGCTCTTTCGTGGTGAAATAAGGATCAAACATGT
>JABDCI010000019.1:0-483 GCA_013288215.1 Verrucomicrobiota bacterium | reverse complement strand
AAACATGTGATCCAATTGTTCACTGTTCATGCCGCAACCATTGTCGGAAATTTGAAGATCAATCCGCGTGGATTCCTGGCGGCAGATGATGCGTACGATCCCCTTGCCCGAGGTGATCGCCTGAACGGCATTCATGATCACGTTTTGGATCGCTCGGAAGATTTGAATGGAATCGGCAAAAATCTCATGCGTTTCCAAATCGGTTTCAAGTTCAATGCGAATTTGGGAATTATGCACGGTATGTTCGGCCACACGGACAATCTCGCGCAGAAGCTCTGTCACCGAAACGGTTTTCATCCGAGTCGGGTCCTTCTTGCCCATGCTTTGCCACACTTCGGACAGCTCGCAGCAACGCTTCACGTTTTTTTCAATCACATCCAGGAAATCAAGGGTTTCCTGCAATGAACCGGTCGGTATCTCTTCGGAAGCTTCGAGTTTTTTGAAAAGAATCTGAATGTAGCCGAGAACCACGGTCAGTGGCGT
>JABDCI010000018.1:934-29339 GCA_013288215.1 Verrucomicrobiota bacterium | reverse complement strand
TGAAATTTGGCTTTCGTCGGTTTTTTTGTCGCAACCTGCCCTGTCTGCAAAAACCCAACCAAATCGTTTCCGACGCGAAGCGGCACGGTGGTGTCGCAAAGGCCGGCAAAACAAACCACGGTTTTGGGTTCTTGCGCATTGGAATCAGAGATCTGCTGCTGCACTTCGAGGCATGCGACACAGCTTCGATTCGTGCTGGCCATGAGGGCGCAAAACGGATTCTCAAATTTCTTCCCGTGGTGCGCCATGTTCCAGACCTGCACCGAACGCAGCGACAACGGCATCCCGGTGGCCTCGTTAAACGCGCTTTCGTAGTCCTCGAAAATTTTAGAGAGAGAGAGGGCCTGAACCAGCTTCTTTTCAGAGGCAATCACCATGCTGGCATTGTGAAGTCGTCTCACAAAAAAGCAATACTGCAGCTTGTCGAAGCAAAAGGGGGTCGAAACTGAGCAACATCGGGTGAGCACCACCCAGGACTTAATCCTAGGATAAAAACGATCCCCCCGAGTGGGATTACAAAACCTATGAAAACCTTGGAACTCGCGGCTCAGAACACACAAAATAGCAACGTCACGCAATGGGTCGAAGAAATGGCCATCCTCTGCAAGCCCGATCATATCTTCTGGTGCAACGGTTCCGACATGGAGAAGGAGGAATTGACGTGCGAAGCCGTCGACAAGGGCGTCCTCATCCAGTTAAACCAGCAGAAACTGCCCGGCTGCTACTACCATCGTTCCAATCCAAATGACGTAGCCCGGGTGGAGCAATGCACCTTCATTTGCACCCAAACCCGCGAAGAGGCTGGGCCCACCAATAATTGGGCGGCCCCGGAGGAGATGTATCGAAAACTTTACGGGTTGTGCGAAGGATCCATGCAGGGACGCACGATGTACGTCATCCCCTACCTGATGGGACCCATTGGCTCACCCATGACGAAGGTGGGCATCGAACTCACTGATTCCATCTACGTCGTTCTCAACATGCGCATTATGACGCGCATGGGCAACGTTGCCTACGAGCAGCTTGGCGATTCCAAGGATTTCAACCGCGGCCTGCATACGATGCTCGACGTGAATCCCGACCGCCGCTACATCGCGCACTTCCCGCAGGACAACACCATCATCTCCGTCGGCTCCGCGTACGGCGGCAATGTGCTCTTGGGGAAAAAATGCCTCGCGCTGCGGATCGGTTCCTTTCTGGGCCGCAAGGAACAATGGATGGCAGAACACATGCTCATCATGGGCGTGGAGTCACCCGTCGGTGAAAAGACGTACGTCGCCGCGGCCTTTCCCAGTGCCTGTGGCAAAACGAATTTCAGCATGCTGATCCCTCCCAAACAGTTCCAAGGATGGAAAATCTGGACGGTGGGCGATGATATCGCCTGGATGAAACCCGGTCCCGACGGCCGGCTTTATGCCATCAACCCGGAAGCCGGTTATTTTGGAGTCGCGCCGGGAACCAACATGACGTCGAACCCGAATGCGATGAAAACCATCCAGCGGGACACGATCTATACCAATGTGGCGCTCACGCCGGATCTCGACGTCTGGTGGGAAGGCAAGGACGGCCCCGTGCCGCCCAAGCTCACCGATTGGAAAGGCAATCCCTGGACGCCGGATTCGAAAGAAAAGGCGGCGCATCCGAACAGCCGATTCACCGCGCCCATGCACAACAATCCAGCATTGGCAAAGGAAGTGGATGATCCACAGGGCGTGCCCATCAGTGCAATCATCTTCGGCGGAAGGCGCGCGTCCACCATCCCGCTCATCTACCAGACGTTCAACTGGATCCATGGCGTTTATGTGGGAGCCACAATGGGATCGGAGATGACCGCCGCCGCCGCGGGCACCATCGGTCAGGTGCGGCGCGATCCCATGGCCATGCTCCCCTTTTGCGGCTACAACATGGGCGATTACTTTACGCATTGGCTGAAAATGCGGAAACACATCAAATATCCTCCAAAAATTTTCAGCGTAAACTGGTTTCGCAAGGATGATCGCGGCCATTTCCTGTGGCCAGGCTTCACCGAAAATATGCGCGTGCTCAAATGGATCGTCGACCGGTGCCACGGCCGTTGTGCCGCCCAGGAAACCCCTTTAGGTTGGGTGCCTAAAGCGGAAGACTTCGACATGGAGGGGCTCGAAGACCACCTCTCAAAACTGAACGAAGCGCAAGAGATCGACCTCGAGGAATGGAAAAGAGAGGTCATTTCGCAGGACGAACTTTTTATCAAGCTTTATCCAGATCTTCCCAGAGAACTGATCTTCCAACGTGAACTTCTTATCGCCCGACTCTAAGCGTGTTCGCCTAAGGCAACATTTCCTGCACATCTTACTGCTTCTCTTCGCGTTCGCGGGTTTCTCCGCGTTGGACGCAGCCACCATCACGCCTTCCGGAGAAAAGTCCCCATCCAGTCCAAACGCTTTAGCACCGACCACAAATGCGGAACCGGAGCACCTTGTGCACGGCCTCATCAATCTTGAATTC
This sequence comes from Verrucomicrobiota bacterium, assembly GCA_013288215.1. Lineage (GTDB taxonomy): Bacteria > Verrucomicrobiota > Verrucomicrobiia > JABWAM01 > JABWAM01 > JABDCI01. The sequence continues at coordinate 26,852 of JABDCI010000018.1, read as the reverse complement.
GCAGATCACCACCTAACACCCCGTGGAATCAATCTGCAGGACAAGGGACTCATCTCCCAGCCTCTTCTCCGTCTTGATTGGGACTTATATAAACTAGCGCCCACTGCCGACAAAACCATCAATGAAGTGACCTTAACAACAGCGCTATGGAACGATATCGACACCGATCGTTCAGGAGTTAAACCGGGAAATTGGAATGAAATCGATCCGACGATTGGGCCTAATATAAGATTTCTGCGCGATTGGACGCTCGAATCACCCTTCACCGCTTTCGTCAGCGAAACAAGCAGCTTTCCTACCTGTTGGGCCTGGGATCCCAGGTTGACCTATCACGACCACTTTATTAAGAATTTTTCGATCAATCCCTATATCGAATTTTTTGACGAACTTCAAAACAAGATCACGGTGGTCCTTGTCCCGGCGAGGTCAGAACGCAGTTATTACGGAGTCATTGGAATGGACCCCACCTATGCCTTTCAACAGATACCCCTAAAACTGGAATTGCCGACCTACATCACGATTCCAGGAGAAAATTTCTACCAGCGCAAAGACGGGAGCGGCGGGGGCATCGACGTGGGGCTGTTTACCACCATGTTCAAAGCAACGGTACCCCTTGATTTTATTTCTTCTTCATTCGGCAAATGGAGCGTCTACGCGGGCGTTCAATACGATTATCTCAATAATCCAGGGCTCCTAGATGGCAACGAAATAGCCGGCGCGGCTCAGAACCGGGAACGCAGCATCGTCGTTTTTCACGGTGGAATTACTTTCCGCTTCTAACCCAGAGCGATATCAGGCACGCTGCGTGCATCGATAGTCGGTGAAAAACATACCGACTACTTTTTTGAAGATGCGATTGAAATGGATCAGGAAAACGAATTTGAATGACACTCAACTCCGAAGCTCCTCTTGTTCGCCCGTTGGCGTTTTGCCTGAAATTTGCAAGATTGCTATTTCCTTAAATTCTCAAAACCCATCATGAATTGAGAAAAATCAATACACTTCGACTTTCAGCCCCGTCTTGACGCGGACCCTTCGCGCAATCGTGGAAAGCACCGCCAACGGCAGATGGGAACAAAAGCCAGGCTTTCCAGGATCCCGTGTAATGGAATAAATCTGCACGCGATCAATTTGAGCTCCTGAGAGGACCAGCTCGCGCAGACGATCACCATACTCGCCGATTTCGTGCTCATCAGGACCTCTGCCTCCAATGGCACAAAAGAGGCTTTGAATCACCACGGGCCGGGTGGACGCCAGCGTGCCGATATTCGCAAGCACCTGCGCCAACGGGGCCCGTGATCGGTTGACGAGCTCCAGATATTCCTGCGTGCCTGCATCGAGCTTTGCCCACACCTCATCCGTGGCTTCGAACAATGCCAGCCCATCGCGCACTGTCTTGAGCGAAAGCCCGGTTGCGTTGGTAATCAGCACGAGCTTGAATTTGTGAAACTGGGGATTCGCGCGAATACGCAAAAGCTCCTGAACGACTCCATGAAAATTGGGACAGAGCGTGGGCTCTCCCTCGCCACTTAACGCGACATCCTTGAGCTGCAGGAGTTCTGGAGGCACATGAGAAAACCCGTTTACTTCGGATAGTTTGCCCATCTGTACGATCGCAAGGAGCTGAACCAGCTCGCGTGACATCACCTTGATGTCCACATGGCGGCCGGCATGTGCCTCATCCCGTTTCACCTGGCAATAGACACAATCGAAATTGCATTTCTGGTCAGGCGCCATGTTGATGCCGATGCTCAACCCTCCGGCGCGCTGGGAAATCGTCGCGTAAACCATCTGATTGCCCAGAAAGTCCTGCGGATAGAGGACCACACGGGCTAGTTTCGAAAGACGAAAATCATTGGCGCGCTTCATAAAGTGCGGCGTTCATGGCTGTGGCATTCAAGGTCATCTTTAACTTCGTCGGATTTCCATTCCGTCGTTTCATGCAACGCAGCTGCGTGATCCCAAAAGTCCGCTTGGAGATGTTGTTCGAGGGCTCGTTTGAGAGCACGATAACAAATTCCGTGGGCAGCCCAGGACACCCCAAGGTCGTTGATGATCGAATGCGTCAGTTCATGAAGCACGTCATTGAGCCCGCTCCGCTCCAGCCGGATTTGTACCCGTTTCAAAGCCAATTTCCCATGTACCCTGAATCTAATGAACCCGCACATCCCCTGCTTCGCAATTTTTGGCGTACTCTTCGCCGCATTTGAGGGGGTCACTTTTGAAGAAAAGGCAAATTTTGTTAAGAAAGCGCCAATCTAGGTGGCGTCGAAAGAGGCCGCTTGCGCCATGTTGTTCTCACGCACCCGGTCATTATGAGTTTCAATCATCTCTCTTCAGTCGAAGCGGCCGCCATGATTCCCCACGGTGCCACTGTCGGATTCAGCGGGTTCACACCCGCCGGTTCGGCAAAATCCATTCCCGTGGCAATTGCGTCGCACGCACGGCATGAGCACGCGGCCGGCCGGCCCTATACAATCCGCGTCCTCGCGGGCGCCTCCACCGGCAAATACATCGACCACGAACTCGTGCAAGCCGACGCCGTCTCCTATCGCGCTCCCTACCAGTCCGATTCGTTGATGCGCGGAAAAATCAACGAAGGCAAAATTGCGTTCGTCGACATGCACCTTTCCCATTTTCCGCAGATGGTCCTTCAGGGATTTCTGGGCAAGCTCGACTTTGCTGTGATCGAGGCGACCGAGGTGACGGCGGATGGACGGGTCTATCTCACCACGAGCATTGGAGCGAGTCCGGCGTTTCTTCAAGCAGCGAAAAAGGTGTTCATCGAAATCAACCATAAGCAAAACCCCCGACTGAGGGAAATGGCCGACATTCTGGTGCCGCCCACACCACCCAACCGCAACATTTTGCCGATCACGCACGTGGGCGCAAAAGTCGGTAAACCTTACGCGGAGGTCGATCCCGCAAAAATTGTCGGCATCGTTGAAACAGATGCGATGGACGATGTGGAACCGTTTACCACGCAAAATGGCTGCGCGGAAAAAATCGCCTCACATGTGGCGGATTTTCTCGTAAAGGAACGGAAATCCGGGCGTATTCCCGTCGAATTTCTTCCGCTCCAGGCGGGAATCGGAAATACGTGCAATGCCATCATGGGAAAGCTCGGCAACTGCCCCGATATCCCCGATTTCTCGATGTATACGGAGGTCTGCCAAAACTCACTCCTCGATCTGATTGACGCCGGACGACTGAAAATGATCAGCACGACCGCGCTCACCCTTACGAATGATTACATGCAACGCGTCTTTTCGAACATCGACCATTACGCCAAACATATTGTCCTTCGACCTCAGGACATCTCGAATAATCCTGAGGTGATCCGCCGCCTCGGAGTGATTTCAATCAACACAGCACTCGAAGTCGATTTGATGGGGCATGTCAATTCGTCTCACGTAATGGGAACGAAAATTATGAATGGCATTGGCGGCAGTGGCGATTTCACGCGCAACGCCTATGTCTCAATTTTCGTCTGTCCAGCCCTGGCGAAGGGCGGGGCAATTAGCAGCATCGTCCCGATGTGCGCGCACGTAGACCACAACGAGCATAGTGTCGGAGTGATCGTCACCGATCAGGGTTATGCCGACCTTCGCGGCAAGGCTCCACGCGAACGAGCGCACCTGGTCATCGACCATTGCGCGCACCCTGAATTTCGCGACGATCTATGGAGATATCTGCGCTCGGTTTCCGACGTGCATGTTCCCCACAACCTCACTCGCGCGTTCGCGATGCACCGCCAATATCAACTCGCCGGCTCCATGCACGGCATTCACTGGGATCAATTTCTATGAAAACGTCACTCCGCGGGGAAGCTCTCCTCCAAAATCCCAGATTCAATCGCGACACCGCGTTCACATTAGAGGAGCGCGAGCGCCTCGGCCTGATCGGGCTCCTGCCTCCCGCCGTCATGAGCATCGAACAACAGGTCACCATGGAAATGGAGCACATTTGCCAAAAATCCGATCCATTGGAGCAATATATCGGACTTCTCTCACTGCTGGACCGCAATGAAACGCTTTTCTACCGGTTGTTGATTGAAAACATGGCCCGCTTCACGCCTATCCTTTACACCCCCACCGTCGGGCTCGCGTGCCAGCAATTCAGTCACATTTTTCGCAGGGCGCGCGGACTTTATCTGTCGCCCAATGACCGCGGCCGTATCGTCGAACGATTGCGATGTCTCCTCCCCGCCGACATCCACCTTATCGTTCTCACCGACAATGAACGCATCTTGGGCCTCGGCGATCTCGGCATGGGCGGCATGGGAATTTCTATCGGCAAATTAATGCTCTACACAGCAGGCGCCGGTATTCATCCCTCCAACTGCCTCCCGGTCTGCTTCGACATGGGCACGAACAATGAAGCACTTCTGAATGATCCCTATTATCTCGGCTATCGCGCCAGCCGGCTCAAGGGGCCTGAATATGACTCATTGATCGAGGAACTCGTTCAAGCCGTGAAAAAAATTTTTCCACAGGCGGTGTTGCAATGGGAGGACTTCAAAAAGGCCACTGCCTTTCGCCTTCTTGACCGTTACCAGAATGTTCTACCCAGCTTCAACGATGACATCCAGGGCACTTCCGCAGTGGTGCTGGCCGGCGTCTACGCAGCCCTGCGGCATCTGAAACAGCCTCTCGAAGATCAGCGCATCCTGTATTTCGGCGCAGGCGCCAGCGGCGTCGGCATCGGGAGGCTCATCCGTCTTGCACTGCAGGACGCAGGTCTTTCGGAACACGAAGCCCGGCTCTCCCAGCTCTTCTTCGACTCTCAGGGCCTACTCTGGAGCGGACGAAATAATCTGGACGATCACAAGCGCGATTTCGTGCTGACGCCTGAAGAACTCGCGCAGATTCACATTCCGCCGGCCGCGTATCAGGATTTTCAAAAGGCAATCGAAGCTTTCAAGCCCACGGTCCTTATCGGCACAACGGGCAACGCGGGCACATTCAACACCAAAATTCTTGAGACCATGGGCAAGCACTGCCAGCGGCCAATCATCTTCCCGCTGAGCAATCCCACAAAGAACGCGGAGTGCTCGCCTTCGGAAGCAATGCTTCACACCCAAGGTCGCGCACTTGTCGCAACAGGCTCGCCGTTCAATCCGGTCTTCTTCAATGAAAAGGAACATGTCATTGGCCAGGCTAACAATGTCTTTATTTTCCCAGGCGTGGGGCTTGGTGCTCTGGTCAGCCGTACGCGCCGGATCACTACGAACATGTTTCTCACAGCCGCGCGGACTCTGGCTGATCATATCCCCGAGCACCGCCTCCAACAGGGCGCGCTTTATCCTGACATCAGCGACTTGCGCCGCATCAGCGTCGTCATCGGATTGAAGGTCGCCCAATTGGCGCGCGACGAGGGGAACGGCCGCCGCGCCTCAGACGCACAATTTCTCAAGGAAATTGAAAAAAATTTCTGGTATCCAGCCTATGAACCCTTTTTCGCTCCGAAAACCCCAAAGAAGAATAAAGTGAAGAAATCGCCCGTGCCCGTATAGTTGCGTTTCCGCAGTTGTTCTCATTGCCCCAAGGGAAAATTTGGAGATCCAATCAATGCATTCTTCAGCGCCTGCGGCTGGAACTTTTGAAAGCTCATGCGAGCTTTCTTGATGCGCAGCTTATAAGGCTGCGGATTTTTCATGCAGCGTCTCGACGTGGAGATTCAACGCGTTGAGCGAAAGATTGATGTCTACGATAAATGCCAAAAGCGATCCTATTAATGAAGCAAGACATCCAATGAAAAGCATCGCGATAAGCAACATCAGCCCGAGTTTGAAAAACGCCGATACGAACAGACTGATGATCATCAGAGCCGCGAGAAGCAGGCTGAGCGAGCAAAGCGCAACGGCAAGGCGCATCAAGCTTGCGCGGCGGGAAAGAATACGCAGCTGGGAGTCCAGGCGCTGGTGACGTTCGGAAGAAGCGTTCCTTAACGCGTCCGAAAGCAGGCGCGCACGATCAATGACGCGGCCAAAACGATTCGTCATCGAGAGTAAAACAAGGCCGACTCCGGATATGAGAATGACCGGACTGACCGCCATTTGAAGAATTGAGACAAGTTCTTGAAGTTGCATGGAAAAAAGGTGTTTGCGCAAAAACAGCTTTCCCAATACTCGGTTGAAACGCAAACCAAGAAAGGAATAAATGCCCTTGGAACACGATTTCGACAACACGGGCCACACGTCTTGAGAGAGTGGTTCGCGAAATCTTTCAGGAAAACAGCCGCATCGCCCCGGTAAACGAGCTGAACTTGACCTGCATCAAGGCTCTTTTGGCGTTTGGGAGCGATCTTGAGAGTGTGGAACCCAAAATTTACGACATCTCCAAGCACAAGGCCTTCGTGCGCGGGGGCATCAGCAGTAAGACGCTACAAAAAAATTCATCCGGAAAGGTCATCCTTTTCCAATTCGACGCAGGGCAGCAACTCTCCGAGCACACGGCCACCGTGCCGGCTGTCATGCACTTCCTTGATGGCGAGGCGCGGGTGAAGCTGGGCACGAAAATCGTGAACGCCAAACCTGGAACATGGATCCACATGGAAGCTGGCGCTCTTCACGCCATCGACGCAACCACCCGCACGACCATGCTGCTCACTCTTTTTATCCATCCATCTCAATCCATTTAATCCCTATGCATTCCGAAATTCCCATCGACGTTCGTGAAATTCCGCCGGGACTGAAACATCCGGCGATTTTCCAAACCTGGTCTGTCGTTGCAAAGGGTGGCTCCATGCTTCTCATCAACGACCACGATCCATTGCCACTTTATGACCAATTCGCCGCGGAATATCCCGGTAGATTTCATTGGGACTATGTTGATCGCGGGCCGGATATCTGGCGTGTGCGCATTTCCAAGGGAAGCTTCAAAACGCCAGACTTTGTTCCTCCAGCAGCCGCCAAACGCACTTCAAAACCCGTGAACAAGGACCTCGCTCCGCTGGAGCTCGACATGCGTCCTCTTCTCGCGACAGGGGGCTCGCCATGCAAACCCATCGATGACGCGATCGCGCGGCTTCAACCCGGACAGGCCTTTCATCTATTCGTGCCTTTTCAGCCACGGCCTCTTTACGCGAAACTCTTGCAGCTCGGATTTGATCATCGCGAAACGAAACTCGATGACGGCACTTGGAAAATCGAGTTTGTCCCAGGAGCCGCCCACGACGAGAAGCACACCGACTGCTGCTGTGCTGGTCATCAAGGCGCCAATGAGGTGGAAATCCGTTTGGACACACGGCAACTCGAACCTCCACAGCCTCTTGTCCTGGCCCTTGAAGCGTTGCAGCAGATGGAAAGAGGCAAAAAGCTGCTCCTGCTGACCGAGAGAAAACCGATGCATCTTCTCGATCAGCTGGACGAACGCGGTTTCGCCTACGATTCCACGGAACTGTCCGACCATAGCTTCGAAACTCACGTCTGGCACTCCCCAGTAAAAACATGAATTCTCCTCCTTCGCCGATGGGAAATGCCATGGCCGCAACAAAGCTGCCGATCCCTTATTTTGTCTTCGCCTTTGCATGCCTGGGCACGGCGGCGATCGCACTGCCATTTTTCGCAGCCGATGTACTGGCGCAGCATCACTACACGCAGCGCACGGTCGCTTTCACCCATCTGGTTTCCCTTGGATGGATCACGTCCGTCATCCTAGGATCAGCAGTTCAGTTGGTCCCTGTGGCTCTTGGAACGAAACTTTACAGCACGCGCCTTCCTCGATGGGGGTTCTGGCTGCACGTTATCGGAGTGAGCGGCATGGTCGCGAGTTTTTGGGTTTGGAATTTCCACTGGCTGCTCTGGTTCGGGTCAAGTTTTACCCTGGGGCTGATTCTTTTCATCTACAACATGCTGCGCTCGATCAAAAAAGCACCTGTCCGCGACGTCGTTTCCGTGCATATCAGCACCGCGCTATTTTATCTCGTTCTGACTTTTCTCGCAGGCCAATATCTCATGCATGACAAAGTGATTTCGTTTTCACCCTTCCACGTCCTTTGCGCCATCCACGCGCACGCGCATCTCGCCGTCCTGGGCTGGTTCTTCATGATGATCATCGGCGTGAGCTACCGGTTGATTCCGATGTTCACACTCTCAAAGATCCAGAGTCCGCGAAGAATCTGGACGGGATACGCGGCCCTGAATCTGGGAATCCCGATGCTCTTTGTCGGCCTCCTGCTTCAACAAAATTGGACATGGATAGCCGCTGTGCCGCTCATGACAGGGCTGGGTTGCTGGTTTTTTGAAATGCAGGCTGTTTATCGCATGCGTCAACGCCCAGCGCTCGACGAAGCGCTCAAACAAATGCGCATCGCCATTTTTCATTTGCCCATTCTGGCCGCTTTCGGATTTTGGCTCGCCCTACCGGAGGCAGCACCCTCCGCATGGAAGGCTCAAGCCCAGACCGGCTACGGTATTCTCGCCCTCTTCGGGTTCGTGACTCTCTTCATCATGGCAGTTATGTACAAGATCGTGCCGTTTCTCGTCTGGTATCAGATTTATCCGCCTCTCATTGGAAAACAGTCTGTTCCCAGTCTGAGCGATCTTTTTTCGCACCGCCTGCAAAAGATTTCCTGCGGCATCTTTCTCGCCGGAATCTGGGCGACGGTGATTTCCAGCAGCCTCGGTGAGAAAATCCCGCTTGCAGTCATTCAATCCGCCGCCTCGCTGATGGGGCTGGGACTGATCCTTTTCGTCGCCAATATGGGATGGATATTCTCAAAATTGAATCGTTCATGCCCCATCGCCATGGCCTGGCTGCAGATCCAGAAATGGTGGACTGGGACCACTCCGCTCAAAATCGCTTCACCTCACAAAAGCCCATGACCACTGGATGTCCATCTACCCTTCAAGTGGAAAACGCCTTGCGCACCGTTGTTGATCCCGAAATCTCTATCAACCTGATGGATCTGGGTGTGATTTACGGCATTCATATTGAGGAACATTCGGTCCAGATCGTGATGACATTCACAAATCCGCATTGTCCCATGCATGAAATTTTGGTTGCGGGGGCGAAATCAGCAGTGATGCGCATTCCCGGAGTCCGATCATGCGACGTGTGCATCGTGCTCGATCCGCCCTGGCATCCGGACATGATGTCTCAAAGCGCACGGCAAACGTTGGGATCCTGAGCCTCAGGGATGCGTTGTCACAAGCGTGCCGGGCTGATGTGACATGATAGCCAGCGGATAAGTTGTCTTGAACGTTTTCCCAAGCGGGGATTTTCCGCTTGGGGTAAAGCTCCGCTTCAAGTTTCCGCACGATCCTGCGTGCGCTTTTTTTAAATCGGATGTCAGTTTGTGAAGGTTCACCATCTCCTCCTGCATCGTCCGGGCGCAACAGGCGCAAAATGGCGGTAATTTTACGATAATCATCTGCCGAAATGCCTGATTGATCAGACTTCGGATCGCGGGCCACTCTGCGCCATTGGAAGTCGCGTATTTTTTGATAAGTTCGACACAAACATCTTCTCCCACTATGAGCGCATGGACCATGGCTTCGGGAGCATAAATCGGCATCATATTGCAAACATGGCCAAGCTGCATCTCCCCTCCCTCCAACCAGACGCTCATTAAGTCCCGAAACGATTCCTTTAGCAGTTTCTGCACATTTTCTGAAACACGGAAGAGGGCAAACTGCTCTTTGAAGCTCAACATGGATTCCCATTGAGAAATCAATTCAGCTTCGTGTTGCCGAAGAAGCGCACCAAGAAAGGCCTTGGAAAGATGTTTCATAGGATTTCCCTAATTTTGAAAAACGATGTCGGTGATGTTCGCCCGTTCCTTTTCAAGCATGCTTGAGCATTCCTGGCAGCAACCGTTTACATAATGGCGTAGCAATTCATTGAACGCTGTGTGGACGGATTCAAAATATTCCACGGATTCTTCCCATTGCAACGGAATGCGAATCCACTGCTGGCCGAGCAACAAATCCCGAAAAACCGTTTCCCCGGAAAGGATGATTTCCATCAAAATAGAAAGACTCATGCGAAGCCCCGAACTCGTGAACCCCTCCAATTCGTCACGCAAGGTCGTTTCCTGGGCAAGGGTCCCTCCCTCAAGCAGCAAGAGGAGCTGACCCATCAGGTGTTCCACGAGAAAATCTCCCACTTCCCGGGCTCCCGCAAGATCCGAACTTTCATACAACGGCTGTTGCATCAAGGGAGCTCCTGGCGTGAGTCTCACGGAAATGAGACGAACTCTCAACGCTTCAAAGCTTCGTTGCTTCCACTCCTTCAGAAGGACTTTCTGATGATCCTGCACGAGTCTAATCAGATCAGCATTCATACTCTTGCGTGGTTGGGGAAGTCGGCAATCTCCCCTAATTTTTAGTAACACAGAAATCAAATCCCAGCCTCACCTTTCTTGGCAATCTCTTCGCGAGAATTGGCTCCTGAAAGAGGGTTTATCGCCCAGACGATGGTCACTCCTGCTTCAAGGTTTCCTCCATGTACGGATTTTGGTCGAAGCGTGCTGAAAAGTGTTTCCAACAACTCCATCAACCGAACCCTTCAAGCAATGCTTGGAACGTCAACGTGACGCGATTTAATCAAGTTGTTCAAAAAAAAACAACAGGAAGGAGGATTGCCATCGAGCTGTTTCCAAAAGGCTGTGCAGATTCTTTTTTCCTCGGCAGAGGGTGGTTCATAGGAGCTAGAGACAGGTTTCAAAATAGTGAATAATTTTCATTCAAAGCATCATTTTTAATTGATTATATTATCGAATTAGGAGCTACCTGGCACGCAGTTTGCTTCTCCACACGGCGTGCAAAAAAACTTTTTTTCTCGGGTAGCGCACTGGCAAACTTTGTTGAGTGCGTTTTTTTTTATTTTGTTGTCAGCTTCATGATTTGGATATTGATGGGAGTCCTGGGCAGTTGCGTGGCGTCGAATTTTGGGATGACGCATAATTCATTGTTCATTTAACTCGGATTAAAAAACGATGAAAACACACATTCTTTTATTCGGAATTCTGGCGCTGGCAATTTTGCCCCTGCGGTCGGATGACGGTTCCAAGGTCGTGGCGGGGGAAAAGAAGCTCGCCCCGGCTATTACAAAAGCTGATTCAGAGGATTGGAAACCGGATTGGCTCACCGAGCTTTCGCTGACCTTTCGTGAAAGCTACGACAGCAACGTTTACGATAGCAACGTTCCTCCCCTCGGCAACCAGGACTCCATGATTTCCACGATCAGCCCGAAGATCGATATCAACTTTGTTCCCATGATTGGCGACAAAGACGCCGGGCTGGAAAAATTGACTCTCTGCTATAATCCTGTCATCAGCTATTACCATGCCGAAACAGGTGAAAATAACACCGCTCATAACATCGGCAATCTGATCAAAGGCAAGGCCGGTGATTTTTCGTATGACCTTTCCAACCTTTTTACAGTCGTGGATGGAAACACCACGGCATTGGCTTATCCCAACGGCTTCAACTTTTATTCCGCCACGGTGACCCGCAATCGCCGTTCCCAGATCGATGAAGTCGGCAAGTTATCGCTTCGTTATGACCTCAACAAGGAATGGTTTGTTCGCACGGTAGCCCAAACTTTCTATCAAGACTACGGGACCCGTTTGATGAGCATGGTTCCAGGCTATTTGAATTATATTGACCGCTTTGATGTGAATGTCGGCCCGGACGTCGGCTACCATTTCACCAAGGACTTTGCGGTCACCCTTGGCTACCGCGCAGGCCATCAGGGGCAGAGCATCTTTGGCAACAATCAAGGCCCGACGGGCAGTGGAGGCAGCGATAATAACAACTACCAGCGCGTGTTGGTTGGTCTTGAAGGCAAGCCATGGCCCTGGCTCAAACTGGAAATCAGCGCCGGTCCCGATTTCCGTCACTATGGAAACGACATTCCGACGGACTCTGCGGTGAATGAAGACCGGAATTTTAACCGAATTTTCTGCGATTCCAAAATGACCTTCCTTTTGACCCGCGATGACACGCTTTCATTCATGGTCAAGCAGTGGCAATGGATATCAAGTGTTAGCGTGGCAACCTATCAGGATGAGACCTATCGCATGGGATATAAGCGTCAATGGACCAAGGATTTTAGCTCTGAGATCTTTATCCAACATGCCGAGGCCGATTTCGATTCCTACGGCCCTCCGGGACGTGATGACTCTATGGATACAGTGGGAACCACGCTGGTCTATCAGCTCAATAAGCATGTCACCATGGATTTGGGATATTCGGTGGATCGCGGCGGAAGCGCTTATATGCCGGGAGCAACCCAGCCGGTGGGACGTGATTTCACATGTCACCTTGTGACCTTCGGCACCGCTTACAAGTTCTAGCCCTTCTCAAAAGAAACCTCAAATCAGCCCGGTGGAATGCCCCGGGCCGCCGCAGCTTCCCTCGTAAGCTGCATGAGGGCATCCCAACAGGGTCGTTCGTCAAGCTGCTCCCGACGAGTGAGTTGGTCAAGGCTCCAGGGACGATTCAATCCAGCGCATGCTTGTGCACAGATTTCTGTATGTGAAGGATCTTCAAAAAATACGCCGGACACGTATTCGGCGGCGCCGTTCGCCATGGTTGTGATGATCGGCAGCCCGCACGCCGCGGCTTCGAGGCATGCATTCGAACATGGATCGTAAATCGTAGGAAGAATAAACGCATCAGAGGCGTGATAAACATCCTGTGCTTCCGTGCCGAGGGGAAGGAAATGCGCTGAGACGCCGAGTTTTCGCGCGAGTTCCCGATACGGAGACTGAGATCCCCTTCCCAAAATCGCAAGAACGGGCGGAATCTGCAATGCAGCTGCGATTTCAATAGCCCACTTCAATCCTTTTCGTTCGAATCCCGACCCGACAAAGGACCAGATCACGTCATCGAGGGGCAGCCCAAGCTGCTTCCGCCGTTCAAGTCGCTCTGTCGCGTTCTGGCAGGGCTGAAACTTTTCGAGATCAACGCCGGGATGGATCGCTCGGATACGGTCGGCTGGATAATCAAATCGCTGAAGGATTTCGCGTTTCACCATCTGGGAGTTTGAAACAATCCAAGCGCATGCTTCCGGTGTGAAGACTTGTTTTTCCAAATATAAGAGGGAGCGGTGTTTTGGATCCCAACTGCTGAAAGCACGTTTCCATGGAGAAATAAAACGTGCGCGCCGCTCAAGCCATGCCGCATGGACACCGTCGCCAGCGCGGTAGATGTCCTGCTTGAGCGTTCGTTCCAGACTAAGAATGAGGGAGTCGGAAGCATCACGGACATATTCCTGCGCCGCACGTGCATATGCTTTCACATTTCCGCTTCGGAAGTGCACGATTTTATAGGTTCCATCGCGGGCATCAGGCCATGACTCCGCGCAAATGGAAACAGCGTGCCCCCGCTTGAAAAGCATTTGCGCAAGTCGCAGTGTGAAACGTTCCGCACCGCCTACCGCCGAGTAGCGCCGTCTCAAAAGGCTGATCTTCACACCATTATGGGACTTTAGACACGCGGCTGCTGCAATGCAGCTTTTGTGTGCAAACCCTTTTCTTCCTGAGGCAGAATCGATTCGACAGAACGCATCCGGGCTGAATTCTGGGATTTCTGTCCGAGTGTGCGATAATAAATTTCTTCCAACTGCCCCACCATCACTTCTAACGAGTAGTGAGTCTGCACATGCTCGCGGCCCGAGATCGCCATCTGCTTGGCTTCGACCGGATTCTCCAGCATATGGATGAGCGCGTCTGCCAACATTTTGGGATTTTGCGGTTCGCAAAGGAGCCCGTGTTTTCCCGAAACCAGCACCTCAGGAATTCCGCCCACGTTCGATGCCACGACCGGTTTTTCCATTGCCAGTGCCTGGAGTAACGCCTGCGGGACTCCCTCGTTGGCATAGGAAGGCATGACAAACATATTCAAATCCCTCAAAATCTGAGGAATGTCATCGCGATGTCCAATCAGGAAAACAAAATCCTCCAGATCGTTTGAGAGGAGCTGTTCCTCGATTTGCACGCGGCGCGGCCCCTCTCCCACGACAACAAAATAGGCCGATGGAAATCTTTTCTTAACCGCGAGTGCCGCATTCAATAGATCGGGGTGGCCTTTCCAACTGCGAAGAACGGAAATCATTCCGATCAGAATGGAATTTTCAGGCAAACCCAGTTCGCGGCGCAGATGGCTCGGTCGAACCCCAAGATCAAACCGCTTCAGATCGATTCCAGTTGGGACGGCCGAGATGCAATCCGGATCAAAATGATTGAAACGAACCATATCTTCGGTAATTCCCTTGCTTGTCGTGATGATGTAATCGTGCAGGCGTTGATAGGCAAAGCGTGTCAGCCATCCCCTTGACACACGCGCCGAGATGTGGCGTGTTTTGATGACAAGAGGAACGCCCGCGCTTCTCGCGGCAAATCCTGCGAGCCAGCTATCACGTGAACTATGAGTGTTGACGACATCGATTCGTTCTCGACGAAAAAAATCTGCCAGCCAGTTCAGATTCTTGAAGAAATCGCCGCGGCGCATGGAAAGCGGCAACGCATCGATGCGGAAATCCAGCGCTCGTCGAAAAAGATCGCTGTCGGGCGGTGCCACGACAAACGTCCGATGCCCGCGCCGCGCCATTTCACGCAGCTCCACCATGACCCGAATTTCCTGTCCTCCCCAGCCCAAGGAAGCCTCCGTATGAACAATCTTCAATTTTCTGCGCTCCGGGTTGGCGATCATAGGTTTTGAAATGATCCCGGAGATATGACACGATCCTCGCTCATCCTTTATGGAGCTGACGCGACACGGTCCGGAATTCCGCAACATTAAAAAGATCCTGCTGATCAAACTCAAGCATATCGGTGATGTGCTTCTGACGACACCTTGCATCCGGACACTGCACGAGACCTTTTCCAATGCGAAAATTTCTTTCCTTGTGAATGAAGGAACGGAAGCGATGCTTCAATATCATCCCCTTTTGGAGGAAGTGCTCCGCTTTCCGCGTTCCTCGATGCGCCACCTCAGCTTCGGAGCTCGCGCCATAGCGGAATTCCGGTTCGCAAATGAAATACGGAAAAGAAAATTCGACATGATTGTGGATCTGACATCCGCCGATCGAGCCGCGTGGCTGGGATGGTGGAGTGGCGCCCATTACCGGGTTGCCTATGACCCGCAGGGTAAAGGTTTTCTCGGCAAACGCATGTTTTACACCCATCTTGCGCTGCCACCGAACAATCCGGACGAGCATGAGGTTCAGAAAAATCTCGGTCTCTTGAAAGCGTTTGAAATGTCACCGCGGGATCCACGCATGGAACTCCACCTTGCGGATGCCGATGTGGCGAAGGCCGATGAAGTTTTGAACGGCTTCGGCCTTAAATCCGAAAAAGAAATCACCCTTGGGCAGAGGAATTTCATTATATTCCATCCAACATCACGCTGGCTTTTCAAATGCTGGGAGAACAGCCGTTGCGCCGCGCTGATCGATTGGATTCAAGCCAAACTCAAAATCCCCGTCCTTATCACATGCGGCCCTGATCTGCGCGAACAGGCCCGCGCTCACGAAATCCTCGCGCTGACACGGACACAGCCGCGATCTCTGATTGGCCAGTTGACACTGACACAATGGGCTGCAGTTGCGGCCCAAGCTCGCCTTTTCATCGGAGTCGATTCGGCTCCCATGCATATTGCCGCCTCTCAGGGCACGCCTTCCCTCGCCTTTTTCGGTCCGACGGGATTTCAGAACTGGCGCCCGTGGGCTGTCGAACACACCGTGCTTGTCCACGACTGCCCGTGCTCGCGCGACCGTAAATCACACTGTGACTGGACCCGCACGCGGGCGTGCATGGCCGCCATTACGTTGGAGGAAGCTCAGCATGCCGTTGCTCAACTCCTGCATCTCGAGATCGCCGCATGACCTTTTGTCCCCGGGGGCAAATTCTCACCCCGAAAAGGCGCGTACGGAATTGGAATGGCTCAACCTGCCTCCGCTTTGAATTGCAGAAGCAACCCAGTCAACCGTTAGCCAGCAAGAGTGAGACCAACGGCTCCCAAGACGGCTAGAATGCCTCCTATCACGGAGCGCTTCGTAAACCGCTCGTTCTCAATCAGCCGCGAAAAGGGCATCACCACGAGGGGCGTCGTCGCTACAATCGGCAAAACCACGCCACTCGGTGCAATTTTCAACGCCCATTGGTAACATGCGACTCCAAGGGATGGTCCGGCAAGGCTGTTGAGCACGAGCCAGAAAAGCATGGCGGTCGTGGAACGATGTTCCCGCCGGGGTTTGTCGCGTCGACTCAAAAGGAGATAGGCAATGCCCGCGATCAATACTCCTCCGAGGATGCGCTGGTAGGCTGAGGTGATCCCATCCACATTCATCCCTTCGGCCGTTGAAATGGCGAAAGCCTTGCGGCTCATCACAGCTCCAAGCGCCTGGCCGAATGCACCCACCATCGCCCATAAGATCGCTATGCGAAACGATCGCAAAGAAACCTCAAGATGTTCGCTGGGGACCAGCGCGATGGCCACGCCCACCAAAATCGTCACTCCATAGACGATTTGCATCGCGTGGAGTGTGGTTCCGAGCCAGAACCATTCCATCAGCGCGGCAAGCGGCGCTGCGAAACATTGCACGATGAGAAGAGTCAGCCTAGGCCCAAGGCTTGGGAGCGCGAGAAAGAAACCCACATCACCGAATCCGAATCCAATCACTCCACTCCAAATAAAAAGAGCCAGTGCAGGGCCCTTCAAGCCTTCCCCATAAAAATGCGCCCAGGCGGCCAGAAAACTCGTGGCCAGCACGAGCCTCCAGAAGTTGGCGGTGATCGGCCCGAGAAGACGGGTTGAACGCGACGCGCAAACTGCAGAAAAAGAGAAAAAAAGTGTGGTAAGAAAAGCCGGGAACATGGTTTTCCAAATCCCAGTTAGTTGATCGAGGGATCCGATGGAAATTCAGCGATCAATTGATAAATACCTCCCTTTTTCTTGAGCATTCTGCCCCAAAGGGTTTCAGGGTGATCGCAAAAAACGGCGCTCAATGTAGGCGCAAGCGAAATCCAGCAATCTTGGCGCATTTCTTCCTCAAGCTGTCCGGAGGTCCAGCCAGCATAGCCTGAATACGCGCGCACGCGCCGCGGCGGCTGATTCGAATCGAAGCGATCCGAAAGCTCCTGAAGGGAATGCCCCAGCTGTAAAAATGGTAAAATGTCATTTTCCAGGGATTCATGGGTCTCGTAAAGAACACTCAACATTTCCTGCTGCACGGGACCGCCGGTGTAGATGGGAGTTCCTTTCATGGCGTCATTCATCGGAAAGTCACTCGCCGATTTCAAGCTGCGTCCCAGCGGACGATTCAGCACCACTCCAAAACTCCCGGTTTCATCTTGCCGACAGACCAGAATCACACTCCGGTCGAAATAAGATCCTGCTAGTTTGCCGCTATCCAGAATGAGCTTGCCTCGCAGAGAGTATTCAGATGAACCCATCCCCCCCAACAAAACAAAAACTTGAGGCATCGTCAAATCCGCAACACCAGCCGGGAGATCTTCCTTTTTGATTGATCTGTACATCAAGAACGTTTTCGATTGTTTTTCCGTGAAACCTGCCTCTCCTATCGATCTCGAATTTCTCCCGGACTGGGCTCGTCTGCCATCCACAGATCCCTCTTTTTCGGAGGAAGCACGGAGATCCCCCCGCGACGAGCGAAACAACCCGGCTCGGGATCGGACACGAAACAAAGGCCGGCGTTCGGAGCATCCTGCCCGATCCCAGGACCCCAAAAGCAAGGGTCGTGCTCCAAAATTCAGCATCGATCGCAGGACACAAATCCCACAGACGCCCCTCGTTCCACTTCCCATCGAGATTTCATTTTTGCCGGAACTTAAAGCTCTTGAATCCGTGATCGAGCAAATTCGAGCGTCGGCCCGTGCCTATCCCCTCTTCAGCATCGCGCGCATGTTCCTGGAAAAACCGGAACGACACGACGTTGAATTCCGGCTTAAGAAAGATGCGCAAACTCCGACCGCGATCTATCAATGCACCCTTTGCCATCGGATTGCCATCCACAGATCTGCCATTGCCGAGCACATGCTTCGTCAGCACAAAGACGCCTTCTACAAAGAAGATCGCCAGCAGGGAGAACTTCCGAAAGGCAACTTTACGTCAGTCGCCCGCTGCTCTCTCAATGGAGCCATCGTCGGCCCCTCCAATCATCATTCCTATCAAACACGCTTGCTTCAGCTCTATAAAGCGAACTTCGCTCAAATGCCTTTCGACCGTTTCAAAAACAGCATCATCCAAGTCCGCGACCCAGAGGTGGTGAAAAAATGGATGGAAGAACAGTCCTGGAAATCGACATGGTCGACTGTACAGGAGGCTGAGCCAAAAACGCTTCATTCGGAAACTGAAGTCGAACGTCATTTTGCGGACACACATTTTTCGACCGCCGTGCGCCAGGGACGCGCTGTCACGGTTCCCGGAGAGATCAGTCGCACACTCGACAATCCAGCCCTTGCCGCATTGCTGCGCCAAACCTGGGAGGTGGAAACCCGTTTCCCTGTCAGATTGGCATATCGCTTGCGCGACATTTTTTTCAAAAACAATCTGCACGTATTCAAAGGGCGAAAAAGCGTCCAATTTGTTTCCCTTGTCCGGCCCAAGGCTCTCGTCCTGGATCCCACCATCATTTCTCCCGGCCTGAAAGCAATTCTCGCCCATCTTGCCGCGCATCCTCAGTCCACGCGAAAGTCACTGATCGAAACGCTCGCTCCGGAAACGCAGGAAAAACCAAATCCAGACGCGAAAAATGCCGTGCTTCAGGATCTTCACTGGCTCATCCGGCAGGGCCACCTCATCGAATACAATAATGCTTTGCTCGAAATCACTCGTCCTCCGAAAAAGAAAGAAAAGCCCGCAAAGCCGGTGGAAAACACCCAAGCAGGAGCCGCCGCTGGTCCAACAGAGCCTACGCCAGTCGCTCCTGCGGATCTCTGATTTCAGCAGCCGCGTCGTCCACGGTACAACCGAACGACAGCACTTCCGTATCATCCACAGTAAACGCATTACCGGAGTTGAGAGCCACGCGCACCTGATCGAGCCATGCCGTTTCGGAAGATGACACTTTCGGCCGCGAAATGTCGCCGCCATTCACCCGCACTGTCACCGCAAAGATGGCCGCGCTGCGATGCCGGAATACCGCCGCGTGCAGAAACGCAGACCTTTGCGGCTCGCCCATACCGGAAAGAATGAACGTTCCAGCATCGAAATTGATTTGCTCAATCCACAAAAGATCCTTTTCAGACAATCGTTTCAAGTCGGTGCCTTGGCGGGTTGTGGCAAACCCAAGGCCATAGCGGTACGATAGGCTCACCGGTTCGATTCCCCTCTCCTTCAGCATGCGCGCCAGACGCTGCAATTCCTCCAGAAAGTCGGCCTTGACCGGGAAGGATGCCTGTTTTCGTATCGTCGTCATGTTCATGATTTCAAACCTTCCGCTGCAAGGATCAGGGCGCCCACCGGCACGACATCCTCGCCAAGCGCCGACAATTCCACAGAATAAGTTCCCTGGTAGGCCCTCATCACGCATGTTGCAAGCTGCCCACGAACGGCCTCGAGCAGCGGCGGCCCCATCAGCGTGACGCCTCCTCCGAGAATAAGCGCCGCCGGATGAAATAAATGAACGACGTGTGAGAGCCCAAGTACGAGCATCGCAATCCATCGTTCCCATAAATCGCGTGCTTGCGAATCCCCCGCTTGAAGGGCATGCAGAAGATGCCGTGCTTCCTTTTCATGTGGATCCTTTTTGACAAGTTGAGCGAGTGGGGAATGGGGATAGGCTTCGGTGATCTCTCGTATTTGTCTGTCAAGCGACCACCCAGAACACGCATCTTCAAGAATCGGCCATCGTTCAGGTGAACGATCCAGCGGCAGGCGTGTGTGCCCGATTTCGACTTCGCCTGGAAAACAACCGTGATAGAGACGTCCTTGATGAACGATACCCCCGCCTATTCCGCTTCCGATCGTCATGTAAAAAACCGGATCTTTTCCTTGTCCGTGACCCATGCGTGCCTCAGCAAGCACCGCCACGTTCGCGTCATTGTCGGCAAAGATAGGGACATTCCATTTTTCGCGCAGCCACGAGGCAAGTGGAAACCCATTCCATCCCGTAATGTGATGCGATGTGAAAATCGTGCCTGTCCGCCAGTCGATGGGACCGCCAAAACCAATTCCGATCGCATCAAAACCTTTTTCTCCGGCAAGATCCGTTACTCCCGCAAGGATCTGATTCTGAATGCCTCCAGCGCCCTGCTTCGGGAGAACCTCATAACGGCGCCGCTCCATAATGGCACCCTTTTCATTTCCGAGCACCACCTGGAGTTTCGTGCCGCCAATTTCGATCCCAGCCAATCGCATAAACGCACATCACTCCGTCTTGAAGAGGTTGGAAAGATTCTTTTTAAAGGGAGGATTAATTACTCCTTTTTCAGTAATAAAAGATGTAACATATTTATGTGGAGTTACATCAAATGCAGGATTGAAAACATTGATGCCGGTGGGGGCTGTTTGTTTTCCAAACCCTTGGGTCACCTCTTCCCCAGGCCTTTCTTCAATAGGAATTTGTTCTCCGCTAGAGAGTTTGAGATCAATCGTGGAAAGTGGTACGGCGCAATAAAACGGAATGCCATGTTCCTTGGCAAGAATGGCAACTCCATAAGTTCCTATTTTGTTCGCAAAATCGCCATTGGCCGCAACTCTGTCGGCGCCTACAATCACGAGATCGACCTTCTTTTGGGCCATGACCGTCGCAGCCATGTTGTCGCAAATCAACGTTACCGGCACTCCTGCCCGCTGCAATTCATACGCGGTGAGACGAGCGCCCTGCAAAAGCGGGCGGGTTTCATCCGCATACACCGCCACGCGTTTGCCCTGTTGCACCGCCGCGTACACGGGCGATAGGGCCGTGCCATACCGCGCTGTGGCCAGACCGCCCGCATTGCAATGCGTCAACACGCGCGCGCCTTCTGGAATGAGCTCCATTCCATAACGTCCGATATTGAGGCAAACAGCGTTGTCTTCCTCGATCATATGGCGCGCCTCTTCGAGCAATCGATCCACAAGCTCTGATACCGAACGCGCTTTTTCCTGCCGAATCAATTTTTGAACACGCTCCACGGCCCAACGAAGATTGACCGCGGTTGGACGCGAGGAACAAAGATATTCCCCCTGCTTTTTTGCAAGCTTCTCGAACGCAGGGAATGAAAGACTCCGACCTTCCCGCAATCCCAGATACATGCCAAAAGCCGCCGCAACACCAATCGCCGGCGCACCGCGAACGCGCAAGACCCGAATCGCCTCCCATGCCTCATCGATGGTACGAAGGGATACATATTTGGTCTCCGTGGGCAAAAGTGTCTGATCGAGAATGACGAGAGCGTCCCCCTCCCAACGAATATGTTCCAGGAGATCGAGCATGAAACTTCCGGCAAGTGTCGTTTCCGCAATCAGTGGCTCAATTTCGCGACGTTCACGTCGAAGAGAGATGTCACGGAACTGTTGCTGTGAATGCGGCGGATTGCTTCTCCCAGAAGTGGCGCCACGCTCAGAACCGTGATGGGAAATCCTTCAGAATCGACGTGTGGCACACTGTCCGTTGTGACAAGTTCCTTGATTGCCGATTTCTTGAGCCTGTCGATGCCCATCTTGCCCAGCACGGCATGGGAGACGATCGCAAACACATTCCTCGCTCCCGCCTCACGCAGAAAGTTGGACGCCGAGGAAAGCGTTCCTGCGGTCTCCGTCAAATCATCGACAAGAATCACATCGGCATCCTTCACTTCCCCGATCAGATTGAGAGATTCCACTTCCGTAGGCGATTTGCGCCGTTTAGCGACGATCGCAAGTCCGGCATTGAGCATATTCGAGTAGGCATATGCCATCTTAAGCCCACCCACATCAGGCGAGACGACCACAAGGTTTTGCATCTTTTTACCCACAAAATGTTTATATAATACGGGTGCCGCATAGAGGTGGTCGACAGGGATGTCGAAGAATCCCTGAATCTGTTGTGCGTGCAGGTCCATCGTCAAAATGCGGTTGGCGCCGGCAGCTGTGAGCAGGTTCGCCACGAGCTTGGCCGTGATGGGCACACGTGGCTGATCCTTGCGATCCTGACGGGCATATCCGTAAAATGGGATGACCGCCGTGATACGATCCGCGCTGGCCCGCCGCGCCGCATCGATCATGATCAACAGCTCCATGAGATTGTGATTGGCTGGCGGACATGTGGGTTGAATGATAAACACATCCCGCCCACGGATGTTGTCATTGATTTTGACGAAGGTTTCGCTGTCAGGAAAACTCGTGACCACCGCGTCGGCAAGCGGCACATTCAACTGTTCGGCAATGCTTTTGGAGAGCGGCGGGTTCGCATTCCCTGCAATCAGACAAAGATCAGAAGATGGAGACATAAAGGACGGGAGTGAAATTCTGGTGAAATCAATGTGAGATATAATCTTTCAGAGACAGTGAACGCAAGCTGCGAACCGACACGCCCGTTCCCTTGCGGGCCCAAGGAATGTTCAGCTCAGCGAAGAGTTTGCCCTCCTTGATGGAGCGTTCCATCAAGGCCGGAAGATCGATGACCTCATAGGCAAATTGCTGTCCCTCTCGATATTCCTTCCAATGCTCGGAAGGAACCGAGTGAATCCCCCCCGATCCCATGAGGCCGCCGTTGCTTGCCAGCAGGTAACCCCGCACATCCTCCAGGCGTACTGCCGGACGCAGACAGCGCCCTTTTACGAAGTCGATGAATTGCTTGAGGGATTCCACTGCGGGATCTGAGTTTCCAAAAACGCTCGCCTTCAAGCCGCAATCATTTTCGGCCGTTGCCGCCCCCTCTTGGTACCATGCCTTTCCGCGGTCTCCCACCAGCTCGATGCGAAATGGAACCACTGTTTTAGAAGCGCGCGAGCCAATAAAATGAAAGGCTGTTCCCGATGCCAGATTCCCGCGAATACCGCAGAGGTCGTAGGATTCGATCGGCATCACACGATAAAACTCGCCCTCTACTTCCGTTGGCACGGTATATTCTTCCATGGTTGCCCCGCCAAGATACATGATGGCGTGAAGCAATCCTGCGTATTCATGCGTGGCGGGCCCATCTAGAACCGGCTCTTTGTTGAGAATCATTTTGCCCACCCAAGGAAATTCCTCGTAGTAAAACGCAAACCGCGGCTTGGAAACCTTCACACGGATCGCGTTCAGCGCTCCAAGTCGTCCCTCGGCCGTCCATGTCTTGAGCTGGCGGATTTGCGAAAGATGGATCTGATCGAAACCGACTCCGACCTTTTGACGGCTATCGAGCGCAATCAGATCGTTAAGTTGCTGAATGAGCGGCACGGGCGGCTGGCAGAGATAGACAAACAACCCTCGCGCAAGGGCAGTGGCGGTGAGCCGGGCATGGGAGGGAATACCATCCGCGATGATCAAAGCATGGAAGTCGTGCTCGTGTTCGAAAAGATGTTGGAAATCATCGTAAACACGCACCCCTCGGGCACTCAAATGCCGCCCGATCCCGGGTTCCATGGCATTCGAATCGTCCGCAGCGCAAACAAGCTGAATGAGCCCCTGAGCTTCTAGGGACTGAATCGCTTGCAACACCGAGTCCGCTCCTCGCCAGCCTATAAATCCACAACGTAATGCATCGTCCATCGCACTGTCACATGCCGCGCATTCGCGATCATGCTCCAGCCTGACATTCATGCAATTTTTATGGATCATCTCAAGTCGAAATTCGAGAGAATGCATAATAACGAAGGCCAAAACCCGTGACACGGCCTCTGGTCACGCTATAGTTGCAAAATGAGCTCGGAACGCAGACGCCTCGTCATCGGAATCACGGGTTCCAGCTCGACCATTTATGGCATTCGCATCCTCCAGGTCCTTTCCAAAATGCCAATCATTGAAAAACATCTGGTGATGTCCGATTCGGCGGAACTCTCGATGCGCTTGGAAACCCCCGAGTGGTCGGGAAAGAAGGTCGAGAAGCTCGCGGATCATGTCCACGCGATCTCGGATCTGTCAGCCCCCATTTCCTCCGGTTCGTTTCCCACGCAAGGCATGATCGTCATTCCCTGCAGCATGAAAACTCTTGGAAACATCGCGCACTCGACTGGAGGAGACCTTCTCTGCCGCGCAGCAGACGTGACGCTCAAGGAACGCCGTCCACTCATTATTGTGCCACGAGAAACGCCCCTTCATCTTGGACACTTGCGTAATATGGTGGCCGTGACGGAAATGGGCGGCATGATTGTTCCCCCCATCCCCGCCTTTTATCATCAACCAAAAACCATCGAGGAAATCCTCGACCATACCATTGGCAAGATTCTCGACCTTCTGAAAATCGAACACCACCTTTTCAAGCGCTGGAAGAGCTCCTAAAATCCCGTATTTTCCTTGTCACGAAAAGCGCTCCAATGATACGTTTTTCGTTCCCAGCTGGATTCATCCGATTGGCCTGCGCGGCGTTAGCTCAATTGGCAGAGCAAGTGACTCTTAATCACTAGGTTGTAGGTTCGATTCCTACACGCCGCACCAAGCGGTTTTCAGAGGTAAATTTGAAGGAAATACAACCTTCAAATTATCTCATGAAAAACCCTCTGGTTGCCAATATGGTTGCCAATCTGCAACCTTCGGATATAGTTCACATTGCGTCGCAAGTCGCGGCTATGATTAAGCCTCCCACAAGGAAACGAAAAGCAGCCCCTTCTCTAAGGGGACTTTTTAAACATTCCCGAACCGGCCTTTGGTATTGGCGATTCACCTACCAAGGGAAGCGGTACACCGTTCCTTTAGGGACGAGCGACCTAGAGAAAGCCCAAGCAGGTGCGCTTCGGGAAAAGGCCGCGCTCTATGGCACTCCTGAACGCAAAACCACACCTGATGAACAGAGTCTGTACATGGGCAAATTACATGCCAAACAAACCTTGCGACAGGAGCAACCTACCAAAGGCGAATCGCCCTTCACTACAGACGGTTTTATTAAATGGTACAAAGCATTCAACAATTCCCCCGGACGACACCGTAACACAACCGTACGTTACGCGAGCAATCATCTCCAACTCTTCATGGATGGCTTAAAGGTGAACGACATCCGGCAAATTACGCCACATTTGCTTAATAAATGGCGGGACAAGCGACTTCGTGACGCCAATAAGAAAAGCCCTCAAGCTGCTTTGAGAGCCGCAACCTCCGTTGCTACCATCTATCGCAATGTTCGTGCAGCGTTCGCCCAAGCCAGCAAATCTCCTTCTGAAGGCGGCGCGGGACTCCTGCCAGCCAATCCCCTCGGAAACTGGAAACCCTTTTCTAGGGCCGAACAAAAGCGATTAACGGCGCAACGGGAACGATTTTTGCCGCCCCCCAAGCTCACCATTGCAGAACTGAATCAGATTCTCGAAGCGGCAGACGCATATTGCAAGCCGGTGAAAGGCAATGCCGATCCCACGAAAATTGCCGCTTCGTTGTGCGTTTGGCTCTTGGCAACAGCGGGACTTCGGTACACGGAAGCTCTGCATGCCCGATGGGAAAACATTGACTGGACAAAATACTACCTCCGCCTTCAGTCATCCGAACACTTCACAACGAAAAGCGGAAAGTCACGCATCGTGCCGCTGCCGATAAGAACCATCAATAAACTGAAAGCGTACCGACAGGAACACGGCTTCATTTTGCCAAGTCCGAAAGTTGAGACTGAAGGGCTTAAAAACAAATGGGATCGCGTATCAGTACGCCCTCATCTAGAAGAGATTTTGAAGAACGCAAAACTTTCACAGAATATTCATCCTCATGCATTGCGACATGTCTACGTTACGCTTTGTCGAGAATCGGGAATCTCCAAAGACTTAGTCCAGGCAGCGGTCGGACATTCGAGTCATCTCATCACTGCGATTTACGATCATTCCAGCCCGGATTTTGGTCCGTTTGCCGCATTGCTTCCCG
>JABDCI010000018.1:128-920 GCA_013288215.1 Verrucomicrobiota bacterium | reverse complement strand
CAGTCTCAACGCTTGGCCGCAATATGGCCACCTGACGCCAACTGGTACGTCTGCCCGTGGCGCATACTTGAGGAGAAGCTGTTACTTTTATTGCTAACCTTAAAAGAGGTAAGCATTTCCGAGTTGGCTCAAAACATAAAATGGTGGGAGTTGCTGAACAGTTTTGAAAAGAAACATCCCAAGTATAAATGTAAAGCCGTCCTGAATGAACGTAAAAGGTGGATGTTCATGTTTCTTAAGCACAAACAATTCCCCTTCAAAATAACACCTGAGTTGAGCGAGTGTATCCGCCGCGTACAAAAGCCCAAATATCCAATCCAAGATAAAACCCAAGATATAGACAAGACCATCCTTAAAGACTGGACCATCTTATCGCCATTCGTATCGAAAAAGGTACAAGATTTGTACGCATCTTGCATGAACATGCTGAACCAGGCTTGCCATCTCAAAACTCTGGTGTCTTCGCATTTGAACTACGTTGCGGGCTTGGAATTGCACTGCAACCGACAGAGATGGCTTCAAGAATGTGCTTACGTACATGATCAACTTAGATGTGCAGCAGAATCTCCTTTTTTAAGTCCAAGTTCCCGTCTGGATTTTCTGAAATTCATTGGAATCGAATTTCAGAAAAAGAAACAAGCAGAATTAAACCGGCTAACCCAGCGACGCTTTGATCACAAAGAAAACCCGACAAGAGCAAATAATGCTTCTGATAGGGCATTGAAAAAGTTCTCTCTTGATGTTGAAGAAGCCGCGGCCCTGCGTCTCCATGAAAGGGGCATTTCGCAGACT
>JABDCI010000018.1:0-118 GCA_013288215.1 Verrucomicrobiota bacterium | reverse complement strand
GTTCGACTACCAAAGCAGCATTTTTGAGCCTTAGATTTTCGACAAACCTTTCCTCGAGTCTCGAGGGCAAAGGTAAATAAGCAGATTTTCTGCCTTAGGTTTACTGCCCCTCCCCTGT
>JABDCI010000017.1 GCA_013288215.1 Verrucomicrobiota bacterium | reverse complement strand
GGTTCTCCACAACAGAAGTCAGAGTGGCTGCCGAAATTGGCGCGAGGCGAGATTCTTGCGGCATTTGCTTTGACGGAACCCAATGCCGGTTCCGATGCCGGTGGCATCGAGACTCGGGCCGTCCTGAATGCGGAAGGATCTCATTATGTTCTTAATGGAGAGAAGCAATGGATCACGAACGGAAGCACCGCGGGTTTGATCACCGTCATGGCGAAGGTTCCAAATACCAAAGACAAGAAGGGACGCGAAAGGATCACAGCCTTCTTGGTGACCCCCGACATGCCCGGTTTTGAAGTCAAAGTCGCCTCACTCGATAAATGCGGCATCCGAGGCACCATCACCAGCAAGCTCCTGTTTCGGAATTTGCGTGTGCCTGCCGAAAACGTGATCGGTCCTTTTGGCGAGGGCTTGCGCGTGGCGCTGACACTCCTCGATTTTGGGCGCACCACATTTGGAGCCAGTTGCACGGGCGCCGCAAAGCTTTGCGTCCGAGATGCGATCGAGCATGCAAGGACTCGTCGCCAATTTGGCAAGACGCTCATTGAATTTGAAATGGTCAAAGCCAAGATTTCCAGGATCGCCGCATTGGCTTTTGCAATGGAGTCTGCGACCCATCTGACGGCGCATTTCATCGATCGCAAGGTAGAAGATTACATGCTGGAAACCGCCATGCTCAAAGTCTTCGCGAGTGAAAGCCTTTGGGAGATCGTCAACGAAACCATTCAAATCTTCGGAGGTTCCGCCTATTTTACCGATTTACCTTACGAACGCATGATGCGGGATGCACGGATCAACATGATTGGCGAAGGAGCCAATGATGTCTTGAGAACATTGATCGCGCTGGTAGGAATCCGGGCCGCAGGGTTTGAACTCAAAGAAATTCTGGAGGGATCTGTTTGGGATGCGCCCGGCAAGCTTTGGAGGATTCTGCAACGACAAATTCCGTGCAGGCACACGGGAATTTCCATTCACCATGAGGAACTCAAGGATCTCGGAAAGCTGCTTGAGAAACTCATCCGGGCTTTTCAGAGAACGGTCGCAAGAAATCTTCTTCGTTATGGTGAAGCCATTTTAGAAAAGCAATACGTCCAAAAACGACTTGCCGACGCAGCCACTGAAATTTACGCGATTTCGGCAGTGTTATCACGTTTGGAATCGCTCCTTCAAAAACCCCATCGAGAAGAGGATGAGATTCAGCAATCGCTCCAATTGGGCCAATATTATTGCCTCATGGCCGCCGAACGCATTCAGGCAAACTTGCGTTCTTTCCAAGAATTGGACAGCTGGAGTTCAACCCTTGCAGATAAGATTGCCTGGGCGCAAGGAATCGATTGAAAGACTTTTCAGGATAGTCCAACCCTCACAGAACGGGGTTTCTTCAGGGACAGATCGCATCCGCGATCCGTTGCATTTCCGTTGCCGCACGAAGCGCATCCATCCCCTGCCCTGCGGCCCGGGAGTTATTCGTGCTGCGAAAAAGAAAAAGGCAAAAAAGCTCAAAAAGAAGTCCTATTGATAAAAAATATGCGGTCTTTACACTTAAGGCACGCATCGCAACAGGTTCATCCATGGAAAAGCCTCTTCCAAAAACTAAAGTCTGTTCGCACTGCGGCGAAACCTTTAGCTGCGGCCCGGCAAAGGGGGAGACCAAATGCTGGTGCGAAACTTTTCCGGCACTTCCTCCGCCGTTGCAAGGCGACTGTCTTTGCCCCCATTGCCTGGAGATGGAGATCCAGTCCAGAAACCACAAGCCATGAAACAGGAATCCCCCTGCATCCAAATCTGCCAGATCGAGGATTCGAGCGGCCTTTGCATCGGCTGCGCGCGCACACGCTTGGAAATTGCTGCCTGGAGTGGAATGAGCGAAACGGAACAACATGAGATCGTGTGCCAGTTGAAACAACGTCCCATCGCCCCGACAAAGCATCCTTACCCATCTTCGTCATGAACCGAGAGTGTCCACATGGACAGACCACATCCCAATGAACCCACTTCGCATCGCCTCATTTTTGCCTGCAGCCACGGAAATGGTTTGCGCACTCGGACTCATCGACCACCTTGTCGGTATTTCCCACGAATGCGATTATCCCATCGAAGTCGCAAAAAAACCGGTGGTGGTGCGTTGCGCGCTGGACCTGGAAAAAATGAGTCTTCGAGAAATCGATCAGGCCGTCACCCAACAATTGCGGCAGGGAAAAAGTCTCTATCAAATCGATGAGCATGCACTTCAAACCGCTGCGCCCAATCTGATTATCACGCAGGATCTGTGCCAGGTTTGCGCACCCTCCGGAAATGAGGTGACACAGGTTCTTGCCGCCTTGAAATCCAAGCCTGAAATCCTCTGGCAAACTCCAAAATCATTTGAGTCCGTGCTGACGGAAATGCTCGTTCTTGGCGAAAAAACAAAAACTCAAAAAAAGGCAAAAGAATGGGTCCACCAGGCTCGCCAGCGAGTGGACCGGATTGTCCGGAAACAATTGGCAGCCAGGACAAGGGCTTTCTTCCTGGAATGGGTTGACCCGATTTATTGTGGCGGCCACTGGATCCCCACCATGCTGCGATGGGCCGGAGCGGAGGATTCGATTTCAAGAGAAGGCACGGATTCGGTGCGCATCGAGTGGCAACAAGTTCTCGACTGGAACCCGCAAGTCCTGATCGTTTCTGCCTGCGGTTTCGGTCTGCAAAAAAACCTGACCCAGGCAGAGCAGTTAAAGACACGCCATGGATGGTCGCGACTTGATGCGGTGCGAAATCATCGCGTTTACGCGGTGAATGCCAACGCGTATTTCTCACGGCCAGGACCACGGCTGGTGGACGGACTGGAGCTGCTTGCCCATTTGTTCCATCCCGAACTTTTTCCATGGTCTGGTGCGGATGGCGCTTTCGCCAAAGTCGATCCCTGAAGAGCCGGGACCCGCCCCGAAATGGCGGACGGGGTGGGATTCGAACCCACGTTACCTTGCGGTAAACACGCTTTCCAAGCGTGCGCGATCGACCACTCTGCCACCCGTCCTGCGACAATGTTGCAGGCTACTGAGACCGCTATGGGACAACAAGCAAAAAGCCAATTCGAAGTCCCTCGCAAATCCTTCGAAAATTTTATTTTAGTTCGATCGCTCCGCAAGCTATTCGCGGACCAGCATTGCCCGCTGGTTGCGAAACCAGATCATCCCTGTTTGCGTGCACAATCACGGAACGGCCGACAACAGAATTCGTGCCATCGAGTGAAAGATCGTGACTCACAAAATCCAGATGAGCCTTCCCCGTCGCATCCGCAGTCAGATTCCCCAGATCACCGGCATGATGTTCCATCGATTCCATTCCTCCATGTGGTTTATGCGACGGGTTGAAATGGCCACCTGCAGAACTGAAATCTGCAGCGCTACAATCACCTTTTTCGTGAATATGAAAACCATGCTCGCCCGGCGTCAGTCCCGTCACTTCTGCTGTCACATGAACACCGGCGTTCTCCTGAACAAACAGTACGGTGCCCTTCACCTTGCTATTTTTCGCAGGTTTTAATTCCGCGACGGCTTTCAACGTCGTGGGTTGTGAGGAGTTTGAATCTGCACCCTTTGCGATCCCCAGTGCGAACATGGCAATTCCTGCCACTCCCAGCATTCCAAATTTGGATATCTTCATGATTTTTCCTTGGTTCATTGAAAAAAGGAACATAATGGATTGAACATCAGGACGCAACCGGACTTCCACAGTTCTTTTCATAGCGTCCTTATTTTACGCCTTCAATCCTGCCAACAATTAAAAGACAAAGAATGAAATTTCATCGATCTCGATGAAATTTTAGCGTTAAGGTGCGGCCATACCCATGGACAATCGCATCGTGAGCCGATTGACAGATCTTCTCGGTGAAGATCGCGTTCTGACGAAACCCGAGGATCTGCTTGTTTATGGCTACGACGCCACGCCCATGATGCATGAGACACCGGGTTGTGTCCTTTTTCCAGATTCGACTGAACAAATCGGAGCCATCCTTCGCCTTGCAAATGCAGAACGCATTGCCGTGGTCACTCGGGGTTCCGGCACAGGATTAAGCGGCGGATCGATCCCCGTTCCTCATTGCATCGTGGTCTGCACGGTGCGCATGGATCGCATCCTTGAAATTGACCGAGCCAATCTCACAGCACGGGTCCAGCCCGGCGTCTTGACAGCCAAACTGGATGAAGCTGCAAAAGCGTGTGGACTTTTTTATCCACCCGATCCGGGTTCGATCAAAATCTCCACCATCGGAGGCAATGTCGCCAACAACTCGGGAGGCCTGCGAGGCCTCAAATACGGCGTGACTCGCGATTATGTCATGGCACTCGAAGTCGTGCTGGCGAGCGGTGACATATTACGAACCGGGACGGCGTGCATGAAAGATGTCGCCGGCTACAATTTGAAGGATCTTTTCGTCAGTTCCCAAGGCACATTAGGAGTCATTACGGAGATTCTCCTGCGGCTCGTGCCAAAGCCGGCGTCGAAACGCACGTTGCTGGCCACATTTCCAAGCATACAGGCAGCTGCGGAAACGGTTTCGAGCATCATCGCCGAGCCCATTGTGCCATGCACCTTGGAGTTTTTGGATCGAATGACGATTTCATGCGTCGAAGACTATGCGCATATCGGTCTGCCGCTCGATTGTGAAGCCCTCCTTCTTATGGAAACAGACGGCCATCCGCTCGTCACCGAAGAGGAAGCGCGGGCCATGGAAAGGATCGCTCGCGAGCATGGCGCACTCCAGGTGCAGATCGCCAAAGACGATTTCGAAGCGGAGCGCCTGGCCTCTGCCCGTCGCTCCGCGTCTCCGGCCCTCGCGC
Source organism: Verrucomicrobiota bacterium (assembly GCA_013288215.1). Classification (GTDB taxonomy): domain Bacteria; phylum Verrucomicrobiota; class Verrucomicrobiia; order JABWAM01; family JABWAM01; genus JABDCI01. Next base: position 25,061 of record JABDCI010000017.1, on the reverse strand, counting down.
GGGTCGCCCCGACCACCATTCTCGAAGATGCAACCGTTCCACGCAACCGACTGGCGGAGATGGTCACCTTCATCCAAAAGACGGCTGAAAAGTATCAGATTCGCATCGGCACATTTGGTCACATGGGTGACGGCAATCTCCACCCCACCTTTCTGACCGATGAACGTAACACGGATGAAATTCATCGTGTCGAGCAGGGATTCGCAGAAATTTTTGAGAAAGCCATTGCGCTGGGCGGAACGATCACCGGCGAGCATGGAGTCGGTCTGGCGAAAAAGAGATTTCTTCCCGCGCTGATCGGACAGGTGGGACTCAACGTGCATCGCGAAGTAAAGCGGGCCTTTGATCCAAATATGATTTTGAATCCTGGGAAAATATTCGATTGAAAACGAATGAACCGAAGTCAACTTTCTGATTTCGCGGCCAACCATTCCATGCTGAAAGACCTCGATTATTCCATTCTCCAGCAATGCATCCATTGCGGGATGTGTCTTCCCACGTGTCCGACTTACGATGCCACAAAGCTTGAGATCTCGAGCCCGCGCGGGCGCATCGCGCTGATGCGCGCCGTCGCGGATGGAAAACTTGAGACGAGCCAAACATTTGCGGAGGAGATGTATTTTTGTCTCGGCTGTCTCGCATGCGAAACAGCATGTCCCGCAGGGGTGAATTATAATCATCTGATCGAAACCGCTCGTGTGGAAGTCGAACATGCAGGAGCTCTCGATTCCGTGAAGCGAAATCTGCTCCGAAATTTTTTTCTCAGTTGGCTTTTTCGCTCTCGATGGCGTCTGCGCTTTGCGGCGCGACTCCTTTGGTTTTATCAAAGGCTTGGCATCCAGGCGTTGCTTCGACGCTCAGGCGCCATGAAATGGCTTCCAAAAACGTGGCGCGACCTCGAAGCGCTGACGCCGACAATTTCCGATTCATTCACGTCCCTGGACCGTGTCCCTGCCCTTTCCTCCAGTCGCCGAGTGGGCCTCCTCATCGGCTGTATCCAGGACGTGGCGTTCGCTCATGTGAATCGAGATACGATTTATGTGCTGGAGCAAAATGGGTGCGAAATCGTCCTGCCACTGGAACAGGCATGCTGCGGATCGCTGCATGCGCACAATGGCGATCTCGAAGGCGCCCGAGCTCAGGCGCGTCGCAACCTGGATGCTTTCGACGTGGATCTGTTGGATGCGATCATCATCAATGCTGCCGGCTGCGGATCCCAAATGAAACATTACGATCGTCTCCTCGAGAATGATCCCGTTTACATGCAAAAGGCCAAAGTTTGGTCGAAGAAAGTGCGAGACATCACCGAATATCTTGTCGAAATTGGTTTTCGCAAGCCGCAATCTGATCCCGCTTCCCACGGAACGGCCCTACTGGCATATCATGAAGCCTGTCATCTCGTGCACGGACAGAAGATCTCAGCCCAGCCAAAAGAGATCCTCAAGTCCCTGCCCCATTATACTTGGGTGGAGCTGCCCGAGGCAGCCTGGTGCTGCGGTAGTGCGGGGATCTATAATATCACCCATCCGGACATGGCCACCACGCTCCTTGAACGTAAGATCTCTCATATCATGAGTTCGGGTGCTCACGTACTGGCATCAGCGAACCCAGGCTGTACTCTGCAGATTCTGGCAGGATTGAAAAAACAAGGTATGAATGTTCGGGTTGAGCATCCCGTTTCTCTCCTTGCGGATGCCTATCGCAACGAGTGAATTTCTTCTTGCATTCTTCCTGCAAAACACGATAAGTTTCAACTCGAACCAGTAAACGTCAACATCAAGATTCAGTGGATTGTCTGCAGAGTCAGTTATTTATAGTCTCAGCGGAATCCCGGGCTCCGACGCGGAGAACCGATCGTTCCGATTTGGCGTTCTAAAGGAAAAGGAAGTTTATGGGCACTCGCCTGTACGTCGGCAATCTCTCGTTTCACACAACAGATGCCGCTCTCCAACAACATTTCAGCCAGGCTGGAAATGTCACTTCAGTGAACTTGATCAGCGACAAATTCACAGGACGAAGCCGTGGTTTCGCGTTTGTGGAAATGTCGAGCGACGCAGAAGCTCAGCGTGCTGTGGAACAATTCCACGGTAAGGAGCTTGACGGTCGCGTATTGACGGTCAATGAAGCTCGGCCCCGTGAAGAACGGCCCTCGGGTGGTGGTGGTGGCGGCGGCGGTCGACGCGAATTTCGCGGAGATCGTGGCGGCGGCGGTCGCGAACGTCGCGATTATTGATCCACTGGCCAGTCTTTTACAAGACACCCCTGAAAAACCTTCAGGGGTGTCTTTTTGTGTCTGCACAAAAATCCCGATGGGATCGTCGCATCGGTCTTTGCATCGCGACCGTTTTCGGATTTTCAGGGTGCCAGCAAAGCCCGGATGGACAGCGATCCCGGCTTGTGCGTGACAGAAATATCCGAATCGCCAAAATTTTCCATCAGGCCAAAAATCTCGCTCAACACACCAAGAGTTTGTGACGAGAGGAATATATTCTCACCTTGTGGATTGAAAGCTCCCAGCGCTGCGAGCAAAATGCGAATCGTGTTCGGCGATCCGCGCATATTCATGCGGATCTGAATGCCTTGGATCGGCAAAACGGAAGTTGGATCGCTTTTCTCAAAAAAGTGAGACAGCGTTTTTTCCATGTCCGCTGTGTTCGGCGCGATCACAAGCAGCCCTTTCGAAAAAGCGAACACAGGCAGTTCCTTCAATTGATGCTGACGCTTCCAGTCGGATTCTCCCATGCGAACCTCATAATATTCCCCGTATGCGCGCGACACCTTGCGGATCAATAAATCGGCATTCAGGCGCTGGTTGCATTCGAGGACTGTTGATTCGAGCGCATTCACAAAAAGCTCCGGTTGCGAAAACGGCAAGGCGATCACAGTTCGTGGAAACGGAATCTGATATTTCTCCGATAAAACCTCTGAGTCCCCCAGCCCGACAAACACTTCATGCCCCATTTTTTCGAAAATCGGATCCCACTTTGACTTAAAGTTGCCGAGTAACGCATCGAGGTTGACCTGCTGGATGGGTTCCCTCCAAATTTCGGGCAACAGCGGACTGCACTCATTCCAGAGACCTCGCAGGTCATCCCAGGAAAAAATCGTGGAAATCAAATCGTCGGGCTGCCTCAGACCTTGAAGCAGTTGTGAGCCTTGGACAGCCGACGATTCTGTCGTGATCACTGGCAGTGGAAACGTCCCATTCAGGGAAGTCGCCCCATGACCATCCGGTCCGAAGTTCCATTCCGTGACAGGAGCCTTTGGATCTGAAAAACGGATAAAACCAGAAATTTGAGTCGAGTTTGCGAATGCTTGCTCGATTAGCGCCTGATGTTGGGCAAGCACGCTGCGCTTCGCATCGTCCCGCATCTCCAGGACGCCGTGGATGGGATTTTGTCCGGTCCCGATCGCGAGAACCGCAACCCCTGATACCACTGAGAATTGCAGGTGCATTCCAGGCAGCCATGTCTCATTCCGAGATTCAAAGCACCAATGGCCATCTATGTGCTGCACCTTCCAGTTCGCGCGAGAGCGTATCGGCGAAAGCGCCATCTCCACGAGCCATTGGGCGCATGCCCCCCGCTTGCCAATGGGCGAAAGAATCCAAAGGCTTTGCTCCTCCTTCGAATATCCGACGATGGCCCCAGGTCCCCAGAAGCGAAGCACCCATTGCTCGTAGGATGAGAGCTCCGTGGCATTCCATTTCAAACTTTCAGCGAGATCTCGCAGGGGTGCCGTTTTGATAAGAGACGCAAAAAAACGAGACGAGCGTAGATCCTTCCATCCTTGACGGAAATTCGGGTCGTAAGCAAAAAAAGTGACATCGTCAGGAATCAACTTCGCAGAGCTGATGGCCGAGGAATATCCCCCCTCCATAAAACCCACATATTGGCGGTCGGCGCGCCAGCCCAACCAGGCGCTCGCAGCAAGAACAACGATCCAGAGGAAAACCCATGAGAAACGACGTAACATCATAAAGAAAAAATCCGCGACAATAAGCGATGCATCTTTCCGGACCTCATCGGGTCCCGAGCAACGCGTGATATTCCTGAACCGTTTTGACTGTAATGCCGCTCTTTTGCTGCGCCTCGATGCCCTTCGCCGCCGCCCACGCGCCCGACGTGGTTGTCATAATGGGGAGGCTGCGATGAACGGCGGCACGGCGAATCTGCTTCTCATCATCGCGCTCCGTTTTGGTATTCGGCGTGTTAATGAGCAGCGCAATCTCCCCATTCTTGATTAAGTCTAGGACGTTGGGACGTCCCTCGCTGATTTTAAAGAGTGTTTTGCATTCGATTCCTTCGGCAGTAAGCGAGCGGGCAGTGCCACTCGTGGCATAAAGTGAAAATCCCAGCTTTGCGATGAGTCGCGCCGTCGGCAAAATCGTTTTTTTGTCAGCATCCCGCACACTTAAAAACACGTTGCCGCTCATTGGAAGCGCGGGCTGGGCCGCCATCTGCGATTTGGCATAGGCCACCCCAAGTTCGGCATCCAGCCCCATCACTTCACCCGTGCTGCGCATTTCGGGTCCAAGCAGGATGTCCACTCCATGAAAACGCGCGAACGGAAAAACAGATTCTTTGACCGCCCAGTACGGCGGCCGCACTTCCTTTGTGAACTTCAGTTCTTTGAGAGTCTTCCCGGCCATCACGCGCGCGGCAAGCTTCGCCAAGGGAACCCCAATCGCCTTGGAAACGAAGGGAACCGTGCGCGAAGCGCGCGGATTCACTTCCAACACGTAAACCTTTTCGTCCTTGACGGCATATTGGACGTTCATGAGGCCAATCACCTTCAATTCCTTCGCCATCAAAATCGTGTAGTCGCGAATCGTTTCCATCACTTTTGGCTTCAGGGTCGGAGGAGGAAGCACCATCGCTGCATCGCCTGAATGGACACCAGCAAACTCGATATGCTCGAGCATGCCCCCCATGACGACGGTGCCGCCATTCGCATGTCCCACGTCGGCGATACAATCGACATCCACCTCCGTGGCGTCCTGCAGGAATTTATCGACCAGGACGGGACGCTCCGGTGAAGCTTCCACAGCAAACCGCATATAATGCCGCAATTCGTCGTCGCTATAAACAATCTGCATGGCGCGCCCTCCCAAAACGAATGAGGGGCGGACGAGAATGGGATAACCAATCCGCGCAGACACGGCCAGCGCTTGGATTTCGTTCGTCGCGAGACCATTGGGTGGCTGCGGAATTTGAAGCTTGTCGAGCATTGCGGCAAAAAGCTTCCGATCCTCCGCCACCTCGATGGATTCCGGGGACGTCCCAATGATGTTCACACCGTTTTTCTTGAGGCCCAATGCAAGGTTCAAAGGGGTTTGACCCCCAAACTGGGCAATTGCGCCCCAGCATTGCTCCCGTTCATAAATATTCAGAACGTCCTCGAGCGTGAGTGGTTCGAAATAGAGCTTGTCGCTCGTATCGTAATCGGTCGAAACGGTTTCCGGATTGGAGTTGACCATGATCGTTTCGAATCCATCCTCGCGGAGCGCGAAAGACGCATGAACGCAGCAATAATCGAACTCAATTCCTTGCCCAATGCGGTTCGGGCCGCCTCCGAGAATCATGATTTTGCGTTTTTCGGATTTCCGGATCTCATCATCGTCCGTGTCATAGGTGGAATAGTAGTAGGGCGTGTAGGCTTCGAACTCGGCGGCACACGTGTCGACCAGACGGTAAGATGGGATCAATCCAAGCTTTTTGCGCAATGCCCGAATTTCGTCTTCTGTCCTTTGGGTTAAATTCGCGATCTGACGATCCGAGAACCCAAAGGATTTCGCTTTGCGCAGCAACGCTTCAGTCTTGGAATCCATCCTTTCTGTCTACGCAAAGACGGGAACGGTTGGAAGTGGATTTTTTATCGGGTCCGCGTTCGAGATTGTGATGCCACAGATAATTTTTGATAAATGGCTTCGATCCTGTCCACTTCGTGCTCCCAATTGAACTGGGTTTCAGCAAACTCTCTTCCTCTTTGTCCAAGACGGCGCTGTTCTTCCGGATGCTGCAGAAGCGCGCTCAACGCCTTGCCGAACCCCTGGGGGGTCGGCTCACAAAAGACGCCTAAGTTCGCTTGTTGCAAAATGCGCGCAATATCGCCGACTCGATTCATCACGATCGGGAGACCCGCAGCAAGGTAATCGCCGACTTTTCCAGGAAAACGAGCCTCGTTTGCCAGATGCCCGCTGAGAGGCATGAGCGCGGCATTCGCGGAGCACAGATATTGGTTGAGCTGCGCCCGTGAAACGGTGCCGGGCGACACGATTTCAAGCTGGCATCCCCAGGAAGTCACGTCCGCGGCGCCCGTCACGATTAACCCCACACGATCGTGCATGGCCGTCAGTGCAGCCAAAGAGTGAAACACCATGTCGAGGTCATAGAGCACATATCCAGAAAAAATGGCATAAAACATGTCCTGCTTGAGCCCGAGGGCGTGGCGGCATTCGGTGCGGTCAAGCATCCGGATCTCCACTGGATCCGAAGCGTTGCGGATGATCTCAATATGCTCCCTCGGATAGCCCAGCGCGACAGCCCGATCGCGCAACGGTTCGCTCACGCATGTAAGCCAGTCTGCTTCAAATTTGAAGGATTCTTCGTAATACGTTTCCACGGGCTCGAAAATAAAGTTTATCCAGAAAGGCTTTCTCAGCCGCGCCGCACCGCCATGCCCCCACCAATCGCCCCAATCGATGACCAGAGGACAATGAAGCGCCTGCTTGAGAGCGAGAGCCGGATGGATCACGGTCGGCCGTGAGTCGAATGCATGCACCAACACGTCGTTCTTTTTATTCCATTTCGACATGCACCAGACCGATCGCCGGAATACGTTGATGGGATCCCAACCCGTGCGAAGCGGCCCCATGAAGAGATCGGGCGATTCCACGACTTGAACGCCCTCGATATCCGAAATCTTCCAGAAAAAGCGGTTTTTTGGCGAATTGGTTATAATCGTCACGCGGTGCCCGCGTTTCACCAAAAACTTTGCGAGATGAAAGCAGCGATGGAAGGCGCTATGCCAGATGACGTTATGATTGAGATAGACGATCTCCATGGTGGTAACCTGGACGCGTTAAAGCTTAATCGAGTGGAAGCATAAAGACAGAAGAATGCTTCATGCCATGAAGCTTATCTTACTTCTCACAATCTGACATGCGATTGTGAGGACTCACGTTTCTTAATCCTGATCCTTGTTTTGGATCATCATGAACGCGAGCATGCGTCCGGTCTGCCCCTTCTCCTTGCGGTAAGAATAATAAAGGTCGGAGCGACAGCCGGTGCAATCCGGATGACGCCAGACTTCGGTGACGCCCTGGCTGTGAAGTTGACTCTCGATTTGGCTGACAAAATCGACATCATAGCAGCATTCGCGAATGCATGGGCTCAGGACCGCCACAATGTTCGTCGAGTCTCCATGGCAAAGCATTCGAAGCGCCTTGACGCCCTCCTTCACAATATTTGCTTCGGTCCCCTTTCTTCCTGAGTGGAGCATCCCAATGACACGATGTTTCATTTCCACGAGATAAATCGCGCAACAATCGGCTACGTGAATCCCAATAGGAACTCCCGCGAGGCTCGTTACCAGTCCGTCGGCTTCAGGCATCTGTCGTTTCTTACGGAGGCTGTCGACAATGACGATGCGATTTCCATGCACCTGTTTGACCAGATTCAATTTAGGAGGCTTGATGCCTTCCGAACGAAGCAAAACGTCGTGGCGCTGTTGCAACTTAGACTGCGTTTCAGACTTTGACGCTTTAACGTCGACATCCTCCTGCCGGACCGCGAACCCATGGCTAAGCCAGGAAATGTGCTCCAGAGGCGGAAGAGAAAGAGATCGAACAGAATAGGTCATGGGGACATGCAAATCTTGACAATCATCTCTTCGAGCGCTTTCCCTCCATCGATTCCGGTTGAAACCATGCGCTCATTGCAATCCAAGAGCGCTTCGAGCGCTTCCGTGAGTTCTTTAGCAGTGAAATGACGTACTCCCGGCATCGCCTTCCAAAGAACAAACGGATGGCCAGCGAGAGGATTCAACTTCTTGTCTGTCGGCATGTTTTTAAGGACCCATTCGGGAAGCCTGTCAAACTCGCTTTTAAAAGAATGATAGTCCGAACAGGATCGAAGGAGCTTTTTTTCGGTCAATGTCCGAAGTAAAAGAAGGAGCCGGACCCGGGCAATGATTGCAAAGATAAGAGCGACAGGCGATTCGCCAAGAAAAATCAGGTTTTGGAGCACGTCGAGCGCCTTGGCTAGGTTGCGTTCACCTATCGCATCCGGAAGATCCCAAACCACCCCGCCGGGCCTCCAGCTCCCGATGGCCTGAACATCCGATTCCTCCAGCATCTGGCGGTCGCCAGCGTACGATGCAACCTTTTCTAACTCAGACCGGATCGTGCGGCAGTCGTTTCCCGCCATTTCCACAATCAAGCGTGCCGCGCCGTGGGATAATTTGCGGCCGAGTTTGCCAGTAATTTCATGAGCAAATTGCAACGCCTGGCTCTCATTTTCCTGCGGTTTGTACGGATCATTTTTGAAAGACACCACCTTGCCCGTCTTTTGAAGCGTTTTGACAACTCCCTTCCGTCCGTCGAGCTCCGTCGCCGTGATAACGAGGGAAACCCCCTGAGGAATGCCGTCTTTGAGAAGCTCGTTCAACGAAATGAGGGATTCGGCGACGGCAGCCCCTGAAGCCGTCGGGCTCGCGCCCAAAAGATTCGTATCGCGCCACCAAACCACTTTTTCAGAAGCAAAAAACGAATGACTTTGAAGCGCTTCAAACAAACGGCAAAAAATCTGTGCTGCTTCCCCTTGGTTGGCCGCGCTCCCCTCGATCGTTTCCAGCCCGAATTCCAATGCATCCTTGGGGATGAGTTCTGCGATGATTTTACGGGCTTCCTCCGCGACCAGAAAGTCGTCGTCACCGTGAATGAGATAGAGGGGCGTTTTCGCTTCAGCGGAAGTTTCGTTCTTGGCTGAAGCAACAGCTTTCTTACGAGTCGCGGCGACCATCGATATGGATTCTAGGCTGCAGAATGGCATGCGAAAAGAAAAAACTCGAGCGATGGAATCGATATCAGCCGACTTCCATCTCGGCCAATTCCTGACTTTCGTTCAAAAGAGGACTTTTTTCAATCGGGATGGCAAAATAAAAGGTCGATCCAATCCCAAATTCAGAATCCAACCAGATACGTCCGCCATGAAACTCCGCGATTTTCTTGCAAATCGCCAACCCTATTCCCGTCCCCGGATATTCGCGACTGCTGTGGAGCCGCTGAAATACTTGAAAAATGCGGTCAAAATAGCATGTTTCGATTCCGATGCCATTGTCGCGCACGGAAAAAATCCATTCACCATCTTTCAGCGTTGCGGAAACATGAATCTTGGGAGGGCGGTTGCCGTGAAACTTAAGCGCGTTGCTAATCAAATTCTGGAACAACTGATACAATTTTGAGTTATCTGCCATGACCGATGGCAACATGTCGTGGGTGATCTTTGCCTGAGTTTCAGTGACGAGTGATTTCAGGTCGAACATGACCGCTTGAAGCACATCCTCGCAATTGGTCGATGTAAGCTTCTTCGTTCGACGTCCGATGCGCGAATATTCCAAAAGATCGTTAATCAGTGCATGCATGCGCTTGACCGACTTGATTACTACCTCGACGTACTCGGTAGCCTCTGCATCAAGATGCTCCTTCGAGTGCTGGGCAAGCAGTTGCGTGTAACTGCCCACCATGCGAAGCGGCTCCTGAAGATCGTGTGAAGCAACATATGCGAATTCCTCGAGTTCCCTATTCGACCTTGCCAGTTCCTGGGCCTGCACCCGGATCTGCTGTGTTTTTTTGGCCAAGTCGACGAAGACAGCGACCTTCGCCTTTAACACCTCCGGAACGACCGGCGTAAAAATATAATCCACAGCCCCGAGAGAATATCCACGATAAACGTGGGTCTCGTTCGTATTGATCGCCGTGATAAAAATGATGGGGGTATGCTCCGAATTCTTTCGCTGCCGAATCAACGACGCTGTTTCGAAACCATCCATCCCTGGCATATTCACATCAAGGAGGATCACCGCAAAATCTTGTTGAAGCAAATAGCGGAGCGCCTCGGTCCCCGACTTCGCTTTGACAATGTTTTGCCCCAGATCAGCGAGAACACTCTCCAATGCTAAAATCTTGGAGGGCATGTCATCCACCAATAAAATGTTCATTTTTTCTTCAGCAAGCATGACAAGATCTTTTTTAATTATGATGATGCAACTTTTCGATAAAGGCGGGATGGTTCATTCACTTTTTCAAAACCAGGCGTCTCGCGCATCATTTGGATCGAATCTCCGCGCGCAAGTGCGAGATAGCCAAAAGTAATCAGGCTGTCGCGCAAAAGCAGCAGCACGTGACGCTGAAGCGCCGCACTGAACTGCTCCATCCCACGACGGCAGAAGATCATGTGAAATTCGTTGAACGATCCGTCGGTGACAAGATTATGAACTGCAAACAATATTTTCGACCTCAACTCCGGATCCAGCACGACTCCATCGGAACTCTCCGAGAAATAATCGGCAAAATCGGCTTTTCCATCTGAAAGCTGATAATTGCGACGGTATTGGTCGAGAGACGACACTGGAAAAACGCCGGCACGTGCGTTCTTTAGAATCGCTTCGCTCATGTCGGTTACATAAATTTGCATCCGATCCCAAAGCCCTTCCTCCCGAAGCACGATCGCCACCGAGTAGATCTCCTCTCCGGTGGAACACCCGGCCATCCAGATGCGCAACGAAGGATATGTCTTTAATAGAGGAACCACGCGATGGCGCAACAGGAGGTAAAACTCCGGATTACCAAAAAGACTCATGTTCTGTTGGCTCATATTCACTAAAAAACGATCCATGCATCCAAGATCTCTGAGGACCTTCTCTTGAAGAGCGGAAACAGTCAGCAACTGCTCTTCACAAACACTCCGTTTGATCCGGCTTCGCATCCAGGAAAGATCATAACTCCTAAAATCAAAGCCGTAATAACGGTAGATTCCTTCGAGAAACAGACGGACCTCGACATCCTCTACATTCAACTCCGGCAAAGATGTTTCCAAAGCGTTCAAGAATGCCTTTAGCGGTAGAGCCACACGCGCAAAAGTGAAAGAAGCTGATCCGTGTCAACAGGTTTGGAAATGTAATCCGATGCGCCTGCTTCGATGCATTTCTCCCGGTCGCCTTTCATGGCTTTTGCCGTGAGCGCGATGATGGGAAGCGCTTTGCCTGCGGGCAGCTTGCGGATTTCCCGCATCGTGTCATACCCGTCCATTTCAGGCATCATGATGTCCATGAGAACCATGTCGATGTCCGGATTGGCGCGAAGCACTTCGATGCCCTCGCGCCCATTCTCAGCAGACATCACATGCATGCTGTGACGCTCAAGGAGGCTCGTCATGGCGAAGATGTTGCGGATGTCGTCATCAACAATCAGAACTTTCTTTGCAGCAAGCACAATGTCCGTCCGATGCAGTTGCTCAAGCATGCGCCGCTTATGTTCCGGAAGGTTTGCCTGGATGCGATGGAGAAAAAGCGTCGTCTCGTCAAGCAAACGCTCGGGCGATTGCACTTCCTTGACAATAATGGTCTTTGTCAACCTCTTCAGTTTTATCTCTTCTTTTTTCGTCAACTCCTTGCCTGTATAGACAATGATTGGCAGGTTTTCACAGTTCGGTAATTTTTTGATCTCTTCGATTAACTGGAAGCCTGTCATGTCCGGCAAACCAATGTCCAATACCATGCAATCGACTTCGTTCGATTTGAGAGCATCCAAAGCCTCCGACCCGCTCCCCACCGAAATCGTGGAGACATCGCCCGATCCGATCAACTCTATGATGCTGTTACGCTGCACCTCATTATCCTCCACTACGAGCAGGTTCTTAATGTTGCGCGTGATGAATTTTTTAAGGTTGCCCAGCGTCTTGTTGAGCGAATCCTGGGTCACCGGTTTCATCAGGAACGAGTAAGCACCGAGCTTCATGCCCCGGTCTCGCTCCTCCGTGCCAGAAACGATCATCACAGGAATGTGGCGCGTCGACGGATCATTTTTCAATCGGTCGAACACCTTCCAACCATCGACGTCGGGCAGATGGATATCCAGGCTGATGGCGCTGATCTTCATTTCACGAACAATACGAAGCGCTGTTTCACCACGGGCGGCAACGACAGCCTTGAATCCCTTTTCCCGCGCCATGTCGACCAAGATGCGACCGAAGTCTGGATTATCTTCCACGATCATGAGCACGGAATCATTCGGTCCAACACTGTCGCGGTCATCCTTGATTTCGAAGGTTAACTGGCGCGGCATCGTGGGAGCCGGAGGCAGTTCGCGAAGCGCCTGGTCTTCCACAGGAGCAGACTGTACTTGTTGTTTCGTTGGCGAAACAACCACATAGGTCTGGGGAAGGAAGAGCGTAAAGGTGCTTCCATGCCCTGGAATGCTCTTGAGTTGGATTTCACCCCCAAGGAGACGCGTGATTTCACGGCTGATGGAAAGTCCGAGGCCTGTGCCGCCATACTTGCGGCTCGTTGTTCCGTCGGCTTGTTGGAAGGCTTCAAAGATCAGTTGCTGCTTGTCCTGCTGAATGCCGATTCCGGTATCGGATACCGAAAACGCCACCACCGAACCCATATGACTCAGGATGGGATGCTCCGTGTTCCAACCGGATGTCACAGGAACCGCACGAAGGACGACCTGCCCTTTTTCCGTGAATTTGAACGCGTTTGAAAGTAAGTTCTTCAAAATCTGCTGCAAACGCTTGGAGTCCGTGTAAATCGCGCGCGGCAGATTTGGATCTGCCTCGATCCTAAATTCGAGATTTTTGCTTTCGGCGACATGACGAAAAGTGCGTTCCACATAACCATTCAAATCTTTGAGGAGCACTTCGCCGATGTCGACGGTAGCTGTGCCGGATTCGATCTTCGAAAGGTCCAGAATGTCGTTAATGAGCGTCAACAAGTCACTTCCTGCGGAGTGAATCGTTCGCGCGAATTCGATCTGCTTGGTAGTAAGATTTGCCTCCGAATTACTGTAAAGGTGCTGCGCCAGAATCAGCAAGCTATTGAGCGGAGTGCGCAACTCATGCGACATGTTCGCGAGGAATTCGGATTTATACTTTGAAGTGAGCGCGAGCTGGGACGCCTTTTCCTCAAGTGCCTGTCGGGCCATTTCCACTTCACGATTTTTGCGCTCCACTTCCTCATTCTGTTCCACGAGAAGCTTGGCCTTTTCTTCGAGTTTGGCATTGGTTTGCTGCAACTCGATCTGGCGGCTCTGCAGCTCAGTCGCGAGGGTTTGTGATTGCTTGAGCAGTTCCTCCGTTCTCATGTTCGCTTCAATTGTGTTGAACACGATGCCGATACTCTCAGTGAGCTGCTCCAGAAAGACCTGGTGAGTCGGACTAAACGATTCAAACGAACCTAACTCGATCACCGCTCGCACCTGGCCTTCGAACACCACCGGCAGCACCATGATGTTGACTGGCGATGAATCACCCAAACCGGAATGAACGCGCACATAGTCCACAGGCACATTGGTGAGAAGAATGCGTTCCTTCTCAATGGCGCATTGGCCAACAAGCCCTTCTCCCAATCGAAATTCAGTGGGTATGTTTTCTTGCCTTTTATAGGCGTAACTGGCCAAAAGTGTGAGTCTCGCATCGACTCGAGTCGAATCGAGCGTATAGAAAACGCCGAGTTGGGCATTCACGACAGGCGCGAGCTCCGAAAGTATGCGCTGCGCCACAGTTAAAAGGTCTTTCTGGCCCTGCAACATCTGGCTGAACTTCGCAAGATTGGTTTTCAACCAGTCCTGCTCGGTGTTTTTCTGTGTCGTATCCTTCAAGTTGCGAATCATTTCGTTGATGTTGTCCTTCAACGAAGCCACTTCGCCTGAAGCTTGAACCGCAATCGAGCGCGTCAAGTCACCCTTGGTTACAGCGGTCGCAACTTCAGCAATCGCGCGCACTTGCGTGGTTAAATTGGCAGCCAGTTGGTTTACGTTATCGGTCAAGTCGCGCCACGTACCCGCCGCTCCTGGCACGCTCGCCTGGCCGCCCAATTTTCCTTCCACACCCACTTCGCGCGCCACCGTCGTCACCTGGTCGGCGAAGGTCGCGAGGGTGTCGATCATGCCGTTGATGGTGTCCGCGAGCGCAGCGATTTCACCCATGGCTGCGACGGCCAACTTCTGCTTCAAGTCACCGGTAGCCACGGCGGTGACGACTTTGGCAATACCACGCACCTGACTGGTGAGGTTGGCCGCCATCATGTTCACGTTGTCCGTCAAATCTTTCCATGTGCCCGACACACCGCGCACTTCGGCTTGGCCACCCAATTTTCCTTCCGTGCCCACTTCACGGGCCACGCGCGTCACTTCCGACGCAAACGAATTAAGCTGGTCCACCATCGTATTGATGGTGTTCTTGAGCTCAAGAATTTCATTTTTAGCATCGACGGTGATTTTCTTGGACAAGTCGCCATTGGCCACGGCCGTGGTCACTTGCGCAATATTACGCACTTGTGCCGTAAGATTGCTGGCCATTGAATTTACATTGTCCGTCAGGTCTTTCCACGTACCTGCCACACCTGGAACGAACGCCTGTCCGCCCAGTTTTCCTTCCGTGCCCACCTCGCGGGCCACGCGTGTCACTTCCGACGCAAACGAACGCAACTGGTCGACCATCGTGTTAATGGCGTCTTTGAGCTGAAGGAACTCTCCACGAACATCAACCGTGATCTTTTTGGACAAGTCGCCATTCGCCACGGAAATCGTCACTTCGGCAATGTTACGCACCTGGCCCGTGAGATTACTGGCCATTGAATTTACGTTGTCCGTCAAGTCCTTCCAGGTTCCTGAAACACCGCGCACTTCAGCCTGTCCGCCCAATTTTCCTTCCGTACCCACTTCGCGGGCCACGCGCGTCACTTCCGACGCAAACGAACTCAATTGGTCCACCATGATGTTAATGGTGTTTTTGAGCTCGAGAATTTCGCCTTTCACGTCAACAGTGATTTTCTTGGACAAGTCACCGGTCGCTACAGCGGTGGTCACTTCCGCGATGTTTCGCACCTGGGTCGTCAGGTTGTTCGCCATGAAGTTCACGTTATCCGTCAAATCTTTCCATGTACCGGCAACACCGCGCACTTCGGCTTGGCCGCCCAGTTTTCCTTCCGTACCCACTTCGCGGGCCACGCGCGTCACTTCCGACGCAAACGAGTTGAGCTGGTCCACCATCGTATTGATGGTGTTCTTGAGTTCCAAAATTTCGCCTTTGGCTTCCGCCGTGATCTTCTTGGACAAGTCACCGGTCGCCACCGCGGTGGTCACTTCGGCGATGTTGCGCACCTGGGTCGTCAGGTTGTTCGCCATGAAGTTCACGTTATCTGTCAAATCTTTCCATGTGCCTGCCACACCAGGAACGAATGCCTGGCCGCCCAGCTTTCCTTCCGTACCCACTTCACGAGCCACGCGCGTCACTTCCGACGCAAACGAACTCAATTGGTCCACCATGATGTTAATGGTGTTCTTGAGTTCCAAAATTTCGCCTTTGGCTTCCGCCGTAATCTTCTTGGACAAGTCACCGGTCGCCACCGCGGTGGTCACTTCCGCAATGTTTCGCACTTGGGTGGTCAGGTTATTGGCCATGAAGTTCACGTTATCCGTCAAATCTTTCCATGTGCCAGAAACACCACGCACCTGCGCTTGTCCACCCAGTTTTCCTTCCGTGCCCACTTCACGAGCCACGCGCGTCACTTCCGACGCAAACGAACTCAATTGGTCCACCATGATGTTAATGGTGTTTTTGAGCTCGAGAATTTCACCTTTCACGTCGACGGTGATCTTCTTGGACAGATCGCCATTGGCCACGGCCGTGGTCACTTCCGCAATGTTTCGCACTTGGGTGGTCAGGTTATTGGCCATGAAGTTCACGTTATCCGTCAAATCTTTCCATGTGCCAGAAACACCACGCACCTGCGCTTGTCCACCCAGTTTTCCTTCCGTGCCCACTTCACGAGCCACGCGCGTCACTTCCGACGCAAACGAACTCAATTGGTCCACCATGATGTTAATGGTGTTTTTGAGCTCGAGAATTTCACCTTTCACGTCGACGGTGATCTTCTTGGACAGATCGCCATTGGCCACGGCCGTGGTCACTTCGGCAATATTTCGCACCTGGGTCGTCAGGTTGTTGGCCATGAAGTTCACGTTGTCCGTCAAATCTTTCCATGTGCCAGAAACGTCGCGAACGACGGCCTGTCCACCCAGTTTTCCTTCCGTGCCCACTTCGCGAGCCACGCGTGTCACTTCCGACGCAAACGAACTCAATTGGTCCACCATGATGTTAATGGTGTTTTTGAGCTCTAAAATTTCGCCTTTGGCTTCCGCCGTAATCTTCTTGGACAAATCGCCATTGGCCACGGCCGTGGTCACTTGCGCGATATTACGCACTTGGTTCGTCAGGTTTGCGGCCATGAAGTTCACGTTGTCCGTCAAATCTTTCCACGTGCCAGAAACGTCGCGAACGACGGCCTGTCCACCCAGTTTTCCTTCCGTGCCCACTTCACGAGCCACGCGCGTCACTTCCGACGCAAACGAACTCAATTGGTCCACCATCGTATTGATCGTGTCTTTCAATTCGGCGATTTCACCCTTGGCTTCCGCCGTAATCTTCTTGGACAAGTCACCCGTCGCCACCGCGGTGGTCACTTCGGCGATGTTGCGCACCTGGTTCGTCAGGTTTGCGGCCATGAAGTTCACGTTGTCCGTCAAATCTTTCCACGTGCCCGACACACCGCGCACCTCAGCCTGTCCGCCCAGCTTCCCTTCCGTGCCCACTTCGCGGGCCACGCGTGTCACTTCCGACGCAAACGAGTTGAGCTGGTCCACCATCGTATTGATGGTATTCTTGAGTTCCAAAATTTCGCCTTTGGCTTCCGCCGTAATCTTCTTGGACAAGTCACCCGTCGCCACCGCGGTGGTCACTTCGGCGATGTTGCGCACCTGGGTCGTCAGGTTGTTCGCCATGAAATTCACGTTATCCGTCAAATCTTTCCATGTGCCCGAAACATCGCGAACGACGGCCTGTCCACCGAGTTTTCCTTCCGTGCCCACTTCACGGGCCACGCGTGTCACTTCCGACGCAAACGAGCCCAACTGGCTCACCATGGTATTCACCGTACGTGCGGTATTCAGGAATTCGCCGCGCAGGGGACGATTTTCGATTTCAAGAGCCATCGTCTGCGATAAATCTCCATCCGCCACGGCGCCGATCACACGGGCCATTTCGCTTGTCGGCCACACCAGGTCGCTGATGACGGTATTGACGGAATCCACAAGCCCCGCCCACGAGCCTCCTGCGTCCCCCAGCGTCGCACGCTGACTGAGTTTCCCTTCTTTGCCAACGACTCGGCTGATGCGCTCCAGTTCTTCAGAAAGACGCTGGTTCATTTCCACAACCTCATTAAATGCGTCGGCGATTTTTCCATCCAAGTCTGTCCATTCGAGAGGAAGACGCGTTGAAAAATCACCTTTTTTCAGAGAAGTAAGCGCTTTGAGGAGCTGGACTTTGTCAATGGAATCCGTTGCGGAAAATTCTGCGACTTGCATAAAAGTTTGGAAGTTAAGAGTTAAGGAACGAGAGAAAGACAGACTCGAGCAAAGGATGTGATGCGCATCTCATGGCCACCTTACCCCATATGTATAAGGGAGACTATCAGGAGAATTCCGTTTTCTGATACGGGAATCCCTTAAAAGGCTTATCGGGGAATTTCCCGGTACCATCTTACTGTCCCCGCGATTCCGTCAACGACCATGCGATGCGGCTCATAGTTGAGCAAGCGGGCAGCTTTTGAAATATCCGCGTGCGAGTGGCGAATATCCCCAGGGCGAAAATCCCGGTATCGAGGGACTACCGAACGCACTTCTGGAATATCGGAGGCAAGCGCATTTTGGATTGCCAGGAAAAGTTCGTTGAGAGTTGTCGATGTCCCAACGGCAATGTTGTACACCTGCGCCAAGGCTTTCGGTTGATCGACAATCCCAGCGCATAGATTGGCTTGAACTACGTTGTCCACATGACAAAAGTCCCTCGTGGTGCTGCCATCCCCGTTGATATAGATTTGCTTGCCTCGCATCATAGCCGTGATCCACTGCGGGATCACGCCGGCATAGGGACCGTTTGGATTCTGGCGGGGCCCGAACACGTTGAAGTAGCGCAATCCCACAACTTCCGTTTTGAAAAGATGAGCGAAGAGTTCCGCCGATTCCTCGTTTTCCAGTTTGCTCTGCGCATAAGGGGAAAGAGGCCGTCCGATTTGGTCCTCCACTTTGGGCAAGTGCGGATCATCCCCATAAACAGCACTGCTGCTGGCGTAGACGCAGCGCTTCACACCGAGGTCACGCACGGCCTTCATCATGTTCACAAACCCGCCCACATTGATTTCCATCGTTTCATGGGGCTGTTCGATAGAAAGAGGAACGGATACCGTCGCAGCGTGATGAAGCACGATGTCGACGTCCGTGCAAACTTTCCGGCAATCGCCTTCATCGCGGATGTCGCCCCGGTAAAAACGGAAACGGTCCCATCGTTCCGAAGTCACACCTCGCCGAACTTCCTCCAGGTTGGCTTCCGATCCTGCTGCGAGATTGTCCAGGCCACTCACATGCTGGTCATGCCGGAGGAGTGCCTCCAGAAGATGAGAACCGATGAAACCCGCCACACCCGTAATAGCCCAACGGCGCGGGCGTTTCTTCAGGGTCGCAACGAGCGGTTTCGGCATAAAATCCATAGCTCGACGTCTCTTGCGCCGCCGCTGTTATGCTTTCCAGACGCAGGCTTTTGATTTGATGCGAGCCATCGCGTTGCGCGTATCAATGATGCAAGAAGCCCATTCCGCCAGATCCTCATAATGGACAGATTTATGGGCTGTTGCGATGACAACGGCATCGAAGCTGGAGATTGTTTCGCGATTCCAGGCAACGGATTTTCTGCCCTGCCAATGCGAATGTTCGCGCGTCAGACCAATCACAGGCACATAGGGATCGTAATAGTGCATCTCCGCGCCTCTGGCTTTCAACAAATCCAACAAAATGAATGTAGGGGACTCCCGCGTGTCATCCACGTCTGCTTTATAAGCAAGTCCGAGCACGAGGATGCGACTTCCATTGACAGCCTTGCCCTTTTCATTCAAAGCCTCCACAAGCTTGCTCATGACATAGGTCGGCATCGCGGTATTGATTTCACCCGCAAGTTCGATAAAGCGTGTATTTTGTCCAAATTCACGCGCTTTCCATGTCAGGTAAAAGGGATCGATTGGAATGCAATGTCCTCCGAGGCCCGGTCCTGGATAAAAGGGCATGAAACCAAAAGGTTTCGTTTTTGCCGCATCGATGACTTCCCAAATATCGATGTCCATCGCCGAATAAACCATTTTTAATTCGTTCACCATCGCGATGTTCACACTTCGAAAAATGTTCTCCAGAAGTTTGGTGGCTTCGGCCACACGGCAGGAAGAAACGGGCACCACCTGCTTGATCGCCAGCTTGTAAAGATTCACTGCCGCTTCCAGACATTTCGGGGTGAGCCCCCCTACGATCTTAGGAATCGATGCGACTTTGCTGCTTGGATTTCCCGGATCCTCCCGTTCGGGCGAAAAGGCGAGATGAAAATCGACCCCCGCGGTCAATCCCGATCCTTTTTCGAGAACGGCGCGCAAATCCTCCTCGGTCGTGCCGGGATAGGTGGTCGATTCGAGCACAACCAGTGAACCTTTTGCCAGATGGGGGGCGATCACCGTGCCGGTCTTGAGGATGTACGAAATATCCGGCTCACGGTTTTTGTTCAGAGGGGTCGGCACGCAGAGGATGAACCCATCGATTTCACGCCTTATGGAAAAATCGCTGGAAGCCCGAAATCTTTGAGAATCCACTGCTTGACGAACATCTTCATCCAAGACGTGTTTGATATAGCTTTTGCCCTGGTTCAAGAGCTCCACTTTGGAAGGATCGATGTCGAGCCCGAGAACATCGACACCCGACCGGGCAAATTGGAGAGAGAGAGGCAATCCGACATAACCGAGCCCAACAATCGCAATCTTCATGGACGGCGACCTTAGCAGCCCACCTGCAAAACCGCAAGACGACGCAACGTCGTTCGATTCAGTGCATCCATTTTTTCAATAAAGACACGATTTCGGACCGATTGAGACCTTGCGCAATCGTCAGCGCCGACTGCCCTTCCTTGTTCGTGAAAGTCACATCCGCACCGCGTTCGAGAATAAGACTGACAAGTTCCGGACTGCCGTTGTCCACAGCCAACATCAGAGGCGTTTCGCCTTCCGAGCTTATCTGGTTCACGTTGGCGCCCAAATCGAGAAGACTTCGGCTCACCTCCACGCGGCCGAGCGTTGCTGAAAAATGCAACGGCGTCAGCCCCTCAGGATCGGCAGCATTGACGTCGGCTTTTTTTGCTGCCAGCAGCCTGACAGAATCCGGCACACCCGAAACGGCCGCCGAGAACACCGCCGTCATCCCTTCGCGATTTCGGATGGTCACATCGGCGCCATTTTCAAGAAGGATCTTCACCGTTTCGGGAACTCCGGTTTCCGCCGCATAAAGAAGCGCACTGTTGCCATCCTTGGCGCAAGCATTGATATCCGCCCCATGCGCAATCAATAGTTTGACACTTTCGGGCCGTCCCGCCGTGCTCGACAACATCAACGCGCTTACTTGATAACTCGTCGTGGCGTTTACCTCGGCGCCATATTGCACCAATTTTTCAGCGCACTCCGTTCGCCCTCTCACGGTGGCCCACATCAGCGCCGTCCAACTCTCCGACGACCTCACATTGACGTTCGCTCCCTGCTTTGCGAAAAAATCCACCAGATCCGCATGGTCGCGCACGGCAGCCCACATGATCGGCGTAAATCCTTTCCAGTCCCGCACCTCGATATTCGCACCCTGCTTCACGAGGGCCTGAACCTCGGCAAGATCCCCCTTTTTGGCCGCCGCAATGAGGGGGTCGTCCCTCGGAGGGGACACAGATGGAATTCCGTAGAGTGACTCCATCGATAAGAGAAGCGCAATCAGGAACCGACAGAGTTCCCGATGGGAAAAGAAGCTCATAAAGGACTTTATCAACGTATCTCCTTACCGGGCAAATTCAAGTGCTTTGCCTTTCATCTGCACAAGCGACAGGCCGCAATCGCCAAATCCCCGCCAGAAGGCTTCCTAGGACCGAATGAAAAACACTCGAAACCGCGCAGGGTACCGCTGTCATGGGTGAAAAATGCTGACGGGCCAAAACAACGGCCAGGCCGGAATTTTGCATTCCCACTTCAATCGAAATGGTTCGATTCACGATCGCCGGATACCCAAACGCTTTGGAGAACGCATACCCCAGCCCGAACCCGCTGGAATGGAGCAAAAAGACGGCCAGCAACATCGCCGCGCCGGATTCCCTCAGCGTGTCGGCACTCTGGCCGATGATGCTGCCGCAAATCAGGGCAATCGTCACCACCGACACCAGCGGCGCCACGGGCAGAGCGGCCCTGACCACTCGGGGAAAAAGATGATGCAGCGCCAGACCAAGGACCACCGGCAACAGCACGACCTGAAGGGTGCTCACAAAAAGTCCCCAGGCATTTACCGGAACCAGGGTGCCTGCCAACCATTTTGTCAGGAGCGGCGTCATAAAAATCGCGCCAAACGTAGAACACATCGTCATCAACACGGAAAGCGCCACGTTCGCGCGAGCCAGATAATTCACGACATTGGAAGCCGTTCCGCACGGACAACACGATACAAGAATCACGCCAACCGCGATGGATGTCGGAAGCGGAACGATCTTTGTGATCGCCCAACCGAGGAAGGGCATCACCATATAGTGAGCTGTAAAACCCACCGCCACGGCGCGCGGCATTTTCGCCACTTTGCGAAAATCGTCCACGCTCAACGTGATCCCCATTCCGAGCATGATTACGGCCAGGCCGGGAACAATATAAGGCGCGAACCACGTCAGCCACGACGGATGAAAAAGCGCCAGGACACCCGCCAGCATGACCCAGATGGGAAACGCGTTCGTGAAAAAACTCAGCGAACGCATCGTGAAATCAGTTGAGCTTCCGCACGGATATCGACATCTGATAACGATGCGTCTCGCCCGGACCGCAACGCCGTGTCTCTCGCCGATTCAACGCATTCGGCCCGTCTGTCCACGGCTCAAGACAAACAAAAGGAGCCTTCGGGGAGGCACTCCAAATCACCCAATAAGGAAAATCTTTTTCGCTCGCCTCGACCGAAACGCGCGCGACAAGTCTGTTCGCATGGTCCTCCATCTCGAGAAATCTGGCGGAAGATTCAGCGATCAGAAGAGAGCCAACCAATTCTTCATCAGCCCGAATCCTTTTCTCCCCAACGGGAGAACCGTTTAACGTATTCCATTGATCGGCAGTCGTCATCTGAACGCCCGCGGGCAATCGAATGGAACATTCGTGTTTTGACCCGGAAGACGCCAGTGGCGCGCGGATGTAGGGATGAAATCCCAAGGCATATGGGAAAGCCTCCTTGCCTGAATTTTCGACGACGACATCCAAAACAAGTCCCCGATCGTCCAAGACATAGCTCCCGTGCAGCCGGAAATCGAAAGGGAAGCTCGTCTTGGCACTGGAGTTTGGAACAAGTTCGGCTTCGACACGATGAGGGCTCAAGCCTGTGACACACCAGCAAAAATTACGCGCAATTCCGTGCGACGGCATCGCCAAGACCTTCTTCTGCCATATCCACGTGTCCGGACCGCTCTCGCTATGGGAAAGGCTTGGCGCGGGAAATAAAACCGGGTTCCCATAGCGACGATCCGCGGGCTCCCGATCCAAACTCGGCGCGTGAATGACGGACACGTCGCGTCCATCCACTTTTTGATCAAACTTGTAGAGTTGCATCCCGAGCTCAGGATAAACCCAAGCCTCTTTGTCTCCATGTTTTAACACCACAAACCGGGAACGCATGCCTTGTTAAAACAGGAACACAACGTCCCTGACAAGAAGCAATATGATTGGAGATGGAAGGTGGATAGACACCATTTGCATTTTCGCGCGAGAATTCGCATCATATTCCGATGAATATCGCGTCCCTGGGCGAATTTGGCTTGATCCGAAAAATTTCTCGCCTCACCGCAAAATCCAAAGACGTGATCCTTGGCATTGGCGATGACACGGCTGCCGTAGTGCCAACATCACTTCGCAACCTTCTCTTGCTCACCTGCGACTCTGTCATCGAGAACATTCATTTCGACACGAAAGCCACCCCCTTCCAGATCGGCCGAAAAGCCATGGCTCGAAATCTCAGTGACATTGCCGCCATGGGCGGAACACCGCGTTATGCGCTTGTTGCTGCAGCTCTTCCTTCCACTCTTTCGGAGAAATCCGCATTGGGTATTTACAAAGGTCTTGAAGCCATCGCCCGAAAATATAAAACCCGCATTATCGGAGGAGACACATCCCGCAGCCGCGCAGGAATTCATCTCAGCGTGACCATCATCGGCGAAGTTCCGCGAAACGAACTCTTGTCACGCAGAGGCGCGCGTGTGGGCGATATTGCCTGCGTCACGGGAACGCTCGGTGGCAGCATTCATGGAAAGCATCTTTTTTTCGAGCCTCTCATCGCCGAAGGCCGTTTCCTGGCACAACGCTTTCATCCGACAAGCATGATGGATGTGAGTGATGGCCTCGCCAGCGACCTCCAACGCCTGAGAGAACAAAGCGGCGTGGGCTTCGAGATCTTCGGCGACATGCTTCCCGTTTCACCCGCTCTCAAATCTCGCAAACTTTCTCGTTCCCATGAAATCGCGCATGCCATGCAGGATGGCGAGGATTACGAATTGCTTTTCACCATTCCAAAACATCGCCTTCCCGCACTTCAAAAAGCATGGAAAAAACGGTTTCGCCTGCCGCTCACGCCCATTGGCGTGGTTCGAAACAAAAGGTTTGGAATTCAGATCCGCACGGCGGGCAAAAAGCGCTCCATTTCTGCTGCGAATGATCACTTCGCATCGATTCAAGATGAAGCAAATCCATAGATGCCATTCCGAAGCTGAGACGCGTCAACTCGCCGCCCATCTCGCTCAAAATTTTCAGGGAGGAGAAATCTTTGCGCTGATCGGTGATCTCGGTGGCGGCAAAACCACGTTCGTCAAAGGCCTCGTCGCGGGACTCGGCGGTTCCTCGACGGTGACAAGTCCGACATTCAACCTCGTTCACCGTTATTCCGGCCGGATCCCGGTGATCCATTATGATCTCTATCGCTTGAAGAAATTCCAGGAAATCGAATCCCTCGACTTGGAAACCGAAATCGAGTCAAAAAACATTCTTGCAATCGAATGGCCTCAACTGGTTCAAGCCATCTTGCCACGATCACGAACCTGGCACGTCGAATTTAAGGAAATCGATGCGGGCCGGGAGATCATCATCGAAAGCCCATCCTAGGCTACTCGGTTCCGATCCTCCCCCCGCAAAAACGCCCGGATATTCTCCACCATTTCATCGAGCAACCGTTTCCGCGCCTCGATGGAAGTCCACGCATTATGGGGCGTGATCATGAAACCTGGTTGTTTCAAGACAAGAAGCGGGTGGCCGGCGGAAGGCGGTTCCTGAGATAAGACATCAAGGCCTGCCCCCGATAAATGTCCCGCCTCCAGGGCGTCTCGCAAGGCCCATTCATCGATGAGGTCGCCGCGTCCTGTGTTTATGAGAAAAACGCCTTTCTTCATCCACGACAGCGACTCCCGGTTTATGAGACGCCTCGTTTCGTCCGTCAAGGGACAGTGCAATGAAACGACATCGCTCATGCTAAAAAGTTCGCGCAGCGAGAGTCTCTGCCAGCCATCTGTTTTCTTGCTGCCAGGCCGCGCCCATGCCCGCACGATCATCCCAAATGCCTCAGCGAGCCTCCCCACCTCGCTTCCAATCCGTCCTGTTCCAACGAGTCCAAGCGATTTTCCACGCAGCTCGAGAACGGGATGATTAAG
>JABDCI010000016.1:27916-30086 GCA_013288215.1 Verrucomicrobiota bacterium | reverse complement strand
GTTGTTGTTCTGGATCGCGGCAGATCATTTTCACAACGAAAAATTCCGAACTGATTTTCTTTGGCATCTGGTGATTGCAACCGGTTTGGCATCGCTGCTGGCATGGTGGGACGACGCTTGGAGGATTCACGCGCTGCATGCGCTTCTCAAGCCAGCCGGGCAAGTTCGAGTGGAACTGCGTTCGGTGGGACATTTTAATCAGAGCGGAATTTACCTCGCAATGGCGTGGTTGATAGCACTTGCAGCGTCGCTGGAAACACGTGTGTTTTATCATTCATGGCTCGGGCGGATGGCCACGGTGCTTATCGGTCTCGCGCTTTTAGGCACCACGGCGCGATTTGCCTTATTGAGCGCTGCGACCGCAACCGGGCTTGTGTTTCTTTGCCGAAGGCCGCCACGTTGGTTGGTGTGTTTTTTCGGCATTGCCGCCGTCTTGGCTTTGGCTGCGGTGCTCGGAAGCTCGAGCCTGAGGGGCCGACTTTTTTTTCAGGGATCGTTTCATAACCGGGTGACGTTCTGGGTAAGCGCGCGGGATGCTTTTCAACATCGGCCTTGGACAGGAGTAGGGCTGAACAACTTCCGGAACATCCAGCTTCATACGGAAAGTCTCTCCGATCATGGTACCGTGGATCACGCGCATAATCTTTATTTCAATACGCTGGCTCAGATGGGATTGCCGGGGATTGCGGCACTGCTATTGATGATTTCGACGATGGGCGCGACCATCTGGCATTTAGGCAAAAAGCGCGGCTTCAAAGACTTTGCTTTTTTAGCTTCGGGAGGAGTGTGGTTTGTTCTGGTGATGGCGGGCTTGAGCAACACGACGCTCCATCATGAAATGAGTGTGCTCTTCTTTTTGATGATGGCCTTTGCGGAAGGTTCCTCATCTGACTGAAAACGGTTTTGCTCCTGTTTATGATGAAGAGCCTGAAAATGGAGCGAGCGATGGGATTTGAACCCACGACGGCCACCTTGGCAAGGTGGAGCTCTACCGGGCTGAGCTACGCTCGCTCAAAAGCAAGACGATCAATATACAGCGAAAGATGGAGGGTGGGGCAAGCTTTTTCAAGGGTGCATTCCGAGCAATGATTCGATCGTGTGCTGGGCAAATTCGCGTTGTTCGGTCAGATTGATAGAGAGTGGTTGCAGGCGCTGATAACCTTCCAAATGGGACCATTCATCCACCTTTTCTACGTCGAAGTTCGGCAAAAGTGCGCCCTTGGCAAGTTCGTTGGCGACACAAAGACATGCGGGCAGAAGCTTAGGATCCAGATCCTTGTCATCTTGTTTGTTATAAGCAGACGCGGGATCGTGATAAAAACGGACTGCCCTGCATATTTCAGGATCGAGGGACCACCGTTCGCAAAGGGCCCAGCCAATGTCCGCATGATTCGTATCGTAGAGGAGGCACTCGGTTTCGTACATGGTGCATGATTTTTCTGCAGAATAGTTCAGCACCTGCTGAAATTCCTTTGGAAAATAGTGTTCCCAGAAAAGTTTTCCGACATCATGCATCAATCCAGCCAGATACTCCTTCCCTGAGGGAGGTCGATACAATTCAGTCACCTGATGGGTCAGGCGTGCCGTCATCAGATTGTGCAGCCAGAATGCGCGCCAATCGATATGAGCAACTAAGACATTAACACGGAAATGATGGCAAACGTCCACGACTGCAATGAGCGAAGCCAATTTTCGGACTTCATTCATGCCGATCCTCACCAACGCGTCTTCGACGCTGCTGATTTTTTCTGCCGTCAAAAATGCCGGCGAATTGGCAAGTCGAAGATATTTTGCGGTCAAGCCAGGATCAAGTTCCACGATTTTGGAGATCTCCTCCATGGAAACGTCCTCCTTTTTGCATAGCTGCATCAGTTCCTCGGAGGTTGACGAAAAAGCGGGGAGAGTGGGATCTCGCTGAATGACGCGCATCATCCGTGCAAATAGCCCTTCTTTGGTTGGCGAATCGAGATTCATAAATCGAAGGTGCATGTCCATTCTACATGGCGAGGCCGTCGTTGTGGAGTTCTTTTTACTTGCCTCATGGAGATTCGTGCATTCTCCTAGAATGTTTCATTAAAACCATGAGTACCACACGCGTTCGTTTCGCTCCCAGTCCCACCGGTCTCCTGCATGTGGGGGGCGCACGCACCGCGCTCTTTAACTGGCTTTA
>JABDCI010000016.1:0-27906 GCA_013288215.1 Verrucomicrobiota bacterium | reverse complement strand
GGCTTTATGCCCGCCACACGGGAGGGACCTTTGTTCTTCGCGTTGAAGACACCGATGAAGCGCGAAATACTCAGGAAGCAGTCGAGGTGATCTTTTCCGGGCTGAAATGGCTTGGCTTAAATTGGGACGAAGGTCCTCAGAAAGGTGGCGACCATGGACCTTATTTTCAGAGCCAGCGGAAGGCGATCTACCAAAGTTACGTACAAAAACTCCTCGACGCAAAACTAGCCTACGACGACAAAGGAGCAATTCGCTTCAAGCTGCCAAAAAAGATCATTCAGGTTCCCGATCTGATTTGTGGAACGATTGATTTTGATCTTACACCGGAGCCAGACATGACCATCGTCCGTCCTGATGGCTCATTCATTTTCCATCTGGTGAACGTCGTGGATGATTTGGAAATGAAGATTACTCATGTGATTCGCGGCGAAGATCATCTTTCCAATACACCCAAGCATCTTGCGCTTTTTGAAGCCTTCGGCGGGAAGCCTCCAGCGTATGCGCACATTCCGCTTATTCTGAATCGAGACGGAAGCAAAATGAGCAAGCGTGATGAAGGCGCTGCTGTGGGCGACTATGCCGTCAAGGGATTTGTTCCTGAAGCCGTGCGCAACTATCTCTCACTGCTCGGGTGGTCGCCGAAGGATAATCGCGAAATCCTTGAGATCGCTGAGACGATCCGACTTTTTGACCTTCCTCAGGTGAATCGGCACAACGCCCGGTTCGACATGGATAAATTGCACTGGATGAATGGACAATATATCACCCAAATGCCTCTGGATCGGTTTGTTGAACTGTCCCGTCCCGTTCTTCTCGAAAAGAACGTGATTACTGAATCTACGGACGTGAACATGGTCCGTCAGGTGCTCGAAGTCGTCAAAGAGAAAATTAAAATGCTCGCTGACTTGCCGCTTTGGACATCCTATTTTTTCAGCGATTCCATCGCGTTCGATCAAGAAGCTGTCGAAAAAACGTTAAAAAAGGCGGGCGCAAGAGAGCGGCTTGCGGAGATCCGAACGAAATATGAGAAAACCGCACCCTGGAGTGCGGCGCAACTTGAGGGCGATCTCAAGGCTTTGGCGTCGGAAAAGGGATTGAAAACAGGCGAGTTCATTCATCCATGCCGAGTCGCCTGCAGCGGCCGTGCGGTGGGTCCGAGTCTCTATCACATGCTGGAAATTCTGGGCAAGGATCGTGTTCTCAAGCGTCTTGCGGATGCGCCGTGATGGCGAAAAAGTCGTCCTTATCTCCAAACTATTTACAAACCGAGCCGTTTGAATGTCTGTCGAATGTGACAGAAGTGCGCGGAGTCGTCGAATAGGTGCTTAATTTCCTCGGAACCGAAGAATTTGCGCATCTTTACATTTCGGTTGAGATGATCCTCGAAGTTCGCACCAGACGGGTCACGCCATGCGCTCATCGCGCATTCTTGGACGAGTTCGTACGCCTCTTTGCGCGGAAGCCCTTTGTCCGTCAATGCGAGGAGCACGCGTTGGGAATTGTGGAGCCCTTTTGAGCGCGTCATATTGCGACGCATGTTTTCAGGATAAGCTTTGAGTTTCGTGACGAGATGTGCCAGCTCGTGAAGCATGTAATCCAGCAGGATGCAGGAGTCGGGGAGAATGATGCGTTCGACGCTGGAGTGAGAGATGTCTCTTTCATGCCAAAGCGAAATATTTTCGAGGGAAGCCACCATATTGCCGCGGATTACGCGCGCGAGACCGCAGAGGCGCTCGGCGGTGATGGGGTTTCGTTTGTGCGGCATCGCGCTTGAACCCTTTTGTCCCTCTGAAAAATATTCCTCGACCTCCAGAACTTCGGTGCGCTGCAGATGCCGAAACTCGGTGCACCAGCGTTCGATCGATGCGGCGGTAAGGGCGATCGCGGACATGAAATCGGCGTGAATGTCTCGTTGAACCACCTGCGTGGCAAGGACCGCAGGGTAAAGTTCGAGTTTACGGCAGACATATTCTTCCACCTTGGGATGGAAATGGGCGCGGGTTCCGACGGCGCCTGAGAGCTTGCCAACGGAAACGATTTCCTTCGCCAGTGCGAGACGACGGAAAGCACGTCCGAATTCGTCGTACATAAGCGCCATCTTGAGGCCGAATGTAATGGGCTCCGCATGCACGCCATGAGTCCGTCCCATCATCGGAGTAAATTGGTGCTCTCGCGCTCGTTTGGCGATTTCGACCCGCAGTTTTTCGACTTCGAGCAGAAGAATTTCAGCGCTCTGGCGCATTTGCACGGCAAGCGTCGTATCGAGTAAATCGCTGGAGGTAAGGCCCTGGTGAATGTGGCGGGCAGGCTGTTTTCCGACATATTCAGCAACGTTTTCCAGGAAGGCGATGACGTCGTGGTTGGTGCGCTTCTCGATTTCGCGACATCGTTCCAGGTTGAATTTCGCCCGTTTCTTGATGATCGCAAGATCCTTGGCAGGAATCTCTCCGAGAATCTTATGACGCCCTTCACAAGCGAGCACTTCGATCTGCAACCAGATCGTAAGCTTGTTTTGTTCCGTCCAAATGCCGGACATTTCCGAGCGCGAGTAACGTGAAATCATGCTTTCAAAATAGGCTTCCGGAAACGAAACCGAAAGCACAAAAACCAGATCGCTGCCTTGTCTCCCGACCTTTTCTGCTCCATTCTGAGACCATGGCCCAATTGCCTCCCATCTTATTTGAAGACGACTCAATTGTGGCATTCGATAAACCAAGTGGAATGCTTGTCGCGCCGGATCGCTGGGACAAGGAGCGAGAAAACATGATGGATGTGGTTCACCGCGACTTTTCGCCGGATGTTTTCAATGTGCATCGGCTCGATATGGAAACTAGCGGAGTCCTTCTTTGCTCAAAAAATAGGAAGGCACACGATTCGCTCAGCGGCCAGTTTCAGGATCGGAAGGTGGAGAAGCGTTATCTCGCCCTGACACGCGGTGTCCCTCCGGAACGTGTCATGACGATCAAGCGTCCCATGATGGAAGACGACCGGTATCCCGGTCGCATGCGGTGCAGCCGGAACACGGGCAAGCCCGCTGAAACGCTTCTGTGCCTTTTGACGCAATGGCGTGGTTATGCGCTCCTTGAGGTTTTTCCGAAGACCGGACGCACGCATCAAATCCGGGTCCACCTTACATCCATTCGATGTCCGGTCCTTGCGGACCCACTTTACGGAGATGGCAAACCCCTGATGCTTTCCGACATCAAGCACGGTTACAAAAAGAAAAAGGACGAAGAAGAGCGGCCCCTGATCGGTCGGCTCGCGCTTCATGCCGAAAGCATCACATTTGTGCATCCAGTCACGGGGGAGACCGTCACCATTTGTTCACCGATGCCCAAATCTTTCGAAGTCTCGATTAAATATCTCAAGCGCTTTGCAGGGATGTGAGCTTCAAATTTATTCTTCGTCTGCGCGCAATTTCGCAAGAACGGAGAAATCTTCAAGCGTGGTGGTATCTCCCTTGATCTCGCTGCCGGAGGCAACTTCGCGGAGCAACCGGCGCATGATCTTGCCGCTGCGTGTTTTCGGAAGTATATCGCTGAAGCGAATGTCGTCGGGTTTTGCGAGGGATCCAATTTCGTGACCAACATGGGCTCGTAATTCTTCCTTTAATTCCTGGGAGGGTTTTTCTCCGCCTTTGAGTGTCACAAAGGCCACGAGTGCCTGGCCTTTGAGTGAATCGGGTCGCGCGACAACCGCTGCTTCCGCGACTTTTCGATGCCCCACGAGCGCGCTCTCGACTTCCATGGTGCCGAGGCGGTGTCCTGCTACGTTTACCACATCGTCAATACGTCCCATGAGCCAGAAATAACCATCCTTGTCGCGACGAGCTCCGTCTCCCGAGAAGTAATAGCCTTTGATTTCGGACCAATATTGTTTTTTTGAATCGTTCCGGATCGCCGTAGATGCCGCGCAGCATCGAGGGCCATGGCTTGCGCACGACGAGAAGGCCTCCGACATTCGGGGCTACTTCCTTGCCCTCCTTGTTCACGACAGCAGCATCCACCCCGAAGAAGGGGAGAGTGGCCGTTCCTGGTTTGGTGGGAGTTGCGCCTGGCAGAGGCGTGATCATGATGGCGCCCGTTTCCGTCTGCCACCAAGTGTCGACGATAGGGCAGCGTTTTTTGCCGATAACGGTGTGATACCACATCCACGCTTCGGGATTGATCGGTTCGCCAACGGAGCCGAGAAGGCGAAGCGATTTGAGCGAATGTTTGACGACGTGCTGCTCGCCCCATTTGATGAAAGCGCGGATGGCAGTGGGGGCCGTGTAAAAAATGGTGACGCCGAATTTGTCGATGATTTCCCAAAATCGATTAGCCTGGGGAAAGTTCGGAGCGCCTTCGTAGAGCACAGTGGTGGCGCCATTGAGAAGCGCGCCGTAAACACTGTAGGTGTGCCCGGTAACCCAGCCGATGTCCGCCGTGCACCAATAGACGTCGTCATCTTTAAGGTCAAAAACATACTTTGTGGTGAGGTAAGTGCCTACCATGTAGCCGCCAAGAGTATGGAGAATGCCCTTGGGTTTGCCCGTGGAACCGCTGGTGTAGAGAATGAAAAGGGGATCCTCGCTGTCGAGGTGGACAGGATCGCATTCGTAAGAGGCATTCTGTTGCAATTCGTGCCACCAATGGTCTCGTCCAGGTTCCATGGGTATCTGCTGCTCCGTGCGCTTGCACACAATCACGTGCTGAATGGTGGGGCATTGCGCGACTGCGATATCGACGTTTTTCTTCAATTCAATGATCGATCCGCGCCGCCAGCCTCCGTCCGCCGTGATGACGACGGACGCCTGACAGTCCTGAATGCGGTCTTTCACTGCTTCTGCGCTGAATCCGCCGAAAACCACACTGTGCACGGCTCCGATCCGCGTGCAGGCGAGCATGGCAAAAACAGCTTCTGGAATCAGCGGCATATAGATGATGACGCGATCGCCCTTTTTGACACCGAGGGATTTTAGGACATTGGAAAACTGGCAGGTTTGGCGCAAAAGGCTTGCGTAGGAAATGTTGCGTGCTCGTTCGACGTGGGAGGAATCGCCGGGCTCGCCTTCCCAGATCAAAGCGACCTTGTTCTTGCGCCATGTGTGGACGTGCCGGTCGATGCAATTGTAGCTGAGGTTTGTTTTTCCTCCTAAGAACCATTTCGCGAATGGTTCCTTCCATTCCGATACTTTTTTCCAGGTCTTGAACCAAAACAATTCCTTCGCCACTCTTCCCCAAAAAAGATCCGGTTTCCGGATCGACTCTGTATATAGTTTCTTATATTGAGCCATGCTCGAAATATGCGCTTGTTTCGAAAATTCAGTGCTAGGCCTAAAAAGCCTGCGTTCATTGAGGACCGATGTGATGTCAGATTGGGACATTCGAAAACTCCGAAGTGAGGATTAGCCAGCGCCTCTAACAGGTTGCTGAAAAAAATGAAATGGTCACGCGAAAAGCGTCTTGCTGATGGGGAAAATCATCAGCAACCTCCTAAACACTCGTTTCATGCCAAAATTTCGTCAATGCCTATCTGATTTGTTTTATCAGTTCTGCAAAACAGTGCTGCGCTGGTCGTTCCGTCTTTGCTTCCGTGTTCGTGTTTCCGGGCTGGAACATTGTCCGAAAACCGGTCCTCTTTTGGTGGTATGTAACCATATCAGTGAGTGGGATCCGCCTTTTTTTGGGAGCAGCTTGCCCTGGCAAGTGAACTGGATGGCTAAAACGGAGTTGTTTCAACTTTGGGGTGGCCGGATGCAGGGCTTTTTCCGTCTGTTGCATTGCATTCCCGTCGATCGGGAAAAAGCCGATCCTTCAACGGTGAAACAGACGGTAAAACTTCTCAAAGGAAAGCGACCCGTCGTGATTTTTGCTGAGGGTGGCGTTCGCACGGACGAAACGTCGCTTCTCGGAAAGACACCTCAATTAAAAGAAGGTGCCGCAGCGATGGCGATCCTTTCCGGCGCTCCCATTTTACCGGTTTTGCTCAATGGGACGATCCAAGCGTACAAGGGGCGAAACTGGCTCTTTCGCGGTCAAACGCTCGAGGTGGTTATAGGGCCTGTCTTCCGACTCGAAACAAGGAACCGCGCTGAGGCAACCGATGTCATCCTGCACCGCCTGCTTGAGCTTAAACCGATGCTGAAGCGGCAGATGGTTTATTAGATATTTCAAATGATGGATCTTTCTGTCCGAAGACAATGTGTGCCAACACTTGACAGTCTTTTCTGGGATGCTAGACCAGTTTCATGAACAAACCTTTCATTGCCGACAAGAAACCTGCCGTTCTTCAATTGGAACCGGGAACGTATTGGTGGTGTGCCTGCGGCCTCTCCAAAAATCAGCCCTATTGTGATAGTTCTCACAAGGGAACCGGTTTTAGCCCCAAACAAGTCGTGATCGAAGTTTCAAAGAAAGTGGCTCTTTGCAACTGCAAGCACACCGCAACCGCTCCCTTCTGCGACGGAAGTCATTCCAAGCTTCCCTAGCAATATCAAATTGATCTTCCCATTTGATGTCGTAAAGCAGCCTGCGACCACACCCGGATGAACAAGCCCGTATTATTCGGCGGCAAGTTCGTTTGATTCTCCTGTAAAGAAATTTTAAAACTTCTTGTCTGCCTGGGATCGAGTTTTTTAGTCGTTCGCGGGCTTCTCGGTGATCCCGGTGACTGCATGACAGCCACTCTCCAGGCTTCATAATGCCTGGCCTTCCAATCCTGGATGGAATGAAGCAGACCTATGTCTCGGCCAGCCCTTTCACTCTCCAACCATTTATGGCGGAGAATTTCATCTAAAGGTGGCGTGGGAACCCCAAAAGTTTCACGCAACTTTTCCTGAAGGTATCGATCCGAGGTTTTCATAACCATTTATGCTACTTCACGAAACGAACAATGCAACATCAAGAGAATGAATGAACAAAAAATGCGCAATCATAAAATAACAGCAAGTGAACATTTCTGCCTTACGCGAACCTCAACGACTTTATGGGGAAGGGGCAGGCTCTTTTTCTCCACCGAAGAGCTTAAAGACACGTTTCGCTCCTTTCTCGAGATTATCGAGAGAGTCTTTGCCTCCCTGCTTCAAGAAATCGGAAGCACTTTGGACACTTTTGTCGACCGCTTGAAGGCTCAATCCCAAGAGGTTACCGGGAAGCGATTTGATGATCATATTCATCACTAATTTTTTGACATCCTCAGGATCGGTAATATTTCGATAGGTTTGGTTCTGAGCATCCACCTGGAAAACCACTGGCTTCGCCGGATTCTCTTTTTCATTGAAATAGAGTACCTTTCCCAGCGAGATGACAAACTCGTCGATCTTAAATTTCGTTGAAGCAGTTGGTTTTTTCTCCCTTTCATCGGATTGAAGACGCTTGAGATTGATTTCACCACCCGGGCTTCGAACCGCCACCACTGTCGGGATGTCAATGATGATCTTTTTGAAGTGAGGTTCCTGCCGCAACAACGAAAGAGGCTCAAATTCAGCATCTAACAAGCGAATCTCGACGGCTCTCCGTTCGCGATATTCCCCTTGGGGATTAAGGATCGTGACTTGCTGTGCAATGACACGCGTAAAGGTCCATTTGATATCCAGTGCCTTAATCTTAACTGAAAGTCCCGTCAGTTTCTCCAAGGTGCGAACGGTCAGCCATACTCCAATCACGTTTCGGGAGAAAAGCCCAATCACCAAGACCAAAATCAGGGCAATCAGCGAGTTGGAAAAAATCTTTTTCAGAAGGAGTTACTATAACCGTCCCACCCAGAAGGGCAAGCAGCGCAGGTTAGACAGAACCAACGCGCGATTTAAGAATGGAGCCGAAGGCGGGGATTGAACCCGCGACCCACGGTTTACGAAACCGTTGCTCTACCGCTGAGCTACTTCGGCAAAAGTCGTTGTGAAACTGTCGAACAGGCGTTTTTACCTCTAAAAATGCTTTATTCCACGGGACGCATTCTTACATCATGAACGATCATTATCAATGCTGAACACTGTCTTTCTTGGATCATTTGGATCCATTTGTTCAAGCGCGAGTGGTGCCCCACGAGCGAGCCACGCACCGAAGAGTTGCGCGTCAAAACGTAACAAGGTGTGTCACTCTTTCACATGGAAAATCGTCCGTTCGCTCATTTCCACACTGGAAAAACCAATCTTATTTCGTGGCACGACTGATGCTCTTTAGCCCTCTGAACTAAAACAGGAGGTTTGAATATGCAACTGATACGAAGAAATAGAAATACAACGCCGGATTTGGGCGGTTTGGAAAGATTGCAACGGGAACTGAGCGACTTCTTTGATTGGACAACCTCGGCGTATCCTACTCCGTTTCGGACGTTTGGATTGCTGGAGGGCGCTTGGTCGCCGGCACTTGATCTGTACGAAGATAAGGACTCGCTCAGAGTGGTTGTGGAGTTACCGGGTCTCAAGAAGGATGAGTTCGAGGCCACCGTTCACGGTGATACATTGGTCATCCAGGGAGAACGCAAGAGCGAATCCGAGCAGAAGAAAGAGAACTTTTATCGCGTGGAACGGATCTATGGACAATTCCATCGCGCTGTGACGCTTCCAACGCCGGTGGATGCTTCGAAGGTTAAAGCGTCCTACAAAGATGGCGTTCTCGAAGTGATTCTGCCCAAGAAAGAGGAAACTAAACCCAAACAAATCCCTGTCACTATACAAAGCGAATAATCAGATCTTCCTTCCGTGCGCCGGACCTAGCGTCCGGCGCAAGGAAGCGAGAAAGAAATTTATGAATATACTTAATCAAAATCAAAAACAGGCACCTCGTATGGAGATGGACTCGGGCGAGCGTTTTATTGTCCCCCCCGTCAATGTTCGTGAGACAGCCGATCAAATTATTGTGGAAGCAGAAATGCCGGGTATCGACAAAAACCGCTTGGAAATCATGCTCAAGGAAAAAGACCTTTTCATCCTGGGTCGACGGGCAAAAGAAGAGCCGAGCATGGGAGATCCAGTCTGGCAGGAAATTCCGCACTATGATTTCCGCCGAGTTTTTGCTCTTGGCGACCATGTGAACCGTTCTTCAATTCATGCGTCCTTCGATAATGGAGTCTTGACGCTCAGGATTGCCAAGGCAGAGGAAGCCAAGCCAAAAAAGATCGAGGTGGCATTTGCCTAGCCATTCCTGAAAAATAACAGGGAAATGGGGAGGAGAAGGAGGCATTGACCTCCGGCATATAGGAAAACCCCCGACAGTTTTTACCACAACTCAGCTGATGTTCAGCGGACAAGATCGGGGGTATGTTGCTCTCATGCGCCAAATTCTTCTTCTTTTTTTCGCCCTTGCGATGCTCACTGTCGGCAATTTAAGAGCGCAGTCGGTTGAGCCTGCCGATTCACAAACGGAGGTTGTTTCCATAGAGACGACCGAACAGGAAATATCGCCATGGGAGTTTTTTGGAGTGGTAGGCATTGTCGGATTGGTAAGCATTGCTCTATTCGTGGGGCTGCGTCGTCCCTCCCGTCACACGATCCAGGAAAAGTACGCCTGAAGGTTTCATCGGCAAATCACTCTACAAAAGACCGGGGGTGGAGGCCTGATGACAGCGGAACTACGGAGGCTTAAACTGCTGCATGATACAAGCCTACCAATCCATACCAGCATACTTTATGACCCCAATCGTTCCAGCCTGTCCGGAGTGCGGCATGCCCAAGAGCGATTGGCCAGGCGAAGGTTATTCGGAAATGGGACAAATCTTCTGCTGTCAGGGTTGTGCGGAAGGAACAGAATGCACCTGCGTCCAGGCGATTGAAAAAGGGGGAAAAGGCTTTGGCCAGCATCGCCCTGAAGAAACGCCTCGTCCCGGAAGGCAACCATCGGGCGCGCTTGCGCCTGCGGGAGAGCTAAGCGGAGAACGCGACGCGTTCGGAACCGTGGAAGCAATCGACGAGCGTCCTATGGACGATTTCTAAGAAGTCGGTTTTTACCGATGGGATTGACGAGATCGGGCTTTTAAAGCTGCGCCGATGAAGCCCTTGAAAAGCGGATGAGGATGATTGGGTTTCGATTGGAATTCTGGATGAAACTGGCATCCCAGAAACCATGGATGGCTTGGAATTTCCACGATTTCGACGAGATTCGTCCTCGGTGAAACGCCCGAAAACGTGAGGCCTAGGGATTCAAGCTGGTCGCGGTAATTATTATTGAATTCGTAGCGATGGCGGTGGCGTTCACTGATAAGCTTTTGACGATAAAGCCCCGCGGCTTTGGTTCTTGTGATAAGCCGGCATGGCCAAGCACCGAGCCGCATCGAGGCGCCCTTGTGCTCCACTTGTTTTTGTTCCTCTAGCAACGAAATGATGGGGTGGGGAGTTTTCTTATCGAATTCGGTGCTGTTGGCACGCTTAAGTCCGGCGACGTTACGGGCAAATTCGATCACCGCAATCTGCAACCCAAGACAAAGGCCGAGGTAAGGTTTCCTGCTGCGGCGCGCATAACCTGCTGCCGCAATCTTTCCTTCCGTCCCGCGGTTTCCAAATCCTCCGGGAACGAGAATGCCATCCACACTTTTGAGATGCCGTATCGCTCCATGTTTCTCGATGTCTTCCGCGTCGACGTTGATCACATCGATGCCGCAGTCATAGGCGGCTCCAGCATGCGTCATCGACTCGTAAATGCTCTTATAGGCGTCGCGTAACTCGATATATTTGCCTACCACCGCGATGCGGACGCGGTGCCTGGGATTCACCACGCAGCGCACGAAACTTTTCCACGCACTCATGCGTGCGGGGCGCCGGTGAAATCGAAAATGGCGGCAAATCAGTTCGTCAAGCCGTTCCTTCTGCAGCATGAGAGGAACTTCATAAATGGAATGTGCAACATCCATTTCTTCGATCACCGCGTCCTGGGGCACATTGCAGAATGTGGAGATTTTCTGGCGCACGTCTTTTGAAATGGTCTGTTCCGTGCGGCAGATCAGTGCGTGCGGCTGAATTCCGATTTCGCGGAGTTTGGCGACACTCTGCTGTGTAGGCTTCGTCTTTAATTCGCCCGCGACGCTGATGTATGGGACAAGCGTGACGTGCATAAAGAAAACATTTTCCATGCCGACTTCCAGCGCGAATTGTCGGATGGCTTCCAGGAAAGGCAATCCCTCGATGTCGCCTGTTGTGCCGCCGATTTCTGTGATCAACACGTCGGCCTTCGTTTCAGACGCGACGAGGCGGATGCGTTTCTTGATTTCGTCGGTAACGTGAGGGACTACCTGGACCGTCTTGCCGAGGTAGTCGCCCCGGCGCTCTTTCATAATGATAGTCTCATAAATCTGGCCGGAGGTAAGATTATTTCTGCGGGTAAGGCAGCAATGGGTGAACCGTTCGTAATGTCCGAGGTCGAGATCGGTTTCGGCCCCGTCGTCCAGCACGTAGACTTCGCCGTGCTGATAAGGATTCATGGTTCCCGGATCGACATTGAGATAAGGATCGAACTTTTGGATGGCGACCTTAAGCTTCCGCGCTTCGAGCAGCGTGCCGAGAGAGGCGGCGGTCAAACCTTTGCCTAACGAGGAGATCACACCTCCCGTGACGAAAATATATTTCACGGAACTCTCGTACCGAATCCCGATGTGTGTGGCAAGAAGTGTTGGAGTTTTTATTGTTTCTGTTTCACTTTTGTTATTTTTAAAATATGTAAGATTTTGATGATCAATTAGTTATGGTTACTCTGTCTGTTCCCAGCAAAAGCACGGAGAATTAGGCTGGTAAAAGGAATGCTTTTCAAGCAAGGCTTGATGTTTGGAGCGCGTACTTCACCATTTATTTGCCAATGAAAATCACCAGCATCTTGATCATGGGGTTTGGCCTTTGGGCATGGGGCGGAGCGACGCTTTATTCTGCGGAGCCTTTGACGCGTGCGGTGCTTACGGAAATCCACAATGAAGTGGTTGTGCTGAAGGAATCTTCTCAGGAAAAGCAGGCGGCTCTTCAGGATGTGATTCAAGGGCAGGACGTGGTCAAGACTGGCAAGAAATCGCGGGCTGAATTGGAGTTTGCGGACAAATCCATTGCTCGTCTGGGATCCAACACGTCCTTCAGTTTTGATTCGACAGGGCGGGAAATGAATTTGAAACGCGGGTCAGCATTGTTCCATGTGCCACCTGGTTTGTCGGGCGCTAAGATTCGCACGCCGATTGCCACGGCCGCGGTTTTGGGTGATGTGGTAGCCATGCGTGTGAATGAGCTGGGGGACACTCAAGTTCTGGCTTTGTCGCGGGACAAGTTGGGTCCCATCTCCGTAACTTTTGATCGCACGGGCGAGACCTGCCAGTTGGAGCCCGGACAGATGCTGACGCTTCATCCTGCCGATTTCCACATGCCTGTGCCGACTTCGGTGAATGTGGAGATTTTCTTGAAGACCAGCATGTTTGTGAAAAAGAATTCCGGATTTTCCTCCGAACTGCCAAAGAGCGCACAGAAGGAAATTCAGCATGCAGAGGACATTCAACGGAAGGATATCCGTTTGGGAGTTCTCCAAGGGGCACCCGTATTGAACTTAAATCAGGATGGAAACTCTCCCAGTAATCTCAATATGGTAATGGTGATAGCGAACATCCTGGTGCAAAGCGTGGCAACGGGCAGCCTTTCCGGACAATATTCAGGAGCTTTTAACGATGGTTTTGCCAACGGCTATCATGGACCTGTGGTTTTTACCGTAAATCGTGATAACACCATTACAGGAACGGGCGTTATTTTGAACACGGGTCAGTCGTTTTCATTCCATGGGACTATGAACTCCACTGGAATTTTTCAAGGGTTGACCAGTTTTGGAACTTCTGTAAACGGGAAGTTGAATTTGGGTGGGGCGAATTTCACAGGGACAGTCGTACATAATTATCCAGGAACGGGGCTTGTGAACGCAGGGCTTTCCGGGAGCAAGATTTGAGAATTAGAAATAATGTCTTTTATAGCTTGTTTTTTGGGCTTTGGGTCGGAGTGACAGTTTTAGGATGGGGACAGACTCCCAATGACGCCCGGGTTCAGAGCCAGGAGCTTCAAAAGGTGACAAGTCCCTCACAAGACACACGAGATGCGATGGGGTGGCCTAAGGAGGAGGAAGGGGATGAATTCGGCTCGCTCGTGGAACTCAAAAAAACCAAGAACTGGTTTCTGATGCCCTATGCGTCCGCGGAAGGCTACTGGACCAGCAATGTTTTGTTGGCCAACAGTGGGGAGAAAGGCGATTCGGTCTTTACGGAGACGCAGGGAATTCTGGCAGGATACCGTTTCTCCTCGGATTGGAATATCTCGGCGGGATATTCCTACCAGCTCTTTCGTTATGCCGAGAATCCATTGTTGGATGTCGATTCTCACAACGCCAATTTTTCAAGCTCGTATCAGTTGCCTTGGGATTTTCAGGCGTCTGTGGGGCTCAATGGACTCTGGCTGGATTCCCCGGACCAGAAGGCCCAGGTTTATCGCGAGAACAATCCTTATTTGACACTGACCCAGACCCACTATTTTTTACAAGACCGCCTTACTTGGAACTATGGATATCAGTTCGATAAGAAATGGGCTCATCCCATCGGTTATGATCGCATCGAACATTCGGTGTTCACGGGGGTTTCCTATTCATGGCTTTCCAATCTGACAACCCAGTTGGGATTGCGGCAGAACTGGCAATTTTATGATTTTCGACCGCCTGAGGCGCCTGTGAATGGGCGGCAGGAATGGGTCAGCAGCGTGGTGTTGCAGACCGTGTGGCAGCCGCTCTCTTTTCTGCAGGTGACGGCCTATGGGTTGACCGTCTATGACAATTCGGTGAATGCCGCCTTCGATTATAAGTTGGCTAATTGCGGCGGGAATCTCCGGTTTTTTTGGAGGTTTTAGAAAGTTGCGCGCTGGAATTTTATTCCGTGAAGTGCTGCTTGAAAACGTGAATACCGGTGTCGCGACAGGCTTACGGAGCTGCCCCAGATCAGCTGCAGCCGCTTCTTCTACCACCACGGCATCCGTTGGTAGTCTGCCGATCATAAAAAGAGCTCCGGAACGTTGCTGACGTTTGCTTTCGATCGTGTTCAGCCGGAAAATCTCAGACCTATCATTGTCAATTTCGAACTCCTGGTGTGTTAAAGTGTGATGTTCCGCCAAATGCCCCGCGAGGCGCATTTTGCGTGAAATTTCATTTTCGTTTTGCTCGGAGAAAGCGACGAAATTGTTAGCTCTCAAGCAATCAGGGAAAGCCCTGACTTCGGCTTCAGAGATTCCTGATCCTTAAAACGGGTGGGGGCCCGATTGTCGTCTCAACCGTTCTCATTCATATTCTTCTGATCCACCTCTTGGCACGACCTATGATCATTGCGCGAACAGCCTTTTTTGGAATTTGCACCTTCGTGGTAGCCGCGATGGCTGCCGGAATTTACGATCAAGGTGCTGGTGCGGCAGCTCCGGTGACGCAAACCGTTATCGACAATGCGGCGACTGGGAAGGGAATGCTTGCGGTCACGCTTCTCGATCAGGACCATCAAGCGAATTTAAAAAGCGCCGCCGTGGAGGTAAAGGTGATGGGGATCAGGCTCATCGATTCGAGCTTGGCAAGCGAAGTGACGGTACCCGGCCAGGGCCATCTCCGATATAAAATTGATGAAGGTCCAGTCATTGCCACGACAGCGACAAAACTCACTTTCCAGGAACTATCGTCCGGTTTCCATCAGATCACTGTATGGCTGGCGGACAATAATCATCAACTGCTTGGCCCTTATCAAACTTTTACCGTGCGCATTCCCTAAGAATATGAAGATGAAATCACGCCGTTATAATTGGAAGCACCGTGTGCTTGAAGAATGGAGACGCTTTTCAGAGTCCGAGTTGGATTTGATCTCCCCACGCGATCTCGTGGACAAACTTCAGGAACTTTACGGTGTTTCTTTCGAACAGGCACGGCAACAGGTCCGGCAGTTTTACCGATTGCAGGTCCACCATATTCAAGGAGTTGAACTATGAAGACGATTCTTGTTTTAGCGATGACGTGCCTCCTGATTGGTTTCGCCAATTCGACCGTTCAAACGACGGAAAGTTCATCAAGCACCCACACTGTGGTAAACACCAATAGCGCGGGCGGTTCGTTGCTTTTCACCACGAATTCGGCATCCACCAATCGTCTGTATCAAAGCAGAACCTACATGACGAACAACTGGAACCAGCCCCCGACTTTTTCGACGAATCGGTTGTTTGAACAATCGCAAACGACCACATCGAACAACACAAGTTCAACAATCTACGGCCATTGATTGGGCGGCCTGAAGGAGGATTCTAACCATGCCTGTGCCCCACTTAAATTGCTCTGTGCATTCTGAGGAGGAATTGTGTCAGCTTGTCCGCGAATTAAAATCGGCGGATGTTGCAAAGGAGGATATTTCTATTTTGTTCGCCAAATCAGAGAAAGAAATGGCCGATAGTGGCTTGGCGCCTGCTTCTTCCAAAGCTGCCGGTACCGGTGGAATGCTGGGCGGCGCGCTGGGTTGGCTCGTGGGAGCTGGGATCCTCGTAATTCCTGGCTGGGGATTTTCACTGACAGCGGCCCCTCTTCTCGCAACTTTGGGCGGAGCTCTGGCAGGAGCGGCGGTGGGTGGGATTACGGGGATCCTTAAAATGGAAATCCCTGAAAGCACGGCCAAGCGTTCTCTCGGCAATTGCCCCTTTCTCGAAATCCAAATGCGCGTCAGCGTCAATAAGTCAAATTACGGACGTGTGCAGCATCTGTTGGAACGCTACGATCTGGAGAAAATCGATGTCCCATCCTCGGTGAAGCCTGTTTCGGACACTTCTTTTTTTTCCTCGCTTGTATCACAATGGGCGTGATTTGGAACATGCCTTTTGCATCGTGCTTCACATCGTTTCGGTCGTTACAAGAGACGTTCCTTGGTTGGGATGGGGTAAGATCACTCGGTAAGATGTGTTCATGTCGAAGTATTTGCAACAAGAGGTCTGCCTGACACTTTGTTGGTGCCACGATCTATCAGAAAGATAGGGGATTTCCCTACTCAATTTTAAAGCTTTTTCCCTGCCCGGTTCATTGACGTAACTCTGTTGCTGCTATACGATTCTCCGAGTTAAAACTCATCCAACTTGCGGAGAGTGAATCGCTTTGCCGGGATTTATATCCCTTATGAAAAACGAAGTTATCAAGGTCTTGATTATCGATGACAATGAGGACGATCTTGTTCTCATTCGTCACATGCTTTCGCGGACGGAAGGTTGCCGTTTTGATGTCAATTGGGCCGAGGATTATGAGCCCGGGTTGCAAACGCTCATTCAGGATCAGCACGATATCTGTTTGATTGATTACCGTTTGGGTACGCACAGCGGACTGGATCTCTTAAAAGAAGCGATCTCCAGGGGATGTCAGGTTCCTATTATCTTGCTTACGGGTGCAGGAGACCGTCATGTCGACGTCGAAGCTGGAAATGCGGGGGCTGTCGATTATCTTTTTAAGTCCGAGATCGACAGCGCTATTTTAGAGCGTTCCATCCGTTATTCCGTGCGGCATGCGCGTACGATGCGTGCCCTTCGCGAAAGTGAAGAACGGTTTCGTTTCCAAGCCAACATTCTTTCGCAGGTGAATGATGCAGTCATTGGAATCGACCAGAATGAAAAGATTTCCTATTGGAATCCAGGTGCAGAACGGCTCTATGGCTTTAAAAGAGAGGGTGTGATGGGCAGGTTGTCGAAGGATGTCTTGCATTATCGATGGATCAAGGCGGAGGATGAACGTGTGATGCACGAGTCGTTGCTCACCGTTGGGTCGTGGCGTGGTGAAAAGATCCATCGGAAATCCAACGGCGAAGAAATTCTCGTTGAAGCGTCCATGAACGTTACGAAGGATTCCAACGATCGCGCGATCGGACGGCTCGTCGTCACGCGGGACATCACAAAACGTCGCAAAACCGAGGAAGCTCTTTGGGAGAGCTATGAACGCTTCCGGATGCTTTTCGAATGTAGTATGGACGCGATTTTGATTGAGGATGACCGCGGAAATTATTTGAAAGTAAACAAGGCCGCATGCGAACTCCTGGGATATTCCGAAGAAGATCTCCTTGGAATGAATTCCCAGCGGTTAATGGGCGTCGAGCGTTCGGTGCATGGTTCCCAAAGCGAAAGCGAGCACGAGAAGACCAAGGATCTCATCGAGGAAATTTCTTTCCACCGTCCTGATGGGGAACGCTGTATTGTCGAGTTTAGTAGTTGCGAGTTTGCTTCGAATTTGCGCCTCACCATCATGCGCGACGCCACGGAGCGTCGTCGTCTGGAAAAGGAAATCCAGGAAATCAGCGAAAAGGAACAGAGAAGAATCGGGCAAGATCTTCATGATGGACTTTGCCAGCAGCTTGCTGGCATCGCCTACATGAGCAAGGTGCTCGAGTCCAAACTCTCCAACCGCAAAGTCCCTGAGGCGAAGGAAGCAGGGGAGATTGCAAAGCTTGTAAACCAATCGATCTCCCACACGCGCGACCTCGCGCGAGGACTTTGTCCTGTGGAACTTGAAACCAGCGATCTGCACTCTGCACTTGTGGATCTGGCTTCGCGTGTCGAATCCATGTTTCAAATCACGTGCAAGGTGTATGAAGAGGATGTTGGACCCATTCATGACACCAATGCTGCTATTCATCTCTACCGTATTTCACAGGAAGCCATTAATAATGCAATTCGTCACGGCAAGGCGAAAAATATCTGGATCCGTCTCCGTCATGAAGTGGATTACAGCGTTTTGACGCTGCGCGACGACG
Source organism: Verrucomicrobiota bacterium (assembly GCA_013288215.1). Taxonomy (GTDB): domain Bacteria; phylum Verrucomicrobiota; class Verrucomicrobiia; order JABWAM01; family JABWAM01; genus JABDCI01. Next base: position 10,185 of record JABDCI010000016.1, on the reverse strand, counting down.
GTGTCGGGATCATGAAAGACGCTTTCCAGAACAGGGGCATGGGCCTTCGTGTCATGAACTATCGCGCTGGAATCATCGGCGGCAATTTGAATGTAAAGCGACATCCTCAGGGTGGGACCATGGTGACTTGTATATTCCAAAATGTTCAAAATAGAGATCATTGGAGAAAATATGCTCAAGAAAACATCGAAGACGAACGAAACAACACTCATTCGGCCGAGGCTCAAAAACACAGCTCAGGCCGCTCGCCCTGTTAAAAAGCCTGTCAATCGGCTTGCGGGGGCAAGGACAAAGCCATTGGCATCGGAACAGATTCTCATCGGCGACACACCTGTCACCGATGGAGCTCTCTCTGAAGAGCATACGAATGGTTCTTCTTCAAAGAAAAAGGTCTTAATTGTGGATGATCATCCGATCCTTCGCCAAGGCCTTGTACAGCTTATCAATCAGGAAGGAGCGCTTACGGCGTGTGGTGAAGCGGAGAACGCCCACTCAGCCCTCGAATTGATCGGCCAGTTGAAGCCGGATATCGCGGTCATCGATATTTCTCTTAAAACGATGAATGGGATCGAGCTTTTGAAAAATTTGAAGATTCAATATCCAAAATTGCCCGTGCTGGTTCTGTCGATGCATGACGAATCGCTTTTCGCGGAACGTGCCTTACGTGCAGGAGCCAAGGGGTATATCATGAAGCAGGAACCACCCGAAAAACTCGTGGCAGCCATCCATCGGGTGCTAAATGGAGAGATTTATGTCAGCGAGCGAATGGGCGTTAAAATGCTCCATCAATTCGTGGATGGTCGGCCGGATGCTAGCGGCTCTTCACTCGAGCGGTTGAGTGATCGCGAACTGGAGGTTTTTCAACTCATTGGCAAGGGCATGGGCACTCGACAGATTGCGGAAACTCTTCATCTCAGCGTCAAGACGATCGAGTCTTACCGCGAACATATCAAGCGCAAGATGCATTTGAGTAGCGGCTCGGAACTTGTGCAACACGCGGTTCAGTGGGTTAAAAACGAGAATAGTCTCTAGTTTTCAGAAGCTCTGTTTCCTTCAGATGAAAAGGGAGAAATTTCTCATTCCTAGGAAATTGACTGAACATTCGGCATGTTTTTCCTGGCATCCGAAATCGGGGGTTTAGACGATTGCATTTCGTTGCATGTGAAGTAAGGGAATGGTGTGACCTTTCATGAGCCGAACCATTCTTGCCACGGGCTTGCAGCCGCCCTGATCGGACTTTTCATTGGTGTTTCCGTGGGAAGTTTGATTGGAGGATTGCTCGGGATAAACGGCTTTTCGGGAATCGCGATTCTGCAGGTTGCGAAGGATGCCGATTTCGGTTCAGCTCGCATCCTTGTGGCCCTGGGGGCTTTCATTGGCCTTTTCCTGGGCGCTTTGCTTGGCCCGGCAATCGCGTGGCTTTGCGATCGCCAAACAGGTTTCCCCCTATGGCGCATGGGGCATTTCCATTCTCCGACAAACCGGTAATCGCCTGATTGTCCAGAGTTCGCTCCAAGATTAAGTAGATAATAGCAAACTTGTCATGGATCGGGATGACATCCATGTAAAACCTCAACCATCAAAAAACATGAGCAAAATGAATTCATTGAAGGAACTGTATATCGAAGAACTCCGGGATCTCTATGATGCTGAAAACCAGCTGCTCAAAGCCCTTCCGAAAATGGCCAAGGCAAGCTCTTCAGAAGAGTTGAAGGAGGCATTTCAAAGCCACTTTGAGGAAACGCAAATGCATGTGAACCGCCTTGAACAAATTTTTGAGGGTCTTGAGGAGGATCCGAAAGGGAAAACGTGCAAAGCCATGAAAGGCTTGATCGAGGAAGGACAGGAAGTGCTGAAGATAAAAAGCGGCAACAAGCATGTCATCGACGCGGCGCTGACTGCGGCGGCCCAACGCGTGGAGCATTACGAAATAGCTGGTTATGGTTGCGTGCGAACCTTCGCTCATCTTTTGGGATTTGAGGATGCTGCAACGTTGCTCCGAAGCACGCTCGATGAAGAGGCCGATGCGGACAAAAAACTGACTCAGATTGCAGAAGAGACTATCAACATGCAGGCAGCGGAAAATGAAAATGAAAAAGAGGAAGTCGAAGTGAAGTAGATCTGTTTGTATTAAAAATAAGAACCGCGTTCATGTGCATTCATGAACGCGGGTTTGTTTTGGTGTCGCTGCCGTCTCTGGGGTATGCTGGATGAGATTCTCTGACCCCATGGGCTTCTCTCGCATTGTTGCACCCTTTTCTTCCCGTAACTACTGCCTCTATTTCGGCGGTCAGATCGTTTCACTTGTTGGCACATGGATGACTCAAACGGCTTCACTCTGGTTGATTTATCATTTGAGTGATTCGGCCTTTTTGCTGGGTGTCGTTGGGTTTGCCAGTCAGATGCCCAGTTTCATGCTCTCAGCCTTCGCGGGAGTGTGGATTGACCGTTCCAATCGATTGTTCCTCTTCATGCTCACGCAGATATGCTCCATGTTCCAATCGTTTGCTCTGGCTTATTTCGCCGTCATGCAAACCATTTCGGCGAGTCACATCATTGCCCTCAGTGTGATTCAGGGGCTCATTAATGCGGTCGACATGCCGGTGAGGCAGGCCCTCGTCCTTGATTTCGTGACAAAAAAGGAACATCTCGGAGGTGCGATCGCGCTCAATTCATCGATGTTTAATGCGGCCAGGCTCATTGGCCCTGCTATTGCTGGATTCGTCATCGCACGTTATGGAGCAGGTGGTTGTTATTTGATCGATGGCGTCAGCTATCTCGCAGTGATCGTAGCGATATTCTTCATGCGGGTGGAACAAAAGAATCACGCTGCCAACCGGCAGCAGCCTTGGTATGACCTGCTCGAAGGGTTCCACTATGCGTTTGGGTTTTCGCCGATTCGCGCACTGATTCTTCTCGTCGCGATTGTGAGTTTCCTCGGATTTTCCTACACCGTGCTCATGCCGATCTTCGCGAGGGATATTTTTGGCGGTGATGCTAGAATGCTGGGATTCCTGATGTCTGCATCCGGCGTAGGAGCCGTTGGAGGAGCGATTTATCTGGCCTCTAGAAAATCAGTGCGAGGGCTGGGGAAGGTGATTGCTTTTGGTGGAGGGTTGATGGGAGTGGGTTTGCTCGTGTTCGCGATATCCAAGCTTCTTTATCTCTCACTCGCCTGCCTGGTGATGATTGGATTGGGAGGTGTTCTTCTTGTGGCATCCAGCAACACGATCCTTCAAACCTTAGTCGAGGATGCGAAGCGCGGACGCGTGATGAGCATTTTCGTGATGGCCTTTACGGGTACGATGCCACTCGGAAATCTCATGATGGGATCTCTGGCTGGCTGGCTGGGGGCGGTGCCAGCTACCGCATTGAGCGGGGTGGTGTGTCTCCTTGCAGCCGTTACATTTAACCGCAAACTGCCCAAGCTTCGAGCGGCAGCCTCACCGGTGCTTACTCAACTGGGAATTCCAGAATGAATTTTAAACAAGAGTGATTGGTCAGGATCTTTCATCGGTTTTGACAGGACAAGTCACCGAAAAAAGTCTTATGCTCGCAACGTTGTCGGGGAACAACTCTCCTTCTATATGCTCCTCCGTCGTCTAATCCTCTTCGTTCTTGCCATGGCTTCCATGGCCTCAAAGGTAGTTGCTGAAGAGCCTGAGCCAAAGATGCGTCTGCTCAGTTCAAATTCATGTGGGACGACAACTACTTCTACATGGCGGCAATGGTCAAGGATGATGAGGTCGCTTCCATGCACTCAGGGGAATTCATATGGAAGGACGACTGCATCGAATTTTATGTCAACTCTCAAGATGACGGATTGATGTGGGGAAACCAAAAGGATTTTCAAATCGGATTTTCTCCAGGCAAGCCAGGAGAGGAAATCAGGACATGGGCTTGGTTTCAGAAACAGGATCCCCGCAAGGATCAGTCTGTTGCGGCCGTTTGCAAACCCACTGCCGACGGCTATCTTGTCGAAGCCGAGAAATCTTGGAAATTCCTTGGGCTGACTCCCGCAGAGGGGTTGGTTTTTGGCGCTTCTCCCTGTCTCCATGATATCGATCGGAAGGACGGAAGCGAAGGAAGGTTGATATGGTATTTCGAAGATGTCAGCAGCGCAAAAGGAAAGCAATTGGGACAGTTTGAACTCTTCAAATCACCCGACATATCTCCTTGAGCGACTGGATCCCTCATTCAAAGGACTGAAACATCGCCCAGCTTGAAAGACAAGCTGGGCGACTCCAGATTTATGGACACTGCGCGACCACTTATTCTTTGTCGTATTGCAATGCCAGGGTGAGCTGTTCAATGGCCTCATCGCATTTTTGAAGAGCCATCGCCCGATGCCCTCCAAAATCATGGTTTGCTCGCTGTAAATCTTCTTTGGCGCGTTCCAGAGCATGAATGGCTTTGCGGATTTCCGGATGGCGCTCATTTTTGTGCGCGGGCGCCGGCGCATTGGGAGGAGTGGTGCCCTGCGCCATGCTAAAACTGATTCCGAGGGTTGACAGGGCTGCCGACATTGCAAGAATTTTGATCCAATTAGGTTTCATATTTTTTTCTGTAAATAGGTGAGCTTCTTAGGAGTGAACACACAATCTTTCAAAAAGTTGCTCAGAATTCAATAGTTGAAATCGGCGGATACATGGCGCTCACGCAGATGACGAAAGCGTGGCTACTTCGGAAGAATTGGCTTTGATACTTCGTGATTTACTTCAATGCTAAACGATTTTTTTCTGAAAAAAGTGAGTCTTAAGGGGGAATGCCAAGTTAACGATTCTGGAGATTCGAAGGGGGATCAACCCATTTGAGAGCCAATCCTGTGCCACGCTTCATTTGGTAGCCTGAAGCATCCTGTTCTTCTGTCACATCATGGCGCATCAAAAGAGCGTCTGCCCCAATTTTGGCGGCTTCCTCTTTCAGTTTTTTAAAAACCGCTGCTTCTTTGACATAGGCGTCGCCCTGGGCACTCACGAAGCCGATGACGGTATAGGGACGCGAAGGTTTTTCAAAGAAAACTTGAAGAGAGGAAGCCTCCGTAGGGGTGTAACTGATGGAAGTGACGCGCGTGGCAGCGCCGGTTGTGCACCCTGCTAGAAGAACGGAAATGAGAATATATAAAAAAAAGCGCATCGAGAATCGTTTAAAATAATCTCAGATCTTAATTTTCCGTGCCTTCCTGACTTGGATGCAGCCCGTAAAGGGTCAATTTCTCTCGCATGGTGATACGGGAGACTCCGAGCCAGCGCGCCGCCTTGGCCTGATTGCCATGAGCGAGATGGATGGCTTGCGCGAAGAGTTCCTGTTCGACGGTTTGAATCAGGTTTCCATAGGCTCTCTGGATTTTTCCGCGACGAGCATCCTCGAGAATTTCAGCCACATAATCCGAGACTGATTGGGATCGACCCCGGCTGGGAGGCTGGCTCGTTTTGATGACTTTTCGCAGATCATCGGCGCTGATGGTGTATCCGCGCGCGATAAGCAGGGCGTTTCGGACGGTATTTTCGAGCTCTCGCACATTCCCTGGCCATTTCTGTCTTTGAAGAAATTCGAGCGCTTCCGCGCTGATAGAGGGCTCCTGCACGCCCAGTTCGGAGCCATATTTGTTCAGAAAATAATTAATGAGAGTGGGGATGTCTTCGGTGCGGTCGCGGAGGGCAGGGAGGGTAATGACGACAACGCTCAAACGATAAAAGAGATCTTCGCGAAAACGTTTTTCTTCAATCCCTTTTTCGAGATCTTGATGAGTCGCGGCCAGGAGTCTTACGTCGATCGGAATCGTTTCCGTTCCTCCGAGGCGCTCGATTTGTTTCTCCTGAAGCACTCGGAGCAGTTTGGCTTGCGTATTCAAACTCATGTCGCCGATCTCATCAAGAAAGATGGTTCCCCCGTGCGCCTGTTCGAACCGTCCGATGCGCTTTGTTTCTGCTCCGGTGAAGGCACCCCTTTCATGGCCGAAAAGATCGCTTTCCAGGAGGGTTTCGGGAATGGCTGCGCAGTTGATGGCGACAAAGGGACTGTCGGCACGATTGCTATGTTGGTAGATGGCGCGAGCCACCAGTTCTTTGCCGGTTCCAGTTTCTCCCCGAATCAGCACGGTGACCGGTTTGTCGGCGACACGCCCGATTTCCTTGTACACATCTTGCATGGCCCGACTGTTTCCGATGATGGCTTCCCCGGATGCCTGCAATACCCCGATTGAGACGGGGTCGGACATAAGCCGGTTACTGGAAACAGCTTTGTCCACGATGTCGAGAAGCTCCGGCATTTCGAAAGGTTTGAGCAAATATTCGTAAGCACCTACTCGCGTGGCTCCAATCGCGGTTTCTGTGGTTCCGTGAGCCGTGATCAGAACGATGGGGATGCGTGGTTTAGCCGCGTGAAGTTCGCGCACGAGATCCAAGCCGCTCAATCCAGGCAGGCGAAGATCTGTAATCACAACGTCGAAAGAGTCTTGCTGAGCCCGCTTTAAACCTTCGTCGCCACGATCCAGGATGGTGACCTCATAGCCGTCGTTACGCAATACGTCGGCAAGCGACCCCGCGATGCTGGCATCATCCTCAATGAGGAGTATATGCGTGGAGCGATTCATGGTGAAGGATTTGCAGGGAGCATAATGCCAAAAATCGCTCCGTGATCGAGATGTGTTTGATATTCCATCGCGCCTCCATGTTTTTCGACGATGCGCGCAGAAATAGACAAACCCAAGCCCGTTCCCTTTTCTTTGGTCGTAAAAAAGGGATCAAAAAGTCTTTTCTGGACAGCTGGAGGAATCCCTTTCCCGGTGTCTTCTACTTCCAAAAAGACGAGTTGTTTGACGGTGCCGCGAAGCTTCGCTACCCCGGTGCGCGACCGGAGTGTGATCCTGCCGCGTTGAGTGATGCTTTCCGACGCATTTTTAACGAGATTGATGAGGACTTGTTTGAGTTGTTCAAAGTCGCCCTGGATTGAAACATCGGTTTGCAGATCGAGTTTGATTGCAATGGATCGCTTCTCCAATTCAGGAGCGAGGAGGATGCTTACTTCCTTGAGGAGTTGTGAAGGCGAAAGAGGGGTGCGTTTCGGATCTGCAGGACTCGCAAATTGGAGAATGGCATTTACGATGCGTTCGAGACGGGAGATCTCTTGGCTGATGAAAGTGACTTCATTCCGTTCCACCGAGGAGAGGCCGAGAGATTGCTCGAGAGTGAAAAGTCGTGCTTTGATTGCGGTGAGTGGATTTCGAATTTCATGCGCCACACCCGCTGCAAGAACACCCAGCGAAGCAAGCTTTTCCTGGCGTTCGATCAAAAACTCATTCTCAATAATTTTTGCTCGCAAGGGAGCGACCATCTCTCGATAAACCATGACGGTGATCCAGCTGCCGAGGGTCAAAAGGATCAAAAGGGAGCCAAACGTCACTTTCTGGAGGAGCGCGATGGAATGGTTCGAAGTGGATAAAAAAGAATCCATCGCTTCGCGATGCGAGTGAGCGAGTTCGGAACCGAGCGCCAGGAGTAGTTTGGAGTCGATCTCAATTTTTCTGAGACACTCTTGAGTCAAAAAAACGTCTGGGTTGCGCTTTTGATCAAGAAGCGGTGCGGCATCCTGGATATAGGAGTCGAAGACGGAATTGATGCGTGTAAGCACCTCTTGTTCGTGCTTGGTCGTAAGGCGTGGAATTTCATCGTCGATCCATGTATCAAGTTTATGGCTTTCATTTCGGAACGATTGAAGGTCCGCTGGATCTCTTCCACTTTCGAATCTGAGAAGGGCATTATTGATGCTCATGAGCGACGCTTGAAACTCTTCGGCGATCCGGAAACTTTCGATTTGGACGGACGTCAGCTTTTCTCGAAGGCTGCTGGCGAGGCGCCATGTCGTGTTGGCTGCCCATGCAATCAGAGTCCCCAGAACGAGGATCATGATGACTAAGGCGGTCAATCGCAGCTTGAAGGAAGCGTGCATGAAATCGTTGACAAGCAATTTATCACCGCAGCTCAAGAATGAGCCACCGGAGACGGGTGTTTCGTTCAATCAGGACCGATTTTTCAAGATTGAAAGTAAGATTGGTCACGTGGCCTGCTGTGGTAAGAAACTTGTCACTTCTGGCAAGAAACTTACCGCATTGGACATGAAGTTTTAATGCTTAAACGGTTGGAATGGAAATATTTGCATATAAAAAAATGGCATTCAACTTGCTGGCTAGATGGCATGATTTTGGTTGTCGAGGATGACCGCGGCATTCGGGAGGCCATTGTGTCGCTTTTGAACGTCAAAGGCCATGAGGCGATGCCAATTTTTGGACGTCAAGAAGCAATTTACAAGCTTGATCAAATCGCAGTGGACCTTGTTTTGCTTGATTTGGATATGCCGCATGAGGATGGATGGCGGATTCTTGAAGCATTAAACTTTAAACGTCCAATGCTTCCTGTGATTGCTTTGACGGCTTTTAGTAATCCCAAGTATGCTATTGTGGCAAGGAATGACTTTCATGTTTTGGAAAAACCGTTCGAGCCGGCCTATTTGCTGAAGCTCATTGAATCCATCATGCCTCAATCTCTTGAGAAGCGCATGACAGCACCTAATTCCAAGGTTCAATCATTTGATGATCGTGATTTTGTGCATAGGGACTCTCACTGAGAGGGAATATTACGTCTCTTAAACATCAACACCTTTAAAGATGACCAGCGATTTTTCCCGTCGGGCCCACTTCTGGAGGCAATATATTGCCTGTCTTATGTTGATCTCCGTTTTTGTCAGCTGCAAAAAAAACAACGAAACAACAGAGGCGTCACCTCCTCGAATAGATGGAAATACCATAACATTGCTGCCCAACTCTCCCGAACTTTCCTCGATTGAAGTGGCTGCTACTCAGCCCAACAACCAAGCTGTAACACCCATGACCGGCCGGTTAATCTGGAACGACGATTTAACCGTTCGGATTTTTACTCCTGTAGCAGGCCGGGTTGATCAGATTTTAGTTAAAGTCGGCCAGCAAGTTAATAAGGGCGACGTGCTGGCGACAGTGCTCTCTCCTGATTATGGACAAGCACAATCGGATGTCATGAAGGCGGAAGCTGATTTAAAATTATCACAACGAATGCTAGATCGAATTAAGGATCTGTATGAGAACGGATGCGCTGCCTTGAAAGATGTGGAGGCAGCTCAAGATGATTTAGAAAATAAAAAGGCAGAACAGCAGCGAGCCTTGGATCGCCTGAAGCTTTATGGTGGAGAAAGCGGGATTATCGACCAAAGATTTTCACTGCAATCTCCTATAGGTGGTGAATTGGTTGAAAAAAACATCAATGCAGGACAAGAGGTGAGGTCTGATGCGATTCTCGGGAATGTGCCTCAAGCGTTTTTGCCTCTTTTCGTGATTTCTGATCCTAAACATCTTTGGCTCAATTTGGATGTGACTGAGATGGATGTTATCAAACTACGTGTTGGTCAGAAGCTGCAGCTACACTCAAAAGCATATCCTGATAAGATCTTCTTTGCGCAACTGGAGGTGTTGAGTCCTCAATTAGATCCGACTACCCGAACGATTAAGGCATTGGCAGTGGTCGACAATGATGAAAAACTGCTCAGAGCTGAGATGTATGTAACCGTTGAGCTGTTGGATGTTCCTTCGGGCGGTGTCACTATCCCTGTCAAAGCCACTTTCTTAAAAGATGGAAGCAGTTTTGTTTTTGTTGAAAAAGCGCCGGGCCAATATGAACGCATTGGAATCATTCCTGGAGAGGAAAGAGCTGGTCGCGTTGTGGTCTCACAGGGGCTGACGCTTCAGCAACGAGTCGTAACCGAAGGCGGATTGGCTCTGGAAAAGATGCTGGAGGACGCTAAAAAGTCATGATAGGCGCACTTGCAGAGAAATCAGTGCGTTTCCGCGGCATCGTCATAGTACTGACATTGTTTTTCCTATTCGCGGGTTTTTTTGCGTTTAAACGCCTGCCCATCGAAGCATATCCCGACGTTACAAACGTTTCTTTTCAAGTCATTACGTTATTTCCAGGACATGCCGCAGAGGAAGTCGAGCGCCTGATAACTATCCCTGTTGAAAATGAGATGAATGGAATCCCAGAACGGACTTCAATCCGTTCGATCTCAATGTTTGGCCTTTCGGTTGTAACCCTTGTTTTTGACGATAACGCCGACAATAAATATGTGCGCAGCCAGGCAGCAGAGCACCTTGCGAAC
>JABDCI010000015.1 GCA_013288215.1 Verrucomicrobiota bacterium | reverse complement strand
CAGGATTTCCAGGCTCTTTCCCAGGCTCTTCAGTCCGGTGATCTTTCTGCGGCTCAGAGCGTCTTCGCAACCTACTTGCAAGACATCAAGAATCTTGCACCGGGTCAGAATCAAACGGGCCAGAACAATCCGAATAATCAGATCACTCAGGATTTTCAAACACTGACAAACGCGCTGCAGTCCGGTGATCTCACAGCCGCACAAAAAGCCTTTCAGGCGTTGCAACAGGATCTTCAGAGCCTCGCTAAAACCCGAAAGGGACATCATCACCATCATCCCCAGAACGATGCTCTGAACAATAATGCACAGACGACGAATGGTGTCTCAACGTTGGACGTCAGTTCAGATAGCACGAATAATAACAACTCAAGCGCCCAAGGACCAGGGGGGCTTGTGAATGAGCAGGCCTGAAGGAGTTTCCGATATCCGGAGATCTGTCCGTATCCGCGAAGCCTACGATTCTCGGTTCCACGGAGATGGGTCAGGTCATTGTGATTTGAACTTCTGGTTTTCCGTTTTAAGTGGTGACCCCACCAGGAATTGAACCTGGATCAGTCGTTTAGGAAACGACGGCTCTATCCTTTTGAGCTATGGGGTCTACTCTAGGTCATCGTAGCAAGAGAACATTTGCAGGGCAATGGCACTTTGTTCTTGGTAAAGCAGCGTGCCCCTTGAAAACGCCGACGGTTGGTGGCATCAGCTCAACGGAGCGATTCTGAGAATTGGGGGAGCGATCTTTCGTGGCCAGTGCCACGTTGTTCTCCGATCTGTGAGGGCCTAAGCTGGACGTGGATCTCAGGCCAGAGTACTGACGACTTGGGCGGCTTCGTTGAAGTTGCCGTAAGTGTTGGCGAGAAGATCGTTTGTCGAAGACGAGGCGGAACCGAGGACATTGCTTACGACAAGTTGGTCTGTGGAGAGGCTGTTCGGGGCCGTGCTCAGGATCGAGCTGCCTCCTGAACTGGTTGGAAGCAAGCTGGAAACGATCTGATTCGCCTCCGACGTCACGGAACTGGGGTCGATGGATTCGACGGAGCTTATGATGGACCCGGCGGCGGCCGATCCGGCGGCGGCTGTGGTGGGGAAGCCTTGGATGACTGCATTCGGCACGACGTTGGCGACGTTCCCGAGGGCGCTGCTGATGATCATTCCATTGGTATAAGTCGCTGCAATGGCTGGAGCAAGGTAGCCCATGCAAAAATATCGAATAGGGATCGATGTTTGTCAATGGAATCATCGGACTCATGTAACCGGATACATTAGATGATAAATGCGTGAGTCCATGGTTCCCAAAGTTGCGACTGGCCTCGGAGGAGGCCTTTCGGCCAAAATGCCCCTAACATGAAAAACTTGGTCCTCTTTGGATTTATGGGCAGTGGCAAAAGCACCGTAGGTCGTTTGGTTGCCGCAGAGCTCAACCTTCGTTTCGTCGACATGGACCGGCTTATTGAGGAGCGGGAACACCGCAGTGTCGGGGATATTTTTCAGAAAGACGGTGAACGGCGCTTTCGCGAGATCGAACATCATCTCGTGCGGGAGCTTTCCGAGCAGCAGGGATTAGTGATCGCCACCGGTGGTGGTGTGATTTTGAATCCGGAAAATGTGGAGCGTTTTTCCCGGAGTGCTGTTGTCATCGGATTGCGAGTGGATGGTGCGACTGCCTTCGCGCGAACGAAAACGCACGGACACCGGCCGCTCTTGAAAACCCAAAATCCTTTGGAGAGCATCGGACAGCTTTTGGAGGAGCGGGGGCCCTTGTATGAAGCTCTTCCGCATGTGGTGGAATCCAGCAACCGTTCTGCCGCGGAGGTCGCACTCGATGTGGTTGAAATTTACCTGGAACAGGTCGCGGGCCCTCATTGAGAGCGCTTTGAGGTCTCCGATGGAACGCTGGGTTGATTCCTGAGACAGATTGGATGATGCTGGCAGCATGACGAAAATCTCGGCATTTTTTTGGTTTGCTTATGTGGTTGCGCTCGCGCTCATGGTCGGCAAAATTTCTTTTTTTTCCTTCTTCATCGCCCCCACAGTACATCGCGAGCTGGAAAAAAATCAGGCGGTGAAATTGCTCCGCGTTCTTTTTCCAAAATATTACAAGTTGGGAATTGTCTGTGCGATTATTGCACTGATTTGCGCGCCCATTCTGGCGCAGAGGACGGAGATTCATCGCATTGCTTGTTGGACGATTCCCTGGGCCTTGATTCTGCTCTCAGAAGTTTATTGCCTGAAGGTGCTCGTGCCGATCATCGAGGCAACGCGGGAGGGGCGCTCGGCGGGCGATCCCGAATCAACGAGAAAATGGGAATGCAGTCACAAGCTTTCCGTGCGGTTGAACGCACTCAACCTTCTTCTCGGGTTGGGATTGATCGGCTGGTATGTGGCCTGACCCCGCACCCACGCTACCAGCTTTCGATGAGGGATAGAAAACTGGAGAGAGCTTCCTCGATGTGACGTAAATCTTTGCGCCGCCCCTTGTCGGGTTTGACCTTCAGGCTGTGGAGGGAGTGAAGCATGGCCTGGACGTCGCGCATGATGGGATCGACGGTGGGTCTTTTGCTTTTGGAGGGCTTTAACTTCAAATCCGGAACGTCCTGCAGGGCTTCGATGACGTGGACGATGCGTCCTTCGACACGGTTGCTGTAAGCGGCAAGGACTTCACGGAAGAGGAGACGCAGGTGTTCGAGCTCAATCGCGAGCTCCTTCTCAAGAGGTTGCACTTTCTTTTTCTCAGTCACGGTTATTTCACTCCCAGCAGATCACCGACTTTTTTGCGCAGCTCATTGTGGATGGCGCCGATGGAGCGGTTTCCATTGATGACCTGAAATCCGTATTGCTTCTGCATGTCCTTGAAATGCGTCTGGATTAACTTCTGATAGCTTAAGAAACTGTCGAAGAGATTGTCGCCGAGGCCGACATCCATGCCGCTCTCCCAGTAATCAAGGGCCATGTCTTTTTGGAAATTGCGCTCCACGAGCAGGCGTGGTGAAACCTTGAGATAAAAAACCGAGTCAGGAACAAGCGCCATGCTGTAGAGGGAGGCAACCCATTCCGACTCCGCGCCGCGCGCCATGTCGCGCGCCATGAGTGTGTAAATATATCGGTCAGCGAGAACAATGAAGCCCGCACGCAACGCGGGAATGACGTTGTTTTCGAGTTGATCGGCGAAGTCCGTGGCATAGAAAAGACTCATCGTGCGCTTGCCGAGAATATTGCCCTGCTTGGCTGCATCGAGATCTTCGCTCACAAGGGTGGAGCGTTTAAGGCCAATGGAGGCCACCGCGAAGCCCTTGCTTTCGAGCCACGCGGTTAATTTGACGATCTGTGTGGAGCGGCCGGAGCCGTCCGCGCCCTCGATGACGATGAGGCGGCCGAGCAATTGCTCAAGATTCACGCCGGGAAGGCCGGATCCGTAAAAACGTTTTTCGCTCATCGGTGGGGGAAATGCAGGGCGAAGCGAGGAAGATCGATTTTGGAGGCAATGATCTTCCTCATTTTTTCCTGCTGCTTTTCAATAGGCTCGGTGGCGTCCATGACCACGAATTTGAATTCCTGCTCCATGGCACAATATTGGTCGTTGATGTGACCTTGAAAGATCCGGAAGCTTTCGTAGGGATCGGTTGCCAGATTCAGGTCCATGCCTGCCTCGTGGTATTTGAGCGCGGGCCTGCCTTCGAGGATGCGCGAGAGCGCCACTTCGAGGGGAAGTTTGAAGAAAAAGGTCATGTCTGGAAGACTGGCGATGCTGTAGACCTTGCGCAGCCATTCCGAATGGCACCCCCGCACCGCGTCGCGCGCGAAGGCAGTGAACATGTAGCGGTCACACAGCACGATATAACCGGCACGAAGGAGTGGATGGATCTGGCGCTCCCAACGGTCAATAAAATCGGTGCAATGGATGAGGCTGAAGGTTGTTGGCGTGAGCAGATTGTTTTTTTTGCCCTTTTTGGTGGCGCTTCGAACCAATTTGGAGGAATTCCATTCGGAAAAAAACACTTTAAGCTGCTGAAGTTCAAGCCAGCGCTTGGCGAGATAAATCTGGGTTGATTTACCAGAGCCATCAAGCCCCTCGACGGCAATCAACCTGCCAGGGTAATTGTGATGTTTCAAAACGACGGGCATATAGTGATAAGCTGCCATTTTGCTCCAGCATGGTTCAAGGAATCAAGTGACAATGCGTTGACGAATCAAGAGAGTCCTACTAGCCAATCTTGCAGGGGGCATGTAAGATGGGCTGTTCGTATGGGTTCTCCCTTGAAAATTGCAGGTCGTGAATTTCGATCCCGTCTCCTGTTGGGGACAGGTAAATTTGCGTCCCATGAAGCCATGCGTGCTGTCCTTGAGGCTTCGGGCGCGGAACTCGTGACGGTGGCGCTCAGGAGGGCGGATCTTTCAGGAAAAAAGGATCCCTTTGCCAATATTCTGGATTTCGTCGACTCCAAGAAATATCTGATCTTGCCGAACACCTCAGGTGCGATGAATGCGGAGGAAGCCATCCGGTTGGCGCGCCTGGCGGAAGCTACAGGACTTCCAAAATGGGTGAAGCTCGAGATTCATCCTGACCCGCGCTATCTGCTTCCCGATGCGGTGGAGACGTTGAAAGCGGCGGAAGTTCTCGTTCAAGAGGGGTTCACTGTCCTGCCTTACATCAATGCAGATCCTGTGCTGGCTTTGCGATTGCAGGACGTGGGTTGCGCGACCGTTATGCCGCTTGGTTCTCCCATTGGCTCCAACCGGGGCATTGAGACGCGCGCTCAGATCGAAATTATTTTGGAACAAGCGCGCGTTCCGGTCGTGGTGGATGCAGGGTTGGGAGCGCCCTCCCAGGCAGCCGAAGCAATGGAAATGGGAGCCGACGCCGTGCTTGTCAACACGGCGATTGCCATTGCGGCGGATCCGGTTCGCATGGCACAAGCTTTTTGCGCTGCTGTGAAGGCGGGAAGGGATGCCTTTGAAATCGGCCTCGCCCCGCAGAGGCGGGAGGCCGATGCGACGAGTCCTCTTACAGGGTTCCTTTAAATCTCTCGTTTCGTGGAAATGTTTCAATAAGGGATTGAATTCTAAACACCGTTGAGATTTGATTGCAGGATGGTCGACGGCGAGGCGTGGTATTTCCTTAGAGGGCAGGAAACGGTAGGCCCACTTTCGAGAGAAAGCTTGCTGCAGAGCCACCGGTCAGGCCAGGTCTTGCTGGAAACGCTGGTTTGGAGCGAGGGGATGGAAGGTTGGAAACCAGCGGGTGGCATTCCAGGCCTGCTTTTCGAGGTTCCCCGGATTGAGCCCAAGCCCTTTTCCGGAGCATTCACAACCGACAGTAAACCGAGCATGGCATTCACAAAGACAGCAGCTCGATTGTCGAAATCGAAAACGACGCCCAAAAAGAAAAAGAAGAAAAGTTCTGGAGAGGAAGATTCTCGCAAGATGATGGCGGTGACGTTTTTTACCTCCCTCTTCATGGTCGCCATGGGAGCGATCGCCTATTTTTTCCGAGATCGTCTTCCGAATGTGACGTGGTTTGTATGGCTTTCTCTTGGACTGGGGGGCTGCGGCGTTCTTTCGCTTCTTGGTTTGCGTGTGTTGGACGGGATTTTCCGTTTTGCGTCTCTTCTCCTGCTTGTGCCCCCGCTCATGCTCTTTTGGCCTTTGATCATGGGAGATGAATCTTGGAGAACGATACCGGATGCAGAATACCTCTTTGTCGGATATTGCGCCCTCTATTGCCTCACGATCCGGATCGGTCTCCGGGATTATGTGGTTGCCGGACTCAGCACGATTGCGGCGCTTACAGGCTCCGTGACTTTGGCTTTTTCGCTCTGTGTTGCGCTTTCGATATGGAAACCTGCCGGTTGGGATGAACTGCTTGAAAAAGGCGGCCAGGTGCGTCTTCCAGGTCTTTTGGCTCAGGCTGTCAATCATCCCCAGTGGGGGACCCATGTCGGAACCCTGGAACTGCCCATTCCCAATGGCGACCTTCGGCACGCCATTGAAAGAGCGACGTTCAAGCGCCAGGCACAAGGCGGATATCAGCTCACGCTCAAGACTCTTGATGGCCTCGTCTTCCAGGTTCCCATGACCGGTGTGAAAACCGCTGATGTGATAGGTCAGGACTGGCCAATTTCGCTACCCACCCACCGCATCGACGAGATGGAGCGCATGGAGATGTCTCTTCCAGGAGACAAAGTATTGCCGGTCGTTTCCGCGACGCTGCATGTCGATCGCATCCAGAACAGCACGTGGGAAGGCTCGATCAAGATCCAGGTTGGCAAAGATAAGGAACTCGTGTCGACGATGATCGTTGGAACGTTCAAGACCTCGGTGATGCAGCAATAGAACGCCCGGAGGTCAGATTTCGTAATCCGTATCGGAGATCCGGGCGGTCTGGAGCAGATAGTCGAGGATTCCCGCGACTGATTCCGAAGCGGTTTCCTGCGCCGTATGGAGGACGAGATCCGGTTTTTCCGGGACCTCATATGGCGAGGAGATGCCGGTGAACCCCTTGATCTCGCCGGCGCGGGCTTTTGCATACAATTTTTTTGGGTCACGCTTCTCGCAGGTTTCGAGCGGGCAATCGATGTGGATTTCGTAAAAACGAACCTGTCCCTCCGTCATGATTTCCCGCGCGCGGGCGCGGTCGGATCGGAAGGGCGAAATGAGCGACGTGATGACAATGAAACCCGCATCGGCAAAGAGCTTCGCGACTTCCGCCGCGCGACGAATATTTTCGGAACGGTCCTCGGGGGAGAACCCTAGATTTGCATTGAGACCGTAGCGTAAATTGTCGCCGTCGAGCACATATGCTTGCATGCCGCGGTTGAAGAGTTCGCGTTCCAATGACGTGGCGATCGTCGATTTACCCGAGCCTGAAAGTCCGGTGAGCCAGATGACTGCGCCGTAATGGCTGTTGCGCGAGGCACGCTCGCTTACGGACACCTCGGTCTGCAACCACGTGATATTTTCACTTACAGGCTGCGCGACACGCGTTTCGTAGAGGATGTGCGTCGTGATGCCGCCGCCTGAAACTTCGCGATCGTCTACGATCACGAAGCGGCCCGTTTCGGCGATGCGCATGTGATCGTCGAGGGCCAGGGGAAGGCGGGCACGGAGCGTGAGCTCTGCGACGTCATTGCGCGCAACATGTTCACGTTTTTCCTTCGTTTCAGAAAGCGTGGACGCATCGATCACCTTTTCGATCGACTTTACTTCGCATTCAATTTCCTGCGTGGTGAGCTTGATCTTGTATTTCTTTCCGATTTGCAAGGGAGTTCGCCCCATCCAGAACACGTTGGCACTGAACTCACGTGTCATGCAAGGAGGTGACGATTCAAGACACGCCACCTGGCCGCGTTCGACGAAGATTTGTTCGGCAAGCGTCACACCGATCGATTCGCCCGCGCCTGCCACGAGACTTGATGGCGCGTTCCAGCGCTCGATCGTGTTCACCACGCTGGATTTGCCGCTTGGCCAGAAATAAAGACGATCCCCCACCTTGAGCGAACCGGATTCGATGCGGCCCGCCAGGATGCGGCGGTGGTCAAAACGGTAGACATCCTGGATGGGGAAGCGCAGGGATAAGTGCGTGGGAAGGGGAGGAACTTTGAATTCGTCAAGCGCTTGCAGCACCGTGGCGCCTTTGTGCCAGGGCATGTTCGAACTGTGCGAGGCGATGTTATCGCCATTTTTGGCTGAAATCGGAATGAAGGTCTTCGGTTCCACGTGGATCTGCTTCAAAAAGGCGCGATATTCTGTTTCGATGCTCCGAAACACAGACTCGTCGTGGTTTTTCAGGTCCATCTTGTTCACGAGCACGACGACCTGCTGGATGCCGAGGAGATGGAGGAGATAACCGTGACGCCGCGATTGTTCCTGAACGCCCTCGTTTGCATCGATCAGGAGCAGCGACGCGTCCGCGTGCGCTGCCCCGGTGATCATATTTTTGAGAAATTCCTTATGGCCGGGAGCGTCGATAATCACGTATTGCCGCTTCGGCGTGCGGAACCAGATTTGCGCTGTGTCGATTGTGATGTTCTGGTCGCGTTCGGCCTGCAGTCCGTCCATGAGATTGGCAAATTCGAAGGGGACGCCGCGTCGCTGGGCGATTGCGACGAGCTGTTCGTATTTACCTTCGGGAAGCGATCCCGTGTCATAAAAAAGTCTGCCGACAAAAGTGGATTTGCCGTGGTCGACGTGGCCGACGATCACGATCTTAAGTTGTTCGTCCTGGGATGCGGTGAGAGAAGTTTCCATGGCGGCTTACATATATCCGTCGCGACGAAGTTTCTCGAAAGCATCTTCCGATTCCTTATCCTGGGCGCGTCCCGATCGCTCGGAAGTGTTGGTCTGGCGAAGTTCGGCAATGATTTCCGGCACCGTGCGCGCATGGGATTTGATGGGAAACGTGCATGGGGCGCAACCGAGGCTGCGATAGCGCTCGCCTTTTTCATTGGCAAAATAAAGCGGGATGACCGGCATTTTTTCCCGCTCGATATATTCCCATACGTTGAGCTCGGTCCAGTGGAGCAGGGGATGGATACGGATGTGCGTGCCGGGTTCGAAATCCGTCTTGAACTGGTCCCAGAGCTCCGGTGGCTGATCCGTGACGTTCCATTCCATGTTCTTATCGCGTGGAGAGAAATAGCGTTCTTTGGCGCGCGTCGGATCTTCATCGCGTCGTACGCCAACGATGACACCGGTGAACTTATGTTTCTCGAGCACCTCCTTGAGTCCATCCTTCTTCAGCATGCCGCAGCATTCGACCCTTGTGGCCTTGCCCTGGGGGAAGGTTTGCCCTTCGCGCAGCACCCGTTCGTTCTTCCCCACGACGAGCTGGAGGTTCCATTCTTTCACGAGCTGATCGCGATATTCGATCATCGACGCAATTTTGTAGGTGGTGTCGACGTGGACGAGCGGAAATGGAACGTGTCCGAAGAACGCTTTGCGCGCGAGCCAGAGCAGCACCGTAGAATCCTTGCCGATGCTCCAGAGCATCGCGAGATTTTCAAATTTATTGAAGGCTTCCCGAAGGATGAAAATGCTTTGGTTTTCGAGAATATCGAGATGGTTCATGGCAAACTATCAGTATGAGGAAAAAGTGGAAAAATGTCTTTTAAAAAGAGGTTTTGATTCAAGGGAAACATCCTTTTTACGCCTCGGCGTTTTTCGCGAGGCTATTCTACTTTCTTCTTCATGAAGGTGTGAATGCCGCATTCGGTCTTGTTGAAACCTGTCCAGCGGCCGGCACGCTCGTTTTCACCCTGAGCCGCCTTGCTTGTGCAGGGGACGCAGCCAATGGAGCCGTATCCCTGATCGTGCAGCGGATTATAAGGAATCTGATGTTTTTTAAGATAATCCCAAACCGCCTCGCGCTTCCAGTTGGCCATGGGATTAAGCTTAACAATCTCGCGGTTCATGATGGGATCGAACTCGTAAAGTTCAACGATGCCAATGGAGGAGCGCGTATCGGATTGTTGCCGACGAAGGCCTGTGATCCAGCAGTCAAGCGATTGGAGCTTTCTTTGCAGCGGTTCCACCTTGCGCATGAAACAGCAGGAATCCGGATCGTTTTTCCAGAGTTCCGGGCCATATCGCGCGGCCTGCGCGTCCACGCTGAATTCAGGTTCCAAACTTTCGATGGAAATGCCGAAGAACGTTTCCAATCGCTTCTTAAGTTCGACCGTTTCCCGGAAGAGGAGGCCGGTGTCGAGCGTGAAAACGGGCAGAGGAAGTTTCTCCTCCTGCGCAATGTGCATCATCACGAGGCCGGCGCCCTGAAAGCTGGTGCCGATGGCGGCCCGATTGCCGAACGTTTTCCACGCCCAGAGCATGATCTCCCTGGTGTCCGCTTTTTCGAAGCGGACATTGAATTGCGAAATCTGGGATGCGCTGAATGACATCTACTTTTTTAGAGCGGCGTTCTCGTGAGCGCCGCCATCCTCATTAGCCTTCGATCGTATTGATTTCGACGGGTTCGACCTTCACTTTCATTTTCTCGAGCCACTGGATCGCCTTTTTGATCTCGGAGCGTTGCCCTTCAATGGAAAGTGAAATAATGCCGAGCTCGGTTGTGACACTGGCCTGGCCAATGTTCGTGACGAGATCGAATTTGTGTCCGATCTCCCAGATAATGGGGCGCTGAACGATCTTGGAAGGAATCGTGAGCCAAAAGCGGCGTGTTTCTTTTTTCTTCATGTCAGCCTCCGGCGATGGCAGGAACGATGCTCACTTCGTCACCCTCTTTGACGCCCGTCTCTTGGCTTTTGAGAAAACGGATGTCTTCGTCGTTCAGGTACACGTTAATGAAGCGGCGCACCTCGCCTTTTTCGTCGCACAAGCGTTCCTTGATTCCTGGGAATCGTTTTTCCAGAGATTCAATGATCTGGCCGATCGTGGCGCATTTTTCGACCTCGACCACCTCCTTGTCCTTGGTGATCTTGCGCAACGGGGTTGGGATACGGACTTTAATGGGCATTGGGATTCCTTAGTTTAGCGTTATTTTTTGAAATCTGCGTGGTAAATCTTTTCATCGAATTCGCTCAGCTTTGCATGGATGAGCCGAGGCTGGCCGCAATGGCCGGCAATGGCCTCCTGCGTCTTGAGTCCGTGGCCCGTGATGCAAAGGACGATCGATTCGGTGGCGGCGATGGTGCCATTCGCGACGAGTTTTTTCGCGCAGGCGACAGTGACGCCTCCCGCGGTTTCCGCGAAGATGCCTTCGCAACCAGCCAAAAGCTGGATGCCTTCAATGATTTCCACGTCGGTTGCATCTTCGCATGAAGCCCCGGTTTCGCGAATGCTCTGAATCGCGTAGTAACCATCCGCGGGCGTTCCGATGGCGAGAGATTTTGCAATGGTCTTTGGCGACGCCACAGGCTTGAGAATGTCGCTGCCATTCTTGAATGCATGGCTGATGGGAGCGCACCCGGTGGCCTGCGCTCCATGGATGCGGCATTTTGTCGTCTTCATGAGACCAACCTTTTTCATTTCCGTGATTGCCTTGTGAATTTTTGTCAGGAGCGAACCGGAGGCCATGGGAACGACGATGTTGTCGGGGAGTTTCCAGCCAAGCTGTTCGGCGATTTCGTAGCCGATGCTCTTCGAGCCTTCCGCATAATAGGGGCGAATGTTCACGTTCACAAAAGCCCAGCCATATTTGCCGGCGATCTCCGAGCAGAGACGGTTCACCTGGTCGTAGGCACCATGGATGCCAACCACGTTCGTGCCGAAGACGAGACTGCCGAGCACTTTGCCTTGTTCCAGATCGGCTGGGATGAGCACGTAGCTTTTGAGGCCTGCACTCGCGGCGTTTGCGGCGACGGAGTTTGCGAGGTTGCCGGTGGAGGCGCATGCAACGGTCGTGAAACCGAGTTCTTTTGCGCGCGAAAGAGCGACAGAGACGACGCGGTCTTTGAAGGAGAGGGTCGGATAATTGACCGTATCGTTCTTGATGTAGCACTCGCGCACGCCGAGTTCTTTGGCGAGGCGGTCAGCTTTTACGAGGGGCGTGAAGCCGACTTGGGCGCCCACGGTGGGTTCGCCTTCGATCGGCAGCAGCTCCTTATAGCGCCACATGGACTTGGGTCGTGAGGCGATCTTTTCGCGGGAAATGGCCTTTTTGATCGTTGCATAGTCATAATCGACTTCCAGCGGACCGAAGCAAAACTCACACACGTGCGTCGCTTCCGCTGGATACAAACGTCCGCATTCGCGGCATTTGAGTCCGGTGAAAAATCCCTTGGAATGTGAATGCATAGTGAGGCTCGAGGGCGGAACGATGGCGATGCGAAATACCTTCGATTCGAAGAGCTTGCAAACAACTCTTCTCACCGAAGACGAATCCAGAGAAGAGGGAGGTGCTCCTCTCATCTTTTCCTAGATCTGCACCCAGGCTGGATTTGGCACCTAGTCCTTCACCGGCAGGCCGGGAAGCGGTTGTCGTGGTTTCGCAGGGCCAGTCCCTCCACCACTCTTGATGAGTTTCGGTAAAATTAACCGAGTCCTTCAAAAAGTCAATCTTCTTCCAACTGCTTGGGATTAGAATGCCGGCTCGCAACGAGGGAGGCAGCTGTTGCTTTCGGAATGTCCTTTTTGGCCCACAGATCGATTTGATTTTATGAGAAAGCAGGCCTTCCTCATTTTTGACGAACTTCATGGGTCAAAACCGAACACTTCGTCTGCTGCCAGATGATGGCAACTACGAATTCGCCACGAGCGCTCCTCCAATGACGATCAGCAGGGCTCCGATGAGAAGCGGAAGAACCTGGACGTTTTTCCATTCCGAATAAAGCCAGAGGCTGAGGAGGACCACCAGGAGCGTGTTCATATTGTAGAGCGGTGCCAGGCGGGAAAGGGGCGTGGAGTATCGGGTCAGGGCCATCGAAACCAGCCCCATCGCGAGGATCCAGAAGACGCCGATCAGCATGGCGCAGGCGCCCGAAGTGAGTGAAATCGTGCGGCCTGGAAGGAATAGCCAGAAGGCCAAACCGGCGAGCGTTGCGCCCATCCCCGCACAGACGAGATAGGGGCCGATGCTGATGCCGGATTGGGCGCACGTTTTTTGGAAAAAGCCGCCCAATCCGAAAATAAGCGCGGGAAGCAGGCCTCCCACAATCACACCGGTCCATTGAGATTGAGACATGCGTGGAAACTACTGGGGTTCGCGCTTATGGGCAACCTTCGATTCACAATCGGACAGATCTCCGCTTGACTTGCTTTTTCAATGAGAGAAAGTTCAGGCCTATGCATTTGCCGGATGCGGTCCTGAGCCTGCCTGTGGTTGCGGGGACGAGCTTGATCTCTCTGGCTGCCTTGATCTGGTCTTGCATCAAAATTCCCAAGCAGCCCCGTTATTTTTTTGAATTGGCATGCATGGCGATGGGTCTCTTTCTCATCCAGCTTCTCGCACTGGATTTTTCCTGGCAGTTTCTGGGTGCCGCGCTTGCAGGAATTGTTCTCGGTCCGTTCCGTGGTGTGCTGGTTGTTGCGATGATGATCGGATTTCATTGCCTGGTTGGACGATTTTCATGGATCCACGCAGGGCCCCAAATTTTTAACGAAGCCATGTCTGTCTGGACTGGTTGGGCGGTGTATCATCTCTGTGGCGGTTTCAAGCGTCCCATGCTTTCAGCGATCGTTGCCGGCTGGGTCTGCGTGGCACTGGTTTGGACGGCTTATGGTCTGGAACTCTTTTTTTCTGGCGCCGAGGTGGATGTGAATTGGTCTCACCTTCTACTTCCCGGAATTTTTGAGGGAGGCGCGACGGCGATTGCGGTGGCCTTGAAGCGCCTTCTGACACCCGCTCCATTTTTTAATGGAGATGTAATATGCCCGACGCGGAATTAATCGAAACGAGAGTCTATTCCATTTCCGAGCTGACGCGACGGATTCGCGCTGCGTTGGAGCGAGTGATCGGAGCCGTCTGGGTGGAAGGGGAAGTTTCCAACCTGAGTTATCAGCCAAGCGGCCACGTCTATTTCACACTGAAAGATGCCAATTCCCAGCTGAGCGCGGTGATGTTCCGTTCCGAGGCGTCTCGTCTGCGGTTCCGGCTTCGCGATGGCATGCTGGTGCAGGGCTACGGACGCATCACAGTCTACGAGAAGCGGGGAGCTTATCAGATTGTGCTCGAGACGGTGCAGCCGACAGGGAAGGGAAATTTGCAAGCGGCATTCGAATTGCTCAAACGCAGGCTTGAGAATGAGGGCCTCTTCGACCCAGCACGAAAGCGCCCGCTGCCCGAATTTCCGAGAAATGTGGGGGTCGTCACGTCGTCCAGCGGTGCTGCCATCAGGGATTTCTGCCGCGTGCTGCATCGCCGTTTTCCTGGAATCCGAGTCGTCGTTGCACCCACCCGCGTGCAGGGGGATGGTGCGGCGCAGGAAATCGCTGCCGCTCTTGATTTGCTCAACATCGTGAACGCGGCGGGTGACCCTTGCGTGATCGATGTGATCGCGATCGTGCGCGGCGGCGGTTCGATCGAGGATCTTTGGGCATTTAATGAGGAAGTGGTTGCGCGAGCTGTGGCGCGATCCAGAATTCCGACGATTTCAGGCGTGGGCCATGAAGTGGATTTCACGATCTGCGATTTTGTTGCGGATGCGCGTGCGGCAACTCCCAGCATGGCCGCTGAAATGGTCATTCGTCCGCAGGCTGAATATCTTCTTGAGGTGGCGCAACTGACGCGCACACTTTATCGTTGTTCGAAGCTCGCGCTCGGAAAAAGGCATCATCATCTCGTCGAATTGCGCGAAGCGATGCGGCGCCAGGAACCCCGGTTTTATCTGCGGCAGATGCGCCAGCGCCTGGATGAAGCGGTTGATGCACTGCAAGAAGGAATCCGACGCGGCCTCACCGATCTGCGGCATCGCTGGCAGCATGCGGCCAATCACATGCGGGAGCTCACTCCTGCCGTTTTCGTTGAGCGCAAAAACACTTCCTTGCAGAACTTGAGCCAGCGGCTGGCGTCGAACCAGGCGAAGGCGTTCAGCCGCATCCGTCATAGACTCGAAATGAGCAGCCAGCGTCTTGAGTTGCTCAGTCCGAACGCGACGCTTGGGCGCGGTTACTCCATCACCCTGAACGCCCGGACTGGCGATGTTCTGCGTTCAGTCCGTGGGGTTTCGGGAGGCAAGCTTCTGATCACACGCTTTCGTGACGGAGAGATCAGGAGCAAGGTCGAGGGGTGAGTGTTACGCGCGACGTTGGAGAGCGGACTTTTTAGACCTGATTTTGGGCCGTGATTTGATGTGCGGCACGGGAGAGATTACCACAAACGGAGCATAGGCAGGCTGCATGCGTTCCGGCAAGGTTGCCGTCAGGAGCACGTGATTGCCCTCATATTCCTGCTTCAGAACTTCTCCGTGCCGATAGATGGCCGAGATGAGATCGTGGCGGGACTGCGGCAACCGATAGTGCGCGCGTGTCATCCGAGAGGGAATCATGTTGGTCATGACATGCTGCAGTTCGTCGATCCCCTTGCCGGTGAGGGCTGAGACAAAAATGGCATTTGGAAATTTTCTGCGGAGGTTTGGAATCACGGTGGGATTGGTGACTGCGTCGATCTTATTAAACACCGTGATCATCCCCTTCACATCGGCGCCCAGTTCCTCGAGGACGCGCAAGGTTGTTTCATGAAATTCCAGGATTGCATCCTGCGTGACGTCCAGGACATGGATGAGAAAATTGGCAAGGACAGATTCCTCGAGCGTCGCCTTGAACGATTCGATAAGGGAATGAGGAAGGCGGCGGACGAAGCCGACGGTGTCGGTGAGCAAAATGTCTTGCGCGTTTGGCAAGATGAGTTTGCGTGTTGTGGTATCCAGCGTGGAAAAAAGTTTGTCTTCGACCAGCACTTCGGCGCCCGTCAGCTTTCGAAAGAGGCATGATTTACCCGCATTGGTGTAACCGACGATCGCGACGTGCGGTGTGGGCCGGCGTTGCCGTTGCTTGCGGCGCGTGGCGCGCTGCGATCGGAGCTTCTCGAGTTCAGCTTTGAGTGTGTCGATGCGTTTTCGGACAAGACGCCGGTCGGTTTCCAACTGGGTTTCTCCGGCGCCCATGGCGCCCATGCCGCTTCCGCCCTGGCGGCTCAAATGGGTCCATGCGCGAGTGAGGCGAGGCAGCGAATATTCCATGCGCGCGAGTTCAACCTGAAGGCGTGCTTCTTTTGTCTGCGCCCGCTTGTCGAAGATATCGAGGATCACCTCCTCGCGATCGATGGTGGCGAGTTTCGACAGCTCTTCCCAGTTGCGCTGTTGGCCAGGGCTGATCGGCGTGTCGAAAATGATCGCATTGGCTTGGAGCTGTTGGGCGGCCGCGGATATTTCTTCCGCCTTGCCGCTGCCGACAAAGTACCGCGCGTGCCGCTGGTGCATCCGTACCAACACCTGTCCGACGATGACAATTCCCAGAGTTTCAACGAGCTGTCGCAGTTCGTCAAGCAGGTTGGCGGCTTCCTCGCGGGTTTCGTGAAGGCAGATTCCGACCAGATACGCTCGGCGTTTTGGAGGTGTTGTGGAGATCCAGGAGTTCATTGTTCAAAGCGCTGCTGCAGGATGCTGGCAAAAGCACCCACAGGAATCGCGGAGCTAATCTGTGCGGCGGGGATCTTCCTTGTTCACTTCAAACCGGATGACTTTCTTATCCTGGAAAAAGACTATTTTCGAGCCGGTGATCACTTGCTGATAAATGGTGGAAACGTAATTTGTGCCGCCGATGATCGTCTGGGTTTGAACAGGAACCATTTTATACGAAAGATACGACCATTTCTCAGAAGAACCAGCGGGCTCAACGACCGTCGATTTGGAGTTGGGGCGACCGAGTATTTTTGTGATTGCGTCTTCAGGCATGCCAACGAGGATTTCCTTCTTGGCAATGGCCTGTTTTATTTTTTCTTCATCCGCACGCTTGGCCTCGAGCTCAGTGATGACGGATTCCGGAATGGGTTCGAGATCGCTGACAAGGAGCCAGCCTTCGGCTTTGCCGTTGGTGACGCGGGTCTCGACCAGATGCCGGTCAGCGCCAATTGCGATGAGATGCACGGTCTGCCCCTGAGGGACAGAATCGATGGGGCTGTTTCCCTCGCGGCTGAAGGTGAGGATTGTCGGACGGATCGTTTTGAGGAGAACCGGGTTTTTGAGATAATCATCGACATAGACGACATCCATGCGGAGCCGATCGGAGCAGAAAGAAAGGGGGCCAAAACCGACCCATGCAGCAAAAACGGCCAAAAGGGCGAAGCGGAGGGCATGAAGTTTCATGAGTGCGGATAGAATAGGAAACCTTTGCCAGCGGGAGGTCAAGCCCACGCCGATCTGCATCAGGGTTTTCACTTCATAATTTCGACGAGCTTGACGTCATCCAGGTAGACCGTGCCTTTCCCGTAAAATGAAATTTCCAGCGAGCCGGTGCTGGGCTGGCCATTGCTGTCGAAGTGTTTCTCCTTCGTCCCGATCAGGCGGTAGGTCTTGCGATATTGATTCCAGGCACTATTCACGGCGACCAAATCCGTGAATCTGTGGTCGACAAGAGAGGGGGCGCCTTTGGGATTCTTGAGGTCTGGCACTTCCTCGTTGTAATAAATTAAATAACTAATTTTCATATCCTCGCCTTTGCGCCAAAAGCTGAGCTCGTATTCCTTGCCCATGGTAAACTGAATGATGGGTGTGGTCATCGCGTAGACGCCTTCGGTATAGCCGTTGAGTCCAGGCAAGCCGGTGTTTTCGAGCATGAACCAGCCGAAAAATTTATCGTACCACGAGAGTTTGAATGCATATTTGCCATCCCTGGGTGTGGAAGCGGGATCGTCTTCCTGGGAGACAACCTGGGCGATCGGAGCGGAGGTGTTGAAAGGGAGCCCGGATTCTCTCGCCCCGATCATGGGCGCATCATCCCAGTTGCTTGGCTGCTTAAAGTCCATTGCCAGGTCGATGCCCTTGATGGCTTTGCCCGGCAGGATGGTAGGATTTTTTCGGTCGCCGCTTCCAAGCGCGACCATCAGCGTGCCGCCTGCCGTTCCATACAGGATGTCGGGAATGCCATCATCATTGAAGTCGCAAACGCAAACGCTCATGACGTAGTTCATTTTTTCATCGTTTCCGATTTTAATGAGCTTGGTCAGTTCGATGGGGGCGATTTTGTTGGGAACAGCCGTGGATTCTTTTGTGCCCAGGTAAAGCAGGACTTCGCCGTCGCGGTCGCCGACAATCAGGTCAGGAATTCCATCGCCGTTCCAATCATAGACGCAAGGTGCCAGGATTTCGTGCCCGTCACCATAGGCGAGGGTGAATTTTTGATCCGATCTGAAGCTTGGATTCGATTTGCTTCCGACATTGAGCCAGATGGAAATCGAGTTGGCGGAATAAGATCCCTCCCCACAAATCAGGTCGGGCAATCCATCGCCATTCCAATCGTAGAAAATTGGAGCCGAGTAATTTCCTATGTTGAGGGGTTGTCCTGCTTCCATGATTTTGGGAGCTTGCGCACCAATCTGGGGATGCGGCCACGGAGGTGGCGGAAACCAGCGGGGTTTACCCATGGAGCTGACCCATTTCGGATCGGTTGCGGTCCCTTGATTGAGCAATAGATTGATATCGCCTTGAATGTTGCCGAAAAGAATGTCCACTTTGCCGTCATTGTTCCAGTCCACCGCATGGATGCGCGCGCCCGTGCCGAGGTTGGTCTGCACGAGATTGGCATGCTGGAAAACAGGCTGCCCTTTTCTGCCTACGTTTGGGTACCAATAAAGATAGCCGAGCGAGCTTGCGACAATGAGGTCGGGCAATCCGTCGCCGTTCACATCCACGAACGAAATGGATGGACCGAAGGGCATGGGAGTGTAGCTGTTGCCTGTTTCGCGGTTGAGGACGATGGAATTTCCGCGCATCACCTTCAGGTTCCCGCTGCTGTCGACCCCATCCCACAAATTCGGGGAGGTGGAAAATCTTTCGAAGCTTCCATTGTAAATCAGATTGCGCGAATTGGGTTTGGGATCCGGAGGCGCGGAGACGCCGACCATGCCGGAAAGGAGCATCCAAATCGTCAAGAGACGAAGGAATCCCCCTCTTTTTGGAAAGTAAAACGGCAGCATCACGTGCCTCCTTGAGGCAAGGTCAGGAATGAGTCCTGGTATCGTGTGAGCAGGAAGATGACAATATTGATGCCGAATTGGTAGGCGGAAACAACGCTTTGCCGATTCACATTTCGGAAGAATTCATATTGATTCTGGATCCCCGTCGAATAGCTGCTTCCGGTGGTGTAGACATTCCCGTTTTGAGTTGGAGCGTAGTAGTTGAAATGCGGTCCCCATCGCGGGTAATTCATTTGCTGACTCGGGCTCCAATCCATCCCCAAATCGATTTCGTCCTTCGGCGTCAAGGCGGCCTCCCAAAGGTCGCTATAAGCGTTGAGTGTGTAGAACACCGAAACTTCGCCGCCGATCTTAATCACTTCAACCGGCTCCTTGTAAAAGTTCATTCCGGCTGGGGGGGCGGGAAAATTGAAGTAGTTGTTGAAAACGGGGTGGGAATTGTTGATGGGCTCAAAATCGCGGTCCGGCAAGATTTTTTTCATCTCCCGGCGGATGGCGATATCGAAAAGGCTTCGGCGTCCTGGGTAGGCATTGTCAATCCAGAGAGCGCCCCCCAGCATCAGATATTCACGCAGGTTTTTCGCCTCGGCCTCGGTGAAATAAAAATCCCTGTGGCCGGTGATAAAAATGAAGGGCGGTTTGACCTTGTCAATCCAGTCGCGGCTGGAAAGCTTTAACGCTTCGGGAAGGAGATTGGCTTTGACGCGTCCCTGACTCCATCGGTCGATCTGGGTCATGAGATTGAAGAGGCAATTCCCGTACCATCGGTCATCGGCAAGGGCGCCGAAGTTACAATCCCAGTCACCACCCGAATATTGTGCCACGTAACAGGTGAATTTTGCGACCGTCTGCCGTCCTTTGCCCGAGGCGCCGGGTTTCCCATGTTCACCGGTGACGCCCTGTTCATGAAACTGACGCACTCCTTGCAGGCGGTTTATTTCGGTTTTCTGAAGAAGATCGCGGACGTTCTGATCCGATTGGACCTCGAGACTGTCCGCCACCACCATCGGAATATCAGGCGGAGGCACATTGAAATCCGCCGTCAACTTCGAGCTGGCGATGCGAGCCACGACCTTCGTGGGATCAGGAGCAACCTTCACTTCCATCTTTTTCTCTTGCTCGACTACCGTCGGCGGCGGCGGCGGGGCTGTCTGTGGAATGGCGACGAGCACTTCGCCTTCATTCTCGAAGATACCCTTCAGATCGAGCGCTTCGAAAACGACATGGCCGCCAAAGAGGAAAATTCCGACAAGATGGAGGATGACGGCGATGAGAAGATAGCGCGTATTGATGACGCGGTGCAGCCATCGCTTCAGACGGGCCTTGGGCGACTGATCGAAGAGAGGATCGAGTTCAATGCGGGCCATGGGACGGAGTCTTCACGATGCATTAAAAGAAATGTTTTTTACTTTGGCGGCGGAGCAGGCATTCAATACATCGATCACGCGCCGGTGTGGGACATTCGACTGCGGCACGATCACGACGGGAATGCGATCGTCGAACAGTTCAATCTGTTCCTTAAGTTTATCACGCAGTTTGTTAAGTTCCTTGTCCTGTGGCGTCCCGACCGGGTCACCGTTCATCGTCACGGCGCCGTCCACATCGATTTCAATGTGCATATCCACAGTGACATTGGCGTCCGTGTCCCCCATGCTTGTGCCGGGAAGTCCGATGCCCAATTCATTCTCCACCTGTTTGAGCGCCACAGTCGTCATGAAAAAAACCATGAGAACCAAAATGAGATCGATCATGGGCGCGATCTGGAACCCGACGTCTCCCTCGTGATGGCTGGTTTTTCCTTGCATCGTTTTAGTGGGGCGAAGCCCTGACGTTCTTAGGTGGCAATTCGCGTGAGAGCACGGAAAAGGTGATGTTGTCGACCTGAGCGGCGGCGCACGCGGCCATCACTTGCTGCACGAATGAGTAAGGCACGTTTTCATCGGCGCGGATCACCGCCCGGAAATACGGTTTATTTCCCTTCCTTTCGTAGATGATGTTGGTGATTTCGGCGGGGTTATGAATCGTTTTTTCCTCGAACTCGATCACTCCCTGTCTGCGCGAGGCGATCCAGCCGATGTTGATCAGCACTTCACCGGGAGAAGCCTCCTTCGCCTTGCTTTCGGGCGCGACGGGCAGTTCAAGTTCGATGCTAGTTTTTGTCTTCAGCACCTCGGTCGACGTAATACTCATGAAGAACGTCATGAGCACGAGCAGGACGTCGATCATGGGGGCGACCTGAAACTCAGGTTCCTCCATCGGGAAAGCTTTATGGAACGACCTAAGTGCCATAAGAGAATGATGGCGATGAAGGAAACTTCAGCTCCACTGCAGTTCAGCGCCGCATTTTCCGCATTTTGGCGTGCCGGTGGCGAGGGGGTGCTGGCATTGCGGACAGACTGTGGTGACGCCCGTGATGGCCTGGCTCGTGCGTCGTTCGATCAATCCTGACTCCTTCTGTGGGGTGGCGGGTGCGGCGGCGCCTCCCGCGAGTTCGGATTCCAGCGTCTCGCCGATGTTGATGCCTTGGAGTTCCTCGTAGTTCACATCGACCATCAATTGGTTAATGATGTCCTCGGAGAGCACGATGACGAGTTGCAGCCGGTTGCGCAGGAAGTAATAAAGGAAGAAGGCGGGGATGGCGATGCCAAGGCCGCTGGCGGTGGAGATCAATACTTCGCCAATGGCCGCCGCGAGCTTGGTGGGGTCGCCAATGCCGCCGGAACCAAGGGTTTGAAACGCCTGGATCATTCCCCACACGGTTCCGAGCAGGCCCACCATGGGAGAGACAACGCCGATCGTGGAGAGATAT
Organism: Verrucomicrobiota bacterium; assembly: GCA_013288215.1. GTDB lineage: Bacteria > Verrucomicrobiota > Verrucomicrobiia > JABWAM01 > JABWAM01 > JABDCI01. Next base: position 8,861 of record JABDCI010000015.1, on the reverse strand, counting down.
GAAATTTTCGTTCGGAAGACCATGCTCTCCTTCAGACTATGGTCGGAGAGTGCTGTTTCGCACGCGTTTCGTCCTCGTCCGATGCGCTCAAGGCCGCGCCGGAGGATGTTGGTGAGGAAACTTGGGTGTGCTTTGCAAAGACGCCACGCTTGCTGGTAATTTTCCTCCGCGAAAGCCGCGCGCAACTTGCGCACAACGTCGCCCGGGGCGAATTTCGGCAGTCGGATGCGAATGAAACCTTCAATAATCAATGAGACACACCATATCGAGATGATCCCAAGCGGATACATGATGAAGCCGCCCTGTTTGATCAGGCCGATCACCGTTCTGCCTTCGATCTGTTCCACGCGTGGCGCCGGAGCTGAGGAACCTGTTTCTGTTTGCGCCTGCGCCAGATCATGCTGCAGGAAGAGCATGCAGGTCAGGAAAAGGGCTTGCCCGACGCGCGTTAAACGAAAGAGAGGAAAAGCGTGCTTCATAATGGGGATTTCTCGATCTTCGGTAGAGATTCAAGTTTCTTTTTGGCGTCGGCCACGAGGGGTGACAATGGATGTTCCTGGATCAAGTCTTCGAGCTGTCCGCGCGCGCGCGGCAGCTTGTTTATTTTCTCAAAAAGAAGGGCGCTTTGAAATTGCGCTTCGGCAACCGCATCGGAATCAAGATAATAGAGGGTTGTGGCGCTTAGAAATGCCTCAAGCGCCTTATCGTCTTGTTTTGCCACAAGATAGCATTTCCCAAGGAGGACGGATGCACGGCTGAGGGCTTTGTTTTGATCAGCCGTCAAGGCCATTTCAGTCGAATGGCTTTGAAAAAGAGTTTCAAGCTCTTTGCGCGCGGCGTCAAATTGCTTCAATTGATAAAGCGCCAGGCTTTCGCCTGCCAGAGCCATATCGAGCTTGGGACTTTGAGGGTAGATGGTGCGCAATTGTGAAAAACGCTCGAGTGCATTGGACCAATCCTGAATGGCAAGATAGCTTTGAGCAAGCTGGAGAAGAGCGTCTTCCATCCAAGACACCGGTAAACCTAAAAAATTCGTGACCGTAGGATCAAGCGTTGCGATGGCTGCCGCGTCCTTGCCTGCCTCCGCGTCCTGAATTCCTTTCGTCACCGAATCTGGAATGGCCATTTCCACCCGATCGACGTTGGCCAAGGCAAGACCGGTCGTCCCTGCCTCGCCGATTTGGACATAAATTTGGTTTTTTTCCATGCCAAGAATGACGCCTGTCGTGGGGACCGACGATCCTTTCAGGAAAACCTTGTCTTCTGCGGCGGCGTTCAGGATCAGGACGAGGGCAATTCCGATTCGACTGAACCCTCTCATTGCAGATGCCATCATGACGTAAGCGTAAGAGTAGCAGGCTTTTGGAACGCGTCAACTCACATCCAAACTCCTCCTTCGAGAGGCTGTTTTTTTGACGGTTTGCTGGGCGCGCACCCCTTTTCTCGCTTGGGAAAGAAGTCCGTCAATTTCGTCTCCGATCGAGGGATCGTCCTTCATCCGATATTTGAAATCCATCAGGGCTTTGACCGCTTCACAATGGCTCGTGGTCATCAACGCCGTCAGGTTAAATCACGTGTCGATTGCTTTCAATTCAAAGCTTGCATGATCAAGTGCTGAAAAAAGCGAAATGAACGCGCGAAAACGTTCCTACTTTTTCTACAACCTGCTAATTTCCAGATATGCCCCAACTTCTGAAAGCTCTTCCCAAACCGCCAAAACGGAATTATGTGCCGAGTGATCTGAACTGTTCATTGCTCAATGATCTTGTTCGAATCTGCCATGAACTGCTTTCGCGTCCGTTGCCGACGGTGCCATCCGTCATGCGATGGTTCCAGGATATATCGGAATTCTCGACGGTTCTTGAGGAGTATGAAGCGCTCGTCTACATTCGCAAATCAGTCAATACGCGCGACAAAAAGGCCCAAGCCGCTTTCCTTCATCTGATTCAGCGTGTGCATCCGGGTCTCGCGCCCTACAAGGATAAGCTCAATAAACGGCTTCTGGAGCATCCGCTCCGCGATAAGTTCCCGAAGAGCTGGAAGCGCATGCTGCTCTTCCGTGAGAATTCGGTGAAGTTATTTCACGAGAAAAACGTGCCTCTGGAGAGCAAAATCGAAGAAACTGCCCAGGAATATTCGTTGCTCATGGGGGGCCTCGAAGTGACGTTTGAAAATAAAAAACAAACGTTGATCCAGATGGGTGTTTACCTCGAACGTTCCGATCGGAGCCTTCGCAAGCGCGCCTGGGAAGCGGTGGCGAAGCGCCGTTATGAGGAGAGAGAAAAAATCGAACTTATTTACAACCGGCTCATCCAGCTGCGCCATGAGACGGCGGTGAATGCAGGCTTTCCAAACTTTCGCGACTATTGTCATCTCAAGTACGACCGCTTCGATTACACGCCGAAGGAATGCTATCAGTTCCACGATTCCGTGGAGGAAGTGGTGATTCCTATGGTGCGCAAGATCACGGAACGCCGTGCGAAGGAAATGAAACTGCCGCGATTGCGTCCGTGGGATCTCGCGGTCGATTCCCTTGGCCGGCCACCATTGAAGCCATTTCTTCATGGCAGGGAGCTTGCCTTGCTTTCACAGCGTCTATTCGCGCGGCTGGATCCCCAATTGGGCCGGCAATTCCGCAGGTTAATGCGCTATGGCGTGCTGGATCTGGATAATCGTTCCGGCAAGGAGCCCGGAGGATATCAAACCACTCTTCCTGAGCGAAAACTGCCCTTTATTTTCATGAACGCCGTAGGGCGCGACACGGATGTGCGCACTCTTCTACATGAGGGAGGTCATGCCTTTCACATGCTTGCTTCTTGCGATCTCCCTGTGGCCGATTACCGTCATGCCCCGACGGAATTTTGCGAGGTCGCGTCCATGGGAATGGAGCTTCTTGCGAATCGGGAAATGAAAGTCTTTTATTCAAATCCTGATGATCTGGAGCGTAGTACGCGAACCCTGCTTGAAGGAACGTTGGAAGTCATGCCATGGGTGGCGACGATCGATGCATTTCAGCATTGGATCTACACTCATCCGGGACACAGTTCCGAAGAGCGCCATCGAGAATGGATGAAGATCCGTGCGCGTTTTTCCGATGACACCGATTGGGAGGGGCTTGAACGTTACCAAGAAGTGCTCTGGCAGCGTCAACTGCATCTTTTTGGCATTCCTTTTTATTATATTGAGTATGGTATTGCGCAGCTTGGGGCATGGATGGTGTGGCGGCGATCACTGAAAAATCGCGCGAGGGCTCTCCACGCCTACAAACAGGCCCTGAAACTTGGCGGCAGCTTTGATTTGCACCGCCTCTTCAAGACGGCAGGAGGCAAATTCGATTTTGGAGTGAAGACCATGAAGCCGCTTGTCGAGACAGTGATGTCCTACCTCGGTTATTAGCGTTGAAGGCACGTGGCAAAAAAAAGGGCTCTGTTGTTCAACCGGGACGACTTAAAATCAGCGCATGGCCGAGCCCATGAAGAGGTCGTCCATCTGGTCTTTTGTTGTGACGCCGGAGAGGGCCGCCGTGATCGCTTCGTCGAGATAACGCTTTTTAACGCGGGTTTCGTCGCGCCAGAAATCATCGATCCGACCGCGATAACACACCTGCCAGTCGCGTCCTATCACTGCCACGAGGGGTGTATGATCGATTTCGAGTTTTTTCGCGAGCAGGTGATTGGGATCCCAAAATACCGGCAGATCGAGGTCAGAGTCCTTCAATTTGCTTCGGATGAGGTCGGGTTGATCGTCCGAATTGCCGCCCACGACCACCATGCGCACCTTCTGTTGGCGGTAATTGTACCATGCTCCCTTGATGCGCTCCCAATAAAGTGTTGTAACCGGGCATGTCGATGCCACGAAGAAGAGGACCAGGACATCGGATTCGCCTTTGAGCTGAGCCATTGGCACGGGCTCATTTTTTTCATTCAAGAGTTTGCGTTCTGGCAGCGTGACCGATGCGGATTCGGCGGCGGAAAGAAAAGAGATAAAAGTGAAAAGGATGGCTGGGAGACACATTATTCGTTTGAAAAACCCCGACGATTTCCTGTTTGATCGATTGTTCATGCAAGCTGCTCCCGATAGCGCGCGAGCTTCTTTTCGCGCCACTTTACGCGACGCGAATTTCTCGAAGCTACTAGCCGGGCAGGTGATAGCAGCTTTTGGCGACCGCATCAACCAGATCGCCCTATTGAGCATTGTCGTCTACGTCACGGGCAACATCGCCAAATATAGCGCAGATATCATGTTTTGGGCGATCATGCCTTCCGTGATCCTGGGGCCCTTTGCGGTGGGGCTGATCGACCGCTGGAACCGGCAGAAGACGATGATCCTTTCAGATGCGTTTCGGGCGATCCTTGCCTTGTCACTTCCGATTCTCATGCATTTTTTCCACCATCACTACGTCATTTATTCGGTGGTTTTCCTGATCGGGGTTTTTAGTGCCCTCTTTGCTCCATGTCGTCTCGCGATTTTGCCCAATCTATTGCCTCAAAAATTGCTGATGTCGGCCAACGCCATCTCCTCGCAGGCTGGAACCATTGCGTCGCTGGCCGGAATGCCCATCGGAGGATGGATCGTTGAAAATATGGGGAGGGAGACCAGTTTCGAGATCAATGCGATCACTTACTTGCTTTCGGCGTTCTGTGTGTCGCGATTGCGGCTTATTTCGAATGTCGAAGAAGACGCGCGCCGCCGCCGTTATGACTATCCCATTCAGGATTTTAAAGCTGGTATTCAATACATTTGGCGGGTTCGGCCTATCTTGTTTTACGTCATGTTTGCCGGCGTGGTGAATTGCCTCGTCGCCATCTTTTTTGTCTCCTTCCTCGATTATATCGGGAACATCTTGGGGCAGACAGTGGGTGGGATCATGCTGCTTTTCGGCATTCTTGCTGTAGGAATGGGTTTGGGAGGGTTGATTCTGAGCAAATTTGAAAAATGGGGAGGACAGTTCCTCGTTCCCATGCTGATGATGGGAGGCGCCGGCGTCGGCATGATGGTGCTCAGCAAGATTTACTCTCCTTGGAGCGCTGCGGCGGTATTGTTCGCGATTGGATTTTGCGCCATCATGGTCCTGGTTCCCCTCGATACCTTTTTACAGCGGAATGTACCCAATGAATTGCGCGGACGCGTTTTTGTAGCCCGGGGCGTTTTGATCGGGCTGGCGTTCCTCATCTCATTGCAATTTTCCAAGGCGCTCATCTATCACTGGGGTGTCCTTTGGGTTCTAAACTGGCTGGGCATCGCGTCGCTCGCAGTGGGTGTGGTGAGCGCCGCGTTTGGATGGTCGATGGTCGCGAGCGGCTGTACGAAAGAAACGCTTTCGACTCCGGCTTGACGCTTCCCCTTCTTGCGTCAATGCTTCGATGTATGAAAACCATCGTGAATCATGTCCCCGGCGGCCCTAAGCCCGCGGGTCCCTATTCGCTTGGCATCGTTGCGGAGGGTAAATTTCTTTTCCTGTCAGGGCAGATTCCGTACAATCCTGCGACCGGCAAATTGGAGCGCGGCACCATCGAAGAACAGACGCAGCTTGTGCTCAACAACCTCAAATCCATTATCGAGGCGGCCGGCGGCAAAATCGAAAACGTGGTGAATTGCCGTGTCTATCTTCAGCCATTTGACGCTCAAACATTTCCGAAAATGAACGAAATCTACGCGAAATTTTGGGGATCGCAACCGCCAACGAGGACCACGATTGGCTGCCAATTGCTCAACTGCGACGTTGAAATGGACTGCATCGTCGTCATGGAAAAATAAAGGCAGGGCGTCGCTCTCTTGCCGTTGTCAGGACAGAATTTGACTCTCCAATCTTCTTCATGATCCTTCGTTCGAAATGGGTGGTTGATCGCAAGCTGAACATTCACGCGAACGGCATTGTGGACACGGGCGGACCAAGGGAGGAGCTGGACTTGGGCGAAGCGATCCTCATGCCAGGACTGGTCAATGCCCACTGCCATCTCGAATATACCGAAATGCGTTGGAAGATCGCACCTCCGCGCGGCTTCACGCAATGGATCGAGCAGATCACCGCCATCAAGCGCTCGTGGAACGAAGCAGATTATGTGAGGTCCCTTGATCTGGGCATGCGCGAAGCTCTCGAGTTTGGCACGACTTGCATGGGCAACTGGATTTGCTTGCCGCAACTTGTATCTCGGATTCAGCTCTCGCCAATGCGGGTTTGGTGGTTTTGGGAGCAGATTGCGTTTCGCGCGAATAACGAGTTGCCAGACTGGGATAAATGGCCTGAACAGGTTTCAAAGAGATCGGACTATTGGGTTGCTGCCCTTTCGCCTCATGCGCCTTACACGTGTCGTGAGGAGATCGTCAAAAAAATCCGCGAATGGAGCGAACAAAGAGCTCTCCCATGGAGCATTCATGTGGCGGAATCACAGGATGAAAACGCCATGTTTGAAAGAGGTGAAGGGGGTCTTTTTGAGCTTCTCAAAAAATCGGGACGCCCCATGGATGACTGTCATGGCATGACGCCCTTTCAATGGTTGATGCCCCAATTGAAGGCAGCTACTTCCAGCGTGCTTCTCGTTCATGGAAACACGCTTGCCCAACAGGACTTGGATTGCCTCAAAAAACTTTCACGTCGCTCCAAACCATGGATCTCGATTGCCTATTGTCCGCGATCGCGCCGATATTTCACGCATCCTGAGTTTCCTTTGCAGGAATGCGTCCGGCGCGGCATCCACGTTTGTCTTGGGACAGATAGCTTGGCATCCAACAGTAATCTCTCTCTGTTCGAAGAGATGAATCTCGTGGCGAAGCTTTGGGCGAAGGGAACGGATCGCGACCTTGTCGAGATGGCGACCATTCATGGCGCTCGCGCACTGGGTGTTTCACAACGCGAATGGGAAGCATGGCAGGATTGGATCGCCATTCCTTGCAAAACTTCAGATCGAAAGATCATTTGGAGAGCGATCTCGCACTTTACCGGAAAACCCTTCTTTGTTATGATAAATGGCCAGATTATTTTTAAGAGAGATGATTTAAAATGAAATCGATGAAATGGCTGTTGCTCGTAGTGGTTTGCCTTGCGATTCCGGTTTTTGCCCAGGCGCCGAAGGCGGCTAAAGAAGATCCGGAGTTTGTGGAAGCGCGACGACTTTTTTGGTCTGGCCAATACAAGGAAGCAGAGGCCATGTTCGAGGAATATCTGGCGGCGCATCCCGATCATGAGGCGAGCCGCAGTTTTCTTCAAATGATTGCCCAATCCCGCATTTACAATCCGGCCAAAATTGATGAAACCCGCCAACGGCTTGACCGGTTGCGTATTCAAAAAATGGAATTCAAGGATGAGGACTGGAAAAAAGTCATTTCCATTCTGCAGAACGCCGCGAATCCCAAGGTGAATGGCCAGGAGCCTGCCAACGTCATCAATTTCATCAACCTGCTTCCAACCACGTATTCTCCGCGGGTGACGATAACTCTGCAGGATATGACCCTCATGGAGGCCATCGATAAGGTGACGCGCCAGACCGGCCTGCGGTATGTCATCGACACGTATGCGGTGATCATCGATTTGCCTGAGGGCAAGAAGTGACCGAACCTTCGCGGCCTGTCGCCCTTGTTCTCGGCGCAACCGGCGTGCTGGGTTCCGCCGTGTCGCGCGCCTTTCTGACACGCCAATTTGAAGTCATCGGGACCGGCTTTCAACATATGCCGCAGGGGATTTCTGGTTTTCGATTCGACGCCACATCTGCGGACGGCGTCGACCACTTGCAGAAATGGCTTGAGAGCAGAACCGAGCGAATCGACGTCGCGGTCCATGGCATCGGTGCCAATCGCGACGCATGGCTCATGAAAATGAGCGATGCCGAATGGATGAACGTGATGCAGTCGCATCTCAAGTCCGCCTATCTGCTTTCGAAAATGCTGGTCACGCGCATGATGAAACAACGCTCGGGCCATTTGATCTTCATCACCTCCTGGGCGGGGCTTGTGGGTCGGGCAGGACAGGCGAATTATTCGGCGGCGAAAGCGGGCGTGATCGCGCTGGCGCAATCGATTGCGCGGGAATATGCCCCGCGCGGCATTCTTGCGAATGTGATCGTTCCGGGAGTCTTTCCTAGCGTGATGACCGAGGCACTCAATGAAAAACAGCTGGAAGCTCTTTGGGAGGATTCTGCCATGAAGGGATTTGCGGATTTGAATGAAATCGCAGAATTCATTGTTCATCTGGCTAGCATGAAAAAGGTGACAGGCCAGGTCTTCCATCTGGATGGACGCATTGCGCCTGTGCTGGGATAAGGGAGGCGCATGTGAGAACTCAGAAAATGGCACCACAAAGGCAATGACCCGTTCTCTTAAACACTATTGTCGGGAGCGCCTCGATCAGGCCAAGGAGGAAGGCCTGAATCGCGCCTTGCGCTCATGGGAATGGAAGGATGTGCGAACCCTCGTTCTCGATGGAAAAAGGTTGGTCAATTTCGCGGCCAATGATTACCTCGCTCTCTCCTCACATCCGGGGATTCGAAACGCATTTTCCGCTGAGGCCAGCGGCGCGACGGCGTCGCGTCTGCTCCCCGGAAATCACGCCGCCTATCGCGAACTTGAGGAGGAATTGGCGAGATTCAAACAACTTCCCGCAGTGCTTGTTTTCTCGAGCGGATATGCGGCTGCGATCGGAACGATCCCCGCACTCTTGGGCGAGTCGGATTTCATTGTCATGGACAAGCTCTGCCACGCCTGCCTTGTGGATGGCGCGCGTCTTTCCGCCGCCACGCTGCGCGTCTTTCCCCATAACAATTTAAAACGCTGCGAGGAGATCCTGCGCTTCTGCCGTGCTTCGAATTCGGATGCGAACATTCTCCTTCTCACGGAATCGGTATTTTCCATGGATGGGGATCTTGCTC
>JABDCI010000014.1 GCA_013288215.1 Verrucomicrobiota bacterium | reverse complement strand
CCTTTTTTTCTCCTGCTCAGCTTCGGCAGCTGCATGAAGCAACCCGAGCGGGGTCCCGCCATGTCGTATTTAAGCAGGAGCTCATCATCGACCACCGGCAAAACGGATGAAATGGATGTTTGCAAGAACTCCAGATTAACACGGATGCATCGAATCGCAAAGCCTCGAACATTCCGAAGTTGCGCCTTGGAACAAGATGGTTTAGCCGTATATTCATGAGCTTCATTCCCAAAATTTTGGCTTTTGCTGGCAGCACGCGAACCGGATCTTTCAACAAGAACCTTGTTCGCGTGGCAGCCGAAGGAGCACGCATCGAAGGAGCGGCGGTCATGATCCTCGATCTTCGCGATCTTCCCCTGCCTCTTTTCGACGAGGATCTCGAAACCAAGGAAGGATTGCCTGCGAACGCGATCAAACTCAAAGACCTGCTGAAGGCACACCATGGCCTGCTGATTTCTTCTCCTGAATACAATAGCTCCGTCACAGGCGTCCTCAAGAACGCCATTGACTGGGCATCCCGCCCTTCAAAAGGAGAAGAACCTCTGGCAGCCTATGCAAACAAAGTAGCGGGCCTCATGAGCGCCTCGCCCGGGGCGCTCGGCGGACTGCGCGGACTCGTGCATCTTCGCGCCATCCTAGGAAACATCCGCGTGCTCGTAATCCCTGAGCAGGTGGCGGTTTCATCGGCTCATCAGGCTTTTGATGCAAATGGTTCACTCAAGGACGCAAAACAGCACGCCTCTGTCGAAAAACTCGGTGCGCGAGTCGCGCAAGTGGCCGCCAAATTGAACGCGCCCTAAAGGAGAGGGCTGGAAGCGCAAAAAGATCATCGACTCACTGCAGGATCTTGCTTAAGCCTTGCAAACGAAATGAATCCCCTGCGTGAAGGCTTGGTGCGTCAACGTGTACCGGAACCTTGTACTCTGGTGATCTTCGGCGCATCGGGCGATCTCGCCCATCGCAAGCTCTTGCCCGCCGTCTACAGCCTCGCACACGAAGGCCTGCTGCCGCCCTACTTCTCCATAATCGGGGTCGCATCCACAACGCATACCGACGATTCGTTTCGCGAGGACATGAAGCACGCCATCAATCAGTTCTCCCGTTACCGCCCAATCAACGAAATCGTCTGGAGCGCGCTCGCGCGCGGAATGCACTACGTCCAAGGCAATTTCAACGATCCGCAGACATACAAGAAGCTCCAGCTCATTTTCGAGCAATGCGATCTGGAACGCCGCACGGGTGGCAACAAACTTTTTTATCTTTCCACCGCACCGAGCCAGTTCGAATCCATTACCTCGCAGCTCAAGCACAGCCGGCTCTCGGAGGGCCAGGGCTGGCAGCGCGTGGTCGTCGAAAAACCATTTGGCCACGACCTCGCTTCAGCACGTGAGCTTAATTCGCATCTGCGCTCCATTTTTGCTGAAAACGAAATTTTCCGGATCGACCATTACCTCGGCAAGGAAACGGTGCAAAATATTTTAGTTTTGCGTTTCGCTAACGGGATCTTCGAACCGATTTGGAAAAACAATTATATTGATCACGTCCAGATCACTGTCGCCGAAACACTTGGCGTCGGCCGCCGCGGCGTCTATTACGAGGAAGCAGGGGCCGCGCGCGACATGATGCAAAACCACATGATGCAACTCCTCGCGCTTGTCGCCATGGAGCCGCCGGTCAATCTGCAACCCGAATCCATCCGTGATGAAAAAGTGAAGGCTCTGCGAGCGCTGCATCCGCTTTCCGAAAAAGATATCGGATCCTCCTCGGTGCACGCGCAATACACAGCAGGTTATATTCAGAACGAACGCGTCCCCAGCTATCGCGAGGAAGAAAAAGTCTCGCGGGATTCCACGACTGAAACGTTCGCCGCAGTGCGCCTCTTCATCGACAGCTGGCGATGGGCCGGCGTCCCATTTTATCTTCGTCACGGCAAACGTCTCGCGAAATCAGGCACGGAAATCTCCGTCTTTTTTAAAAAATCTCCGGGTGTTCTCTTCAACGCGGCTGACAGCGAAACTCCCATCGAAAACAATGTGCTGACGCTCCGCATCCAGCCTAACGAAGGCGTCTCATTGCGCATGGAAGCCAAGGTTCCCGGCCAAGTGCTCCAAATTCAGTCCGTTAAAATGGATTTCCAATACGGAACCGAATTCGGCTCCGATTCGCCCGAAGCATACGAACGTCTGCTCCTCGATGCCATGATCGGAGATCCGACACTTTTCATCCGCCACGACGAAGCCGAACAATCCTGGATGTTCTTCGATCCGATTCTCCAAGCGTGGAAGGCTTCCGACTCCCAAAATCTCGTTACCTATCCCGCCGGCACGTGGGGCCCCCCTGAATCCGAACAGCTATTGGCGGGCGACAATCGCAAATGGAGAAGGTTGTGACATGAGCGAAGAATCCTTATTCGGCATCGATCAAATCCTCGACAACCTCAAGTCGTTTTGGAGCCGTGCAGGCCAGACTGCCACAACCGAACGCTCCATTTCCCATGCATGCCTTTCCAATCTCATCATCTATACGGAAAATCTCGCGGACGAGGATGTCCTATCGAAAATCGTGGCCGAATTCGTTCAGAAACACCCCTGCCGCGCGATCGTGATCCTCGCCCAGCCTTCGGAAAAATCTCCAAAACTCCAAGCCACAGTCTCCACACACGAATCCAGCATTGGAGCCCATCACATGGTGGCTTGCGAACAGATCACTCTCCGCGTAAACGGCCCCAGCCTCGATGAATTATCCAGTGCCATCCAGGCGCTTCTTGTTCCTGACCTGCCCATCTATCTCTGGTGGCGTGGTGTTTTCCTCAATCAGAAGGCTCTCCTCGAAAAAATGCTGCCGTTTGTAACCCGTTTTATTTACGACGGCGTGACGTGGACGAACCTCCTTCATACCGTCCCTGAAGTCTCGAATTATTTCCAGCGCTTTGCCGGAACCGTGGCATTTACCAATTTTAATTGGTCGAGGCTCCGACCCTGGCGCGAATACACAGCCGATTTCTTCGATCCGGGCGCTTTCCAAAAAGAAATCTGGGATCTCAATCATGTGCGCGTGGAATATATGGCTCTTCCCGGCTTCGAGGAAGGTTATCGATTCCGGGCGTTGCTCTATGTCGCCTGGCTTGCCGCGCAACTGGAGTGGAAGCCGCTGGAAAGCGTGCCCGATTCAAAAACCTCCCTCCTGCGATTTCGGAGTTCCAAGGGCGCCACCGTAGAAACCGAACTTGCACTTTTGCCCCAATCGAGCCCGGGCAGCCAAAGCATCCAGCGGATTGTGATGAGCATCCAGCAGCCTGGGCATAATCAAGATTTTGTGATCGAGCGCGATCACAAACAGCATTTGATGGTGCTCTCCACCAAACTAGATGGCACAAGCTCCGTCTTTCGAACGGTGCCTCATGCCGACTCCAGCAACGCCGACCTTCTTTACCGCGAACTCGGCCGGCGAGTTCGCAACCATGTTTTCGAGAAGGCGTTCAAGATGGCCGCGCGTCTAATCCCCACAATCTGATCCCTCTCCCCAAATGAATTCTGCATCCTTTGACATTGGCATGGTCGGCCTCGGTGTGATGGGGCGCAATCTGCTTCTTAATATGGGCGATCACGGTTTTTCAGTGGCGGGTTTTGATCTGGATTCCACGAAAGTCGAAAGCCTCAGGCAGGAAGCAGGAAACCGAAAGATCTTCGCGACAACCGCTCTCAAGGAATTCATTCTCGCTCTCAAATCACCGCGCGCCGTCCTCATGCTCGTGCCTGCGGGCGCACCCGTGGATGCCGTAATCCGCGATGTCCACCCGCATCTTTCAGAAGGCGACCTTCTCATCGACGGTGGAAATTCTTTCTTCAAAGACACGAACTTGCGCGAAAAAACTCTGGCTGAAAAAAAGATTCACTTCTTCGGAATGGGAGTGTCGGGAGGCGAAAGCGGCGCGCGCTATGGTCCGAGTCTCATGCCCGGGGGAGACAAGACCGCCTACAATCGCATTCATCCTATTCTCGAAGCGATTGCCGCCAAAGTAAATGGCGAGCCTTGCGTCGCTTACCTTGGTCCTACATCCGCTGGCCATTACGTCAAAATCATCCACAACGGCATCGAATATGGCCTGACTCAGCTCCTTGCGGAAACTTACGATCTGATGCATCGCGGGCTCGACCTCACAAATCCCGAACTCCATGACATCTATCACGACTGGAGTCAGGGCGAACTCAATAGCTACCTCGTCGAGATCACTGCGAATATCTTCAAGCAGGTCGACTCCGAAACCGGTAAACACATGATCGATTTGATTCTCGATACCGCCAAGCAAAAGGGCACCGGCATGTGGACCGCGGAAAGCGCGATGGAACTTCATGTTCCGACAAATACGATCGACACGGCGGTAACATGGCGCAATCTTTCGAGCCTCAAAGATGAGCGTCAGGCCGCAAGTGAGCTTTTGAAAGTTTCCTCGGCGCCATTCTCCGGAGACAAAAAGGCGTTTGTAAACCAGTTAAAAAACGCTTTATACGCCGCGATGATCATCACCTTCACGCAAGGCATGACGCTCCTTCGCACAGCGTCGAAAACATACGGCTATGATCTAAACCTCGAAGTCGTCTCCCGTATCTGGAGGGGAGGCTGCATCATCCGCGCGGGATTGCTCGAAAAAATGCGCGATGCCTATCGGAAACAATCCGATCTTTCGAATCTGCTGACAGACCCTGTACTTTCAAAGGAAGTGCTCGCACGCCAGGCAGATCTGCGCGCCATCATCCGCACCTCGGTGGACCTGGGAATTCCTACGGCAGCATTCATGGCTTCGCTCGCTTATTTCGACGGATACCGAAGCGCGCGCCTGCCCTCCAATCTCACCCAGGCGCAACGCGATTACTTTGGGGCGCATACTTACGAACGCACCGACGCGAAAGGCGTCTTTCACACGCGTTGGGATGCGCCAGAAGTGGTGCCTCCTCCCGCTCTCGCAGGCAAAGAACGGCAAACCTTGTAAGATTCAACCGCCCAAGGTTGAGGGATTGAACCTTGAACGGGTTTAGGCGATACCGCCAAACGTGACAAAGTCATCCACGTCGAGGAGATCGAACCATGTTCCCACATCCTGACGTTTCGGAGCCATCTTGGAATGGTATTCGTTAAAAAACTTGCGGGACTCGAGATCCGTGGAAACCCTTTGTTCTTGGTAGGCAGACCATGATGCAATATCCACGGGCGACCGCTTGAGGGCGGCGTTCTCGTGAATCCAATCAAGAATTTCGCCGTCACCTTTTCCATTCTCTAATTGCTTACGCAGTTTATCCGGATCAATCCCGACAAACTTGATGAAATGCTGATCGAGCGGACAATTATAGTGAAATTCCCCGTTTTTTCCACCAATGGTGGCCCGCCCCTTGTCGAGCATTCGGGGCAGAATCACGAAACCTCCAAGGCGGACACGAGGGCTGCGGGGAGGGCGTTGGGTGAGGTCAGGATATGAAATAGGCATAAAATCTCCTTATGAGTTGTTTCAACTTGGAGGACGTTTCTGGAAAAGCAAATGGAATATGCTTGTCCCCACCACATTCATTGAGAAGCGTGGCATTCATGGCACACATGTCGGAGTTTGTCATGAGAATGGTACGTATCTTTATTTTCCGTCGGCGCTCGATAGCAATCGTATTTCATTTCCCACCGGCACGGCTTCTCGAAAATCACCGACCGCCTTTTTCATCAACAGCTTGCCCGCCGCGCGATAACCAAATCTTTCCAATGAGCGCGGACGCACTTCGTCGTAAATTTCACGCAATGCGAGTCTTGTTTTTTCTGGAAGCATCGGACTCAACTCATCCCAACGCGAAGAAACACCAATCATTTCACCCACGCGCAGGATATGGCGCGCGTGTTTTTTTGCCTGAGGTGTAATGCCAGCATAACGAGCCTCGATCTGTCGCGAAAAATATTCCAGGAGTTTGCGATTTTCCGAAAATGAAAAACCCATGATCCGGTATACCTTGCTCATGTACGCCAGATGCCAGCGCTTTTCCTGTTTACTGAGAGGCAAGCATTGTTTTTCCACGTTCTCGAGCAGACTGAAGCCAAAATAGGTCATCATCCAATCGGGAATGGAAACGCGCTGATGACGCTCCATCATTCCCTTGAGAGTACGGCGCACGCTGGGGGCTGAGATGCCTCCTGTCGGCTTCAGGCCCGAGTCGGAAAGATCTCGAATGAAAAGATCGGTCTGATGAAAAGAATCCGCCATCGTTCGGAAGGTCATGAAACGCGGAGGATAAGCTCGGTCATGTGTTTTGATAAAGGTCGTCAACAGGAAGAAGTTTAAGTAGGCCGCAATTCCGGGCCGGTAACCACATTGAAACCACAATCGGCTGACGGTTCGCAACTCGTGCAGAAACTCCTCCCCCAACATCGAATTCTCGAACTGTTCGTACGGCTTTTCAAATTCCTTGAAACACGTCATAAACTCTTCCATGGGTCCCTCCTGACATTAAAAAACGTAAAAATCCTCTGTTGCCGCAAGGCAAGACATGCCCATCGTCTGAATTGCCTACTTAAGCGCCGCGAGGGCTTTCAGCACATCCTGGGCCTGCGCCTGAGTGGAAGCTTTCAAATCCCGCCAGACCACCATCCCCCTTTGGATGAGAAAGGATTGCCTTGAGGCATGACCCAGGGTGGTGCTGACGCCAAAAGCCTTCGTCACTTGTTTGTCGACATCGGCGATGAGTGTGAACGGCAGGTGATACTTCTCCTTGAACTTTTTTTGATCGTCGGGGGTGTCCGTGCTAACTCCCACCACCTGCACACCCTTCTCCGCTAATTGCGTGAAACCGTCGCGCAGGCTGCACGCCTCGGCAGTGCAGCCAGGTGTGTCGGCCTTCGGATAAAAATAAACGAGCGTGATCCCTCTTTGATACACCTGGTTAAAATCCATAGGCATCCCATTTTGATCGACGCTGATGACCGACGGCGCCTTTTCTCCGACAGCCAAAGGCTCCCGGGCTTGAGTAATTCCAAGAAAGGAAAGAAATCCCATAATGATCCACACGTTTTTCATATTCTACACTCTATCGAAATTTTCATTTTGCAACTCATGACCGATTCACGCGTCGCGATGAACAGTGACCGGTGAAAATGCCGGAAGACAGACCGCGATATATTCGGCGCCTTCGGGTTCTGGCGTGCTGTATTGCACCCATTCGCCACGATGAGCGATCACAGCCTGGCCTGCACGCACCTCGAGCGCACCCTGCTTTGAAGTCACCCGCAGCATTCCCTTGAGAACAACCGTATATTCGTCGAATTCCGGCGTCTGTCCGGGCTCCACCCAGCCCGATGGACTTCGCATGTGCGCCACGCTCGCATCCGTCGTTTTCGAATTCACCCGACCGACATATTCATCGATCAGCTTGGGTTTGTTTCCAGTAGCAGGGATTCTCGTCGGTGATGGAAGGTGCATCGGCATGCATAAAATAGTGCCGACAGTCCGTTAGAAATCAATGATTCGAAGAATATATTTTTCTCAACTTGTCATCTTTCAAATGCCGGGGGAATTGGAAGAAAATGCTGACTTTTGAATCAAATCCGTTACCTTGGAGTCATGGGCCAAGCGTTCCAGATCGCCACCCTTACGCGCCCTTTGGCGACCTATTCCATTGTCGCACTTGACCCCGAAAGCCAGCAGATTGGCGTCGCTGTCGTCGGGCACTGGTTTTCGGTGGGAACGTTGATCCCCTGGGCTGAAGCGGGGATTGGCGCCGTGGCAACCCAGGCTGGAATCAAAGTCGAATATGGCATCGACGGCATCCGCCTCATGGTTGCCGGCAAGACGGCATATCAGGCCCTCGAATTTCTTCTTGCCCGAGATCCCGAAGCCGAACTGCGCCAAGTGGGAATGATCGATATCCAAGGCAATGTTGCCGCACACACTGGAAAACGTTGCGTTGCCGAGGCAGGACACTGCATTGGAAAGCATTACGCCACGCTTGCGAACATGATGGTCCAACCTGGCATCTGTGATACGATGGCCGAAGCCTATGAATCCTCCAAAGGCGAGTTTTCAGAGCGAATGTTAGCATCCCTCCAAGCTGCCCAGGACGCCAAGGGAGATCTTCGTGGACAACAATCCTCGGCTATACTCATCGTGAACCGTCATTCCGTGGATCATATTGCCCAGGATATCGTTGCGGACCTCCGGGTTGAAGACCATCGCGAGCCACTTAAGGAATTGAATCGGCTGCTCCGAATGCAACGTGCTTACAGGGCCGCAAGTCAGGGAATCCAGGAATTAATGTCAGGCGACATTCGCGCGACCATGAAGGAATACGACGAAGCCATCCTGCTTTGTCCCAACAATCACGAACTCAAATTTTGGATGGCAGTCGCTCTTGCCAACGCCGACAAATGGGAAAAAGCCCTGCCCATCTTCGATCACCTGCTTGATGTTGAACCAGCCTGGAAACGGTTGATCCCCCGGCTTATCGAAGCGCATTTGCTTAAAGAACATCCAAGGTTCACCACAACCGTTCCCGCCTGACCCATGCGCCTGCATTTTGTTCTTTTGTTTAGCTTGGGCATGCTTTTGTCACGGGTATGTCTGGGCACGAACTTCGTCTGTCCCAAGGAAATTCCGATATATGACTCCGGCGGAAATCAAATTGATGTCCTGAACCAAGGGACCGAAATCGATGTGAACGAGCATTCAAACTCGAAAGAGATGTTCCCCGTTCTTTTCACGAACTCGGCTGGCGAAATGGTGAATGGATATTGCAAAGCCTCTGACCTCGGGAAGACGCCCAACCTCGCTCCGTCCGCTCCGCCACCCAAAAAGGCGACCGCGACCGAATCGGAATCATCCGACAGTTTCAATGACGAAAATTGGATGACGGATGCCGAAAAGGCTATGGAGACCGCAAAAGACAAGGACCGGATGTTGCTTATGGATTTCACAGGCTCCGATTGGTGCGGCTGGTGCAAGAAGCTGGACAAGGAGGTTTTGAGCACCTCTGAGTTCAAGGATTACGCCGACAAAAATTTGGTGCTGCTCAAAGTCGATTTTCCAAAGCAGACGCCCCAATCTCCGGAGCTGAGAAAACAAAACGACGCATTGCTGCACAAATACAAAATTGAAGGATTTCCCACCATCGTGGTGCTTGACCCGAAGGGAAATGAGACAGGCCGCATCGTCGGGTTCGGGCAAGGGCCCGAAAATTGGATGAAGGACCTTTTGAACCTCAAAAAGTAGTTCTCGAAAATGAATATGAACGTCGTGGATTGGGACCGCGCCTCGATCGATGAAGAAAGTGATGGTGCACTACTACGCTCCAAACCGGCTGCGCTAGAATCTCATTTTACCGTTCGCCAGTTGTGAAGCTCTCTGAGAGCCGCATAGACAGTCGCAATCACTCTGGCATTCTGCCCAAATTTGATTGCCCGCAGCCGAACTCAATGCATAATGAAGAGTCTGTCCGCGCCCATAGCTCAATTGGATAGAGCATCTGACTACGGATCAGAAGGTTGTAGGTTCAAATCCTGCTGGGCGCACCACTTTAAAAGGTGACCGGCTCTTCATCATAAACAGGGGCAAAACCGTTTTCAGTCAGATGAAAATTAATGTAATTGCATATATTCCAAAATAGAATATATTCATATAAATGAGATGGGCACTGAAAGAAAGCCAACGGTGGACCAAAGACTATAGACACTATGAAAAAAAACATCCGATGGAACTGGCTGCAGTCATGTCTAATTTAGACAGGTACATGGAAGCCCTAAACACAACTTCTCATCATCGTTTGATTCAAGCTGGCTACCTGCACAATGAACCATCGGGAGTCATTGCTATTGATCAAAAAGGGGGAGGAGGAAATCTACAAGCCACCCGTCTTTATACCTACGCCTATCTTAAAGACAAATCCTTGTACCTCATCACCATTGGCAGCAAACGAGAACAACAAGATGATATTAAATATTGCAAAGAGTTTGTGAAAAACCTGGGTTGAAAGATCCTCATTCGAGATTTCTATGAAAAAACACACTAAAAACATACCCGCTTTACCAACTGGAAAAAATTACGCATCCGTTCGAGAGATGATGGTGCAGCTTGGAACCTCCAAAGAGGTTTTAACCCGATTCGACGCTCTAAAAAAAGAGCGTCTCATCGTTGATCGTCTTATCTCTATGAGGTCGAAAGCCGGCCTCACTCAGCAGGCGCTTGCTGCAAAGATGCAACTCACCCAGGGAGCTATTTCAAAGCTCGAATCCAGCCGCGACGCTGATTTGACAGTCAAAGAAATTGTGGCTTATGCAAACGCCGCGGGGCACCATCACGTAAGCATTGTCTTGGATAAGGAAGAGATCGAGCCTGAGCTTGCTTGCGCCTAAGATTGTCAATGAGGAAAATTGGTTTGGTGGCCTAATTTATAGGTGCAAGGTGCGATGAATCCGAATCAGCCCAAACAGCCGCTTTTGATCAGGCCGAAAGGGACAGTTGAGCTTGTCGGAGAGCCTCTATTTCCTTTAGCCAACAGACGATAGAGTTCAAACTGGGAATCATTGGGCGCACCATTCTGAAGTTGTCACTTTTTCCCTCTGCAACGGGTTGAACTTCAAGTCGTAAGACAACTCTATCTTTTTTATTCGCATATGACTCTCTCGGAACTTTTACACCTGAGAAGGAATAGTGACCCAACGAGATTTGAACCCGTGCGTTTAAGCTGCGCCCTTCACCCTACTCCTGCCGAAAAGTCCATGCGGAAGCCGACATTGTCAAGACCAGCGAAGAACGGCAAACTCTTCCAGCACAACAGATTTCACAAAATGTGGAATTGCGAAAGCAGAGCATGGATCTTACGAGATCACCAAAAAATTAAACAACCGCATCGAAGTCTTAACTCGAAAGATGCATGGGAAAGTCGTTCAAAGCTAAAACCGAAGGTCCTGGAAGAAAACTAAGGCCGAAACCTTCGCCGAACGTATTGACGATTGGGCATTCCACACGCACGCTGGAGGAATTCATCCGTCTGCTTCAAGCACACGGTGCGACTTGCGTCGTCGATGTGCGAACAGTGCCGCGGTCCTGGCACAACCCACAATTCAACAAGACTTCGTTGCCAGGCTCATTGAAAAAAGCCGGCTTGAGCTATATTCACCTGCCGGGCCTCGGCGGACTTCGTCATGCGAAGCGCGATTCGCTCAACTTGGGCTGGCGCAATGCTTCCTTTCGAGGTTATGCGGATTACATGCAAACGCTGGAATTTGAGCAGAGCCTCGACGAATTGATCTGGTTGACGAACCAGGAGAGAATCGTATTGATGTGCGCCGAAGTGGTGCCATGGCGCTGTCATCGCTCGCTCATCGCCGATGCCTTGCTGGTTCGTGGAATCCGCACCGAGGACATCATGAGTCCAACCCGCCGTCAGGTTCATACGCTCACGCCCTTTGCCAAAGTCCGGGGCACCACGATCACGTATCCTGCCGAAGCCTCACCGAGCACTCCAAAGAAGCCGTCAGCTCAATGCTCAGGACTACACAAATCAAAAAAACCTAATTCACACTAGAACCCATTTTTTATGCAGACATTCGACGAAGTCCATCGAGCTATCCACTATCCACCGGATCGCCGTTTTCGTGTTTGGATCAATCCCTGGTTTGTTTTTTCATTCGCAGTTGTCGCTCTGGTTCCAGTTTCGATTGCCTGGGGACAATATCTGATCGCCGGACTCCCAACGGAGACTTTCCTGCCGCCAATCCATGTGAAAAATCCTCCGATTCCGCATGGTTTCCCCGCGTGGTTGCGACTGACCCATTTTGTGAATTTCTTTTTTCTGATGCTCCTTGTCCGCAGCGGACTCTCCATTTTAATGGATCACCCACGACTTTATTGGAACCGTCATTGCACGCCGAACTCGGAGTGGATGCGGTTTACACCGCTCAAAGTGCCTCTTGACCGCTTGTGGACTGCCAAGGACGACGCCCGTTACATTTCCCCGTTGGTGGCGTTGCCCGGATACCGGCACACCGTGGGGATGGCGCGATCGTGGCATTTCCTCTCGGTGTACGGATTCCTTCTCAATGGTTTTATTTTTATCGCGCTGCTTTTCTTCACCGATCAATGGAAACGTCTGGTTCCGACTTCTTTGGAAATCGTTCCCGCGGCTTGGAAAGCTTTTGTTTATTACGCCACCTTCCATCTGCCGGCGGAACCCAATGGCTTCTATCAATTCAATCCACTGCAACAGCTTTCATACTTCGCTGTCATTTTCGTTATGGCGCCGCTGTCCATGTTAACCGGGATAGCGATGTCCCCGGCGGTTGATAATCGCTTCCCTTTTTTTCCAAAGCTCTTCGGGAGCAGACAGGGAGCTCGGTCTATCCATTTTATTTTGGTGATGGGATACCTATGCTTTCTGGCGGTGCATGTGGGGTTGGTCTCCACCACTGGATTTGTGAGAAATATGAACCATATCGTTGCTGGACGTGATGACACACATCTCATCGGGATGATCGTTGGTCTCATCGCCATTGGCCTGGTCGTGGCTTCCTGGGTCCTCTTTCACTTTATCGCATGGAAATATCCCCGCACCATGCAGCATGCATACAAAGCCGACGCCGGGCTATTTCACTGGAATGTGTTGAGCCGTCTCAAGCCCGATGAACATTATACACAGAAGGACATTTCCCCATTCTTCTGGCCGAATGGAAAGTTGCCAACTTCCAACAAGTGGAAGCAACTCGCGACGAATAGATTCCAGGATTTCAAATTGAAGATTAGTGGTTTGGTGGAAAATCCGATCGAGCTTTCACTTGAGGACATTCGTGCGCTCGGCAAGGAAGAATACATTTCCATGCATCATTGCATCCAGGGTTGGTCCGGAATCGCGCAATGGGGCGGGCTTCCGTTTAAACGATTGATCGAGATCGTCAAACCCAAGCCTGAAGCAAAAGTCGTGGCTTTTTATTCCTACGGCGACGCGTTGTACGGTGGGGAATATTATGACACGCAAACCATCGAAACGGCGCTCAAGGCGAGATGTTTGCTCGCCTATGAAATGAACCAAGCTCCGCTGCCTGAAGTTTATGGCGCTCCGCTCCGACTGCGCGTTGAAAACCAGCTTGGCTATAAAATGGTGAAGTGGATTGAACGCATTGAATTCGTCGAAACGGAAAAGACTCTTGGCAAGGGAGAAGGGGGCAAAAACGAGGATGATGAATACTTTGACATCCTTCCCAATATTTGAGGCGCCCTTCCCTCAACGCCCTTGCGCAGTCAGACCTGAAGCTGGCACAGATTACTTGGGACGCTCTGCCATCATGTCAGCTTATTTCCATGTCCATGACCAAGAAAATCTGAGAGAGAAATATTGAAACGCAAATAAATGGCTTTCTCGAGTAACTTCCCACAAAACAGTCCCTCCTGATCACGCCGCAAGGGACAGTTGAGCTTGTCGGAGAGCCTCTATTTCCTTTAGCCAACAGACGATAGAGTTCAAACTGGGAATCATTGGGCGCACCACTTTTAAAAAACTTTTGCCAATCTGATCCGTTACACTCCCAGCGGGATACATTTTTGCCGCATTCGTATTCATGGGAAATTCATTCGTAAAAGCCTCAAGATCGACGTCAAACGCTCGAACTCATGGCGAACGATATCACAGCCTTCCTGCGGATCTTCATGTCGGAACGATTCTCGAGCCAAAATGTGACTCCTGTCGTCATCGCGATCACGCGCATGTGCAAGAATGCTGCCCGCGTTGAAGTTTCCGAAACCCAAGCGGAATCTTTAACGCAACGCCGTGGCGTGGGAGTCTGATTTTAACATCCGTTCATGGCCTCAACAAAAACTCGGGGGGCAGTAACAACCGCTTTTTGCAGAAGCCGACGCTGGTTCATTTTCACTACACCTGGGAAGCCACTGCCTTCCTGGTCATCGTTTTTCAGCGTAAACGCTTTTCGCAACATGGCGTTCGCCTGCCCCACTGCACAACGTGCCGCTGGCGTCTCCGCGATGGCGTTCAGCATTACGAAGTCATGAATGGTACCCAGAAAACGCATCGCCGTAACTGGTACCTCCGCTTCCATGAGCCTGCTCGCAAAGGCTTCACCTTCATCGCGGAGGACATCACATTCACTGATAATGAGAAGCGCCGGAGGCAAACCCCGCAGTTGTTCAATAGAAGCCGTCAATGGCGATGCCTTGGCTTGATTGCGGGTCTCGATATCTGGAATGTATTGATCCCAAAACCATTTCATTGCCTCACGTGTCAGAAAATAGCCCTGTCCGAATTGATGGTAAGACGCCGTCTCGAAGTTTGAATCGGTCACGGGATAAAACAACACCTGAAAGCAAAGTTGTGGGCCGCCGCGCTCCTTTGCCATCAAAGTCACGGCAATCGCCATGTTGCCACCCACGCTGTCACCCGCCACCGCGATGCGCGTGGAATCGACATTAAGCATTGCTCCATTCTCGGCAATCCATTGGGTCACTGCATAAGCTTCCTCGATCGCGGTGGGAAATCGCGCCGCGGGAGAACGGCTGTACTCGACAAACACCACCGCCGCGCCTGCACCATTGGCGAGTTCTCGAAGCAGACGGTCGTGAGTCTCCGCGTCGCCCAGCACCCATCCGCCGCCATGGAAATAAACGACGACGGGAAGCGCGCTTTTGGCGCCCTTGGGCCGAATAATGCGCACCACGACACCTCCACTCGGACCAGCAGGGATCGTGCAGTCTTCAATATCAGCAGAGAGTTTCGGAATATCACCCGCCTGTAGCTCCGAAAGCGTGTCGCGTGCACTTTCAACCGACATCTCATGGATCTGCGGTCCGCCTTCCGCCCCCACCCTGTCGAGGAAGACCTGGGTATTTGGCTCAAGGACAGGGTTGCAAGAACGATCAGGTTGAAAAAAAGTTTTCATAAAAGAGTTTCAAAAAGGATTGTCAGGCTCGCGGCTTTATTTCTCCTAATAACCTGAACTGATGTCGAACACCTCGCAGCAGATAGACGACAACGGCAGACAGAAGCATGAAATAAACCGCCCCCTTGGTTAAGAAGGAGATAAAGATGAAACAGGTGAGGAGAATTAAAACGATCAGAAGTTCAAACATAATGGGTCTTCTATAAGGGATCAGGTTATTGCTGATACGGTTGTTGCAGATGTTCATTCTGAACAACCAGTTCGTTACTGACGTGTCGCACCCCTCCGATTTCCTGGGCTGTTAAAACAAGCTGAGCCTTATCATTTCTCGTGGGAACAACGCCCCGCAAATCAATATTTCCTTCGGTTGTGTTGATTCCAATCTGGTTTCCAAAGGGTGAAAGGGTCGGATCCCTTGCAATCGCGTCTCGCATGCGCTGCGTGATGATCTGGTCCGCTTTCGTCGCATAATGATCTGCGGGACTTATCGACGGCTCACGCGCGTTTTCACTTAAACCGACTTCCTTATCATCGGAAGCGGTCGTCTCCTTACGGATCTCCCTGGAATTCGAAAGGATCTTCCTGGAAACGTCTTTCTCTCGAGATTCCCAACCTATCACCAAGGTAATCGCCAGGAGCAGAGACAGGAGAGAAAGTGAGGTCGTCGTCATTTTGTTTCCAATCGCGCGATATTATCATCAGGCTCGCTTGGGATTCACAAGCAGCAACACGAGACCACCAACGAGTGCAAACGCACCGGCGACTGGCGGGATGAAGTGGTTGTCCGTGGTTTGAAAATGCATGCCGAGAAACTCGACAGGCTTTCCTGGCGTCGTGAAGCTAATACCCGAGTAAGCGAGCACTACGATGCCTAGAGTGAGCAGGATAACTGCAACGATGTTTTTTGTATTCATATCGAACCTCTCAGTTGATTTTTTAATTAAGCGCTTCTCTTATACCGGTCGTCGGCCCTGAATGATGTTCACTAGAATCATGATCAAGGCAATCACCAGCAGAACGTGAATAAACGAACCTATCGTGAAGCCGGTGACCAGACCGAGCAGCCACAAAACGATCAATACTACTGCAATGGTGTATAACATATAATTTTTCTTTCAGTTTGCTTTGGAGCCACTGCCGGTTCGCACGCCTCCAACCTCGCCAACAAACCTACGCTGATTGAATTATTGATTGCCGCTACAAGCACGGCAATGGTATGTTGTTGATATCGGTGACGAGCTTGATAACCAGGCTCTTCTCTTATTAGAGAAGTAGGGTACGTCGAGATTTGGCCCTTCGCTATGGGGTGTAACCCTACCGTGGATTTCAACTTACCGGCAGCGCCCTTTGCCTGTTCCGTTGTCTGCATTGCTTTTCAACGTCCTTGCCGGAACCATAACTGGCCGTTGACCATGGGGTATTCACCCCATATACAGATTGAAACAATGGTCCGATATTTACCTTGGTTTAGCGGTTTGCCGTTGAGAGATCAAACATTCCGAAGAATCACGCCTCAATCCGGCATGACACCATGAAACAAAAATTAATCAGGTTGTCACAACGCTACGTGACCGCGTTGCGAAACCACCTGACGCAGGGGCCATGCGCGAGCTTGCAGCCTGCTTTGAGACTGGGACGCCAAGCAGTCGTCCTCGGTCTGGAAACGCTGGAATTGGCCCAGATTCACGAGCAAGCACTCGCCACACTGGAACTCTCCAACAACAGAGATGGTTTCATCAAGCGGGCGGAATGCTTTTTTAACGAAACCATCATCCCAATCCTGGAGACGCATCACGCCGCGCGGCAGACCAAGAGCCACATAAACCGACTGGAGAAAATGCTGGGTCAGCGCACAGAGGAACTGGCCACCACCAATCGTCAATTGCAACGGAGTGTCGCCCGGCGCAAGATCAAGGAGGATGCCTTCGAGAATAACCACAAACATCACAAGAAATGTCTGGAAGAATCGCTGGAACTACAGAAACGTTTGCGGCAACTGACCCACCAAGTGCTGGCGGCGCAGGAGGATGAACGCAGGAACATCAGTTATGAACTTCAGAATGAAATCGCCCAGACTCTTCTGGGAATCAATGTCCGTCTGCTCTCATTGAAAAAGGAGGCCCGGAGCAATACCAAGGTCCTCAAGAATGAAATCGCCAGCACGCAGCAGCTGGTGGCAAAATCAGCCAAATCCGTGCGGCGGGTCTCCCGTGAATTCGGCATCTCATGAAACACAATTTTTCAAAACGTTATCAAGCGGCGTTGCTAACTTATCTGAAACAAGGGCCGAGAGCACTCTTGCAACCGGCGCACTGCATGGGCCAGCAGGCCCTTACCGCCGGTTTGCATACGCTGGACATGGCCAAGCTCCATGAACAGATCCTGATTACCCAAGTGTTGCCGGGCCGCCTGGCCAGCAAGCGTGCCAGCCTCATCAAGCAGGCGGGGATTTTTTTTACCGAAGCGATCACACCGACCGAGAACATTCATCGCAACACGCAGAAGGCCACCACCGACCTGAACCAAATCGTCGAGTTACTGAGTCAGCGCACCGTGGAACTGGCCGCTTCGAACCTGGAGTTAAAACAGGAAATCGCCCAGCGCAAGGCGGTGGAGGTGGCCCTCAAAAAAAGCGAGCGCCATTACAGCCAGTTATTGGAACAGTCGGATCACCTGCAGGAGCAGTTGCGGCAATTGTCCCGCAAAATTCTTTCGACACAGGAGGAGGAACGCCGGGAGATCAGCCGCGAGCTGCATGATGTCATCGCCCAAACACTGACAGGTATTAACGTCCGGCTAGCAACCCTGAAAAAGGAGGCCGCGCTCAACAGTAAGGGTCTTTACCGCAACATCTCCCTCACGCAGCGGATGGTGGAAAAATCGGTGAACATCGTGCATCAGTTCGCCCGCGAATTGCGCCCGGCGGTATTGGATGATCTCGGACTGATTCCCGCCCTGCATTCCTTCATGAAAAACTTTACCACGCGGACCGGCGTCCGCACTCGTTTGACTTCCTTTGCGGGGGTGGAACAATTGGACAGCAACAAGCGAACGATCCTCTATCGCGTTGCGCAGGAAGCGCTCACCAATGTGGCCCGCCACGCGCAAGCCAGCCAGGTGGAAGTGAGCATCCAGAAACTTCGTGACTACATTTGCATCAAAATGAAAGACGACGGCAAATCCTTTAACGTGAAACGCGCCTTGCACGCCAATGGCGGCAAACACCTCGGGCTGCTCGGCATGAGGGAACGGTTGGAGATGGTCGGTGGCCTTTTTGATGTCGAATCCGCTCCGGGCAAAGGCACCACCATCACGGCGCAAATTCCGTTCGACAAGGCCCTCAGGAGAGCGTTGGTGATGAAGTCCTCTGGAACCAAACTAGAAAGTCTATGAAACGAATCACGATATTGCTGGCAGAAGACCATACGATTGTGCGCGAAGGATTTCGCAAGATGCTCGAGTTGGAAGACGATCTCCAAATAATCGGCGAAGCGCAAGACGGCCGTCAGGCGGTCGCACTGGCCAAAAAGTTTCGTCCCGCCGTGGTGTTGATGGACATCGCGATGCCGTGGCTCAACGGTTTGGAGGCTACCCGCCAGGTGCTCAAAGCCGTCCCCACCACCAAAGTACTCATGCTCTCCGCACACAGTGACGACGCCTATGTCAAAAACGCAACCGATTGCGGTGCGGTGGGATTTCTGCTCAAGCAAACTTCCGCCCAAGATGTGTGCCAGGCGATCCGGGAGGTCCAAAAGGGAGGAATGTTTTTCAGCCCCTCAATCTCCAGGCGCCTCGATCGTCTCAATTCGCAATCGCGCGACCGCACGGGTCTGATCAAAAAGAAAATCACCCCGCTGACTTCACGCGAGTTGGAAGTGCTCCAACTGATCGCCGAGGGCAAGGCCAACAAAGAAACCGCAGCGGAACTCGGCATCGCCATCAAGACTGTAGAGAAGCATCGCGAGCATCTCATGGAGAAGCTCAATATCCACGACACCGCCGGTCTCACCCGCTATGCCATAGGTGCGGGCATAATCGAGAGCAGTGTCCAGTTGACCATCATTTAGGGCTGCGTTCTCGTCATCAAATCCAGGGCTGGATTCACAACAATCCTGGATGGGGTCAATCCCCCATAGGGATACACCCCATAGCAGCCTGCAAGACATTCCGGCTTACTTGTCGTGCCATGATAAAAAATAAAATCTCGCGTGCTGGAGAGCCGGCCAGCGCACAACTTCAAAACAGACCGAATCCATCCCGACGCATTCTCGTGGTGGATGACGAGCCGTACATCCGCCAACTTTGCGCTAAAGCGCTGATTCACTCTGGCTATAAGGTGGCCGCCGCCGCTGATTGCGCATCTGCGTGGCAGTTACTCCATACCGAAAGGTACGATCTTCTAATTACCGACCACAACATGCCGAGGGTGTCAGGCATTAAATTGTTCAAAAAGTTGCGTGCCGACTGCATGGCCCTGCCGGTCATCATGTCCACAGGAATTTCGCTCAAGGAGGAATTCGCCCGATACCCCTGGCTCCAGCCCGCCGCTATGCTGCTCAAGCCCTATACTGTCGCAAAATTATTGGAAACGGTGAAAGAAGTTCTACATGCAACCAACGGCACCCACGCGCAAATCGCGCCTCCGCCAAACTGGAGAAGCCAGCCATCCGCACTTGGTTTACACTCATGCTGGGTTGAACCCACACACACACCCAAAGGGGTGAACGCCCTTCAGCAGTTGTGTGTTTCATGAAAAACGATCATCAAAACGAGAACGTAACAGGCAATGAGGCGCTCCGCGCCTCCGAGCTTAGTTATCGTCGGCTATTCGAAACGGCGAAGGATGGCATCCTGATTCTGGACGTTGACACGGGACGCATCAACGATGTGAATCCTTTCTTGATTGAACTTCTGGGGTTTTCTCATAGAGAAATGACCGGTAAAACCGTCGGCGAGCTTAGTCCGTTCAAGGACATCGAGTCCAATCAAGCCATGTTGGAGCGATTACAAAAAGACGGGTATGTCCGCTATGAAAACCTGCCACTGGAAACGATGGATGGCCGTCACATTGCCGTGGAGTTTGTCAGCAACGTGTATCAAGCCGGTGACACAAAAGTGATTCAATGCAACATCCGAGATATCACGGAACGCAAACACGCTGAAAATGAAATACGCCGTCTCAATGCGGAACTTGAGCAACGCGTTGTCGAACGCACAGCACAACTGCAAGCCGCCAACCAGGAACTGGAAGCGTTCAGTTATTCCGTCTCCCACGATTTGCGCGCGCCGCTACGCCATGTCATGGGCTTCGTGGATCTGTTGCAAAAAGACGCAGGGCCTTCACTTTCCCAAACGAGTCTCCGTCATCTGATGACGATTTCCAAGGCGGGGAAACGGATGGGAAATTTAATTGACGACTTGTTGGAGTTCTCGCACATGGGACGTGCGGAATTGCAAAAGACGGACGTCAATCTCAACGAATTGGTCCAGGAGACATTGGGCGACTTTCAGGTGGACACGAAAAAAAGAAACATTGTCTGGGAAATCCACCCGTTGCCGATGGTGCAGGCCGACAGCGCCCTCTTGCGCCTGGTACTGGTCAATCTGATTTCCAATGCAGTGAAGTTCACCGGCACTCGCGCCCAGGCCAAAATCGAAATCGGTTGTGCTCCCAGTGACAACGGCAAGACGGCGATCTTCATTCGAGACAACGGTGTGGGCTTCGATCCGCGTTATACCGGCAAACTGTTCGGCGTGTTTCAACGCCTGCACAGCCAGGATGAATTCGAGGGCACGGGGATCGGCTTGGCGAACGTCCAACGCATCATTCACCGGCACGGCGGCCGGGCATGGGCGGAAGGCGTGATGAACTGCGGTGCGATATTTTTCTTTTCGATCCCAAAGCAAAACGGAGGGAGCAATGAACACTGAAACAAGAAACATCCTGTTGGTTGAAGACGATCCGCGGGATGTCGAACTTACGTTGAATGCGCTGGAGGAATATCATCTGGCTAACAAAGTCTCTGTCGTGGACAACGGCGCCGAAGCACTGGATTATCTTTATCGCCGTGGAAAATTTAAAACACGCGCGGCCGGCAATCCCATCGTGGTGCTGCTCGATCTCAAGATGCCCAAGGTCGGTGGACTGGAAGTTTTGAGGATCATCAAGGCCGACGAGTATTTGAAGATCATACCCGTGGTCGTGCTTTCGTCCTCGCGCGAAACACCGGACTTAATCGAGTGTTACAAACATGGAGTCAACGCTTATGTGGTAAAGCCCATGGATTTCGCCGAGTTCATGAAGACGGTCAAGCAGCTCGGTATTTTTTGGGCGGCTATCAATGAACCACCACCCATCGTCTGGAGAGAAATAACTGGAATTCAAAGTGGCGAAATAACTTTTCCTGAAAAGGAAGAGATGGATGATATTTCCACTCTACATCCTGCACTTGGAGTAAGAGTATAATGCAAACGATGCCAGATCCATGGTAACCGGGGGCCTCCTCTTGCGAAAACGGTTGGCGCCGCCGGGTGCGCTTGCTCTTCTAAGCGCGGCGAGACCCGCCACATTTTTGTGATGAATCAATGCTTGAGCTTTCTTCAACAGTTTCACTTCCCGCACCCAGGAGGCAATTTGGTTCAAACTGGGAATCATTGGGCGCACCACTTCAAAAGGGCGGCTCGGCTTTTCATCATAAACAGGGGCAAAGCCGATTTTCACGATCTACGCAGCTTTCAGAACGGCAGCTTTGCGTTCAACAAACGAACGCCGATTTTTGGCAGCGATTTTTTCTATCCAGCGGCGAACCTCACTCCATCGGAATGCTTTTGGGACTTCGAGCTCAGGCAAGCTCGCAAATAGACGTGAGCGCGTCGGGCTAAGATAGAGCAAGTCAAACAGCGCTTTCTCTGCTGTCGCTATCTTTGTTCCATCGTTGCTAATCTTGAATCCTCCAAAAAGTTCAGGTGGTATTCGATGAAGTGATACAGAACCTAGTGGTGTGTCGAAACGCCGGGCGCGGCCAGGTGTCACTGCATAGATGACCGCAGGCACCTGCTCGATCAGGCCATGCAGGAACAAGGCTGATTGTAAGGAAATGCAAGCCGGATAGGGTGCGGCGAGTTGTTCCACCAACCGTTCACGATTCTCTTGATTGGCGCGCACCCAACGACCACGTGCCACTCGATATACGAATCCACTTATTGCCAGGCGTTTAAGCAACATGGAGGCATTGGCAGGACTGACTCGCAAAAGCGCGGAGATGTCCCGTGTCTCGAAACCGAGTGTTCCGAGTTTATCGATCTGACTCAATGCCTCAATTTGGTTCATGGCTGCAAATTCTCCAAAGCACGCACAACCTCTTCTTGCAATGATTCCCATACTTGGCGCGAACGATAGTAGTCCTGGTAATCAGCGGTAAGATAAACCCGTACTTGCCCAGAAAACTCATCGAAGCCAATGGTCATCGCATTCTCAATGGCACGACGGATTTCTGTCAACACATCAGCAGGCAATGGCTGCCGTCCAGCGCCGCCATCTAGCAACAGTTTCAGGTCAAAAATGTCACGCGCCTGCGTTTCCGTGCGACGGCTCAAGGCGACCACCTTCTGCCGAAACGCCGCTTCGCGAGAATAATGCTGTGCCAAGATCGGATAAAGCTCGTAGGTCCGCATCAGCTCCGCGTCCACCGGCTCAAGGGTATGGTCGGAATCGAGACCTTTACGGCGTGAGAACTCGATTTTTGTCGGAATCGGTTTTCCACCCCGCAGCGTAATGCCAACTTTCCAACGTTGCGTCGTATCCGTCTGCTTCGTCGCAGTCACGTGATCGATTGCGATTTGCTTGGTAGAGAGCGATTGGCCAAAAACGGGTGATTTTAAAATGTTCGCCACGTTGCTCCGCAACGTCGCAACTGCCATCGTGCGGATATCGAAGTCGATGTCTCCCGAATATCGGATGCTGCGGCAGAAGAAGCGGAGATTGCAGCCGCCCTTGATAGCAAAAAACGCTTTGTCCACCCGTCGGCCAAGTTGCGCTACAAAAAGCAGATGAAAAATTTCAATGGCTTGTCGTTCGTTCCACATGAAGAAAGTTCAACATAATTAATACGTATAATCAACACTAATGTTAATTATGAGCTTTTACTATAGAACCGGTTTGTACCCATCGTGCAGCCTAATCAAATCCAAATTTGATACTGTTTGCTATTTTCATAGCAAAACGCAGGCAATGAAAGTTAAACAGAAAGTGTATAATCGCCTTATTGGCAGATATTTAGCAAAAAAATCAAAGATTGCAAAATGGAGCAAAGGACCGTTTTTTGACTGCGGATCAGAAGGTTGTAGGTTCAAATCCTGGTGGGCGCAACAGCCAATTTTTTGGTCTTCAAGAACTTGATGATCAAGCCTATGCGCGGTTCAAATCTGGCTGGGTGTGATGATTACATCGGCTCTACATCACCGTCGATGGTTCGCCATTCGAGATCATAGCGCCTCGAATGAGTGAAAGCAGGAGACTGTGAAGGGATTTAACAAGGCATCCGGCGATGATTCCCTACGTTTTGTTGAGGATTATCTGACAAGAAGGTTTCCAGTATGACGACGCACAGTTGACCGTCTTTGATCTCGCCATGGGGTAAAACCCGACTCTAAATGACTCCAAAGGGGGTGCTGACAATTTGTTTCGGACAGGGTCAGTTTATCTTAAGCAGCGTTGGACGCCTTGACGAACCACCCATATATGTATATAGTTACTATACATATTGGAGAACCAACATGAAAGCATCAATAGTCGATCTCAGATACAGAATGAATGATGTGCTCAAAGCTTTGGACCGCAACGAGGAAGTCAGCATCCTTTACCACGGCAAAGTCAAAGGCATCATAACGTCATCTTTAAGAACTTCGACCATGCGTGTTCACGATCACCCATTTTTCAAAATGAACAAGTCCACGCGGAGCGTTGAAGACGAAATGACCAATCTTCGCGGAGGACGGTACCGTGCTATTTGACACAGATATTCTCATTTGGATCCAACGCGGAAACGAAAAAGCCGCTCGACTTGTAGATGGAGAATCTGAGCGATTCCTTTCGATTTATACGTATATGGAATTGCTTCAAGGGGCCAAAGACAAGAAGCAGCACAAATACGTCGTCGACTTTCTCAAGGAGTTTGGATTTCAAACATTGGCAATGACCGAGAACACAGGCTATCGGGCTGCCGTCTACGTGGAGGAATACACACTTTCAAATGGTCTGCGAGCCGGAGATGCAATCATTGCCGCAACAGCAGTCGAGCATGGACTGACTCTCTGTACAGGAAACCAAAAGCACTTCAAAGCGCTCAAAGAACTTCGCCTCAAAATCTTTGAGCCTTAGAATACCGCAAGGGACAGTTGAGCTTGTCGGAAAGCCTCTATTTCCTTTAGCCAACAGACGATAGAGTTCAAACTGGGAATCATTGGGCGCACCACTTTAAAAATTGTTGATGACTGAGCGGGTGAGGCCCAGAACTTTGGAATGGATACGTGACCGTTCACAAAGCATAATGCAACAAGCAGAGAGTCGTGCTCGCTGCGCTACGACAGCCAAACGTGGTTTCGTAGCCTAGAGACCCTGCTCTGCTGCCAGGAACCACGCATGTCGTCTCCCAATACAGAACAGGCAGCAAAATTTCCTCAGATTGAGAACACACGTGTTAAAAGCGTGTCCCGTCTCATTCCTCCAACTACCATCAAAAAGCAATTCCCCATCAGCCCTATCTCCGCCAAAACAGTGTATGAAGGACGCAATGGGGTTGAACGAATTCTGCTGGGTGAAGATCCACGGCTGTTGATCGTGATCGGACCATGTTCCATTCATGATCCCGAAGCCGCTCTGAATTATGCACGCCGTTTGCTTGCGTTGCGTGAAGAAGTCCAGAAGCATCTGTTCATCATCATGCGTGTTTATTTTGAAAAGCCCCGTACAACAACGGGATGGAAGGGATTGATCAACGATCCCGATTTGGACGAATCCTGCGATGTGGCGAAAGGACTTGTCATCGCAAGAAATCTTTTGCGGCGAATTACAGAGATGGGCTTGCCTGCAGCCACGGAATTTCTTGATCCAATCGTGCCGCAGTTCATTGGAGACCTGATTAGCTGGGCTGCCATCGGCGCCCGCACGACAGAGTCCCAGACCCATCGTGAAATGGCCAGCGGCTTGTCAATGCCAGTAGGCTTTAAAAATGGCACGGATGGAAACGTCCAAACAGCGATTGATGCCATGCGTGCCGCCCGAACACCTCACAGTTTCTTGGGGATTGATCAAGAGGGCAATACGAGTGTCATCAAAACGACTGGCAACACATCTTGTCATCTTGTTCTGCGGGGCGGCCGCCAGGGCACAAACTATCATACTGAATTTCTCACAAACACTGTGGAAACATTACGCGCCGTCAAACTTCCCCCTGTCTTGATGATCGATTGCAGTCATGCCAACGCCAATAAAGAGCACAATCGACAGGTGGAGGTTTGGGAAAATATCCTCGATCAACGCAGACAGAAGCATTGTCCCATTGTCGGAGCTATGCTGGAAAGCTTTCTCGAGGAAGGAAACCAACCCTTTAGTGCAGATCGCGCTAAACTCAAACATGGAATTTCCATCACCGATCCGTGCATCAATTGGACTACGACTGAGACCATCCTTCGTGCCGCAGCGCGCTGATCTCACAGTCTTCGAGAAGATGGCTGCCCTATAATCCTAGGCACACTCAGGTTCAGGTTCTCATGCGCTATGCGAGTTGTTAGTCGGCTCAATCTCGATGGCCTCGACAAAACCAGTTTCACTACCCACCGCAGCACCATACCGTCCAGCTATCGGCTTGATTGATTCGACAGAACGACTCTGAATGGCAATGGCCAACTCACGCAAATTTTTTCCTGTCATGCGCACCCGATGATTGAGGAACGAAATCGTCAGGGTGTCGCAGTCCTGAACAAACTCAAATTTGGCGATTTCCATGTGATGGTATGAAAGCAAATAAAAACAAGACGAATTCAGTTCGAGCCGCAGATGATCAAGGGGCACATGCTCGCCCATCACCGCACGACTCAGCTTGAAACAGGAAAAAGAAGCATTCATGTCCCGATTCCGCGACTGAAATTCATGTTTTGACGGGTTTCAGAAAGTTGAATAATTTCGGTCTGATGCGTTATAGATGACCGCTGCGAATGTTGAACGTTTAAAACATAAGCAAGGTCGCGCTTCCAAATTCTTGCCAGCCGATGAGCGAAGCTCTCCTTGGATTCGGTGATATCCAGAGCTAAAATGCCGCCCCCTGAACGAGCAACGTTTTGACGAAGGGTGTTCATCCATTGAACAGATTGGAGACCTGAGTGCTTTTCGAGTGCTCTGAAAGCGTCTGTTGCTTTGAGAACCCCGCGCTGGCGAGCATCGCCGGACAGGATGACACGACTTCGATTGTCTCTGAGGAACAAAAGGAGTTGCAACATTTGCCCCCCGCCAATCCGTCCGGCCTCATCTACGAGAACAACCGAACCCGGAGGCATGCGTCGGCGTGTGAGAAAGGCACTGACTGTTTGAGCTCGGCCGCAACCCTCGGCTTGCAAATCAGCCGCCTGCTGATTTTCTGGCGCGAGAATCTGAACCATATACCCAAGATGCTTGAGTGTTGAACAGACCTCCCGAAGGGTGTCGCTCTTGACGCGACTCGCACCACCACAGAACAGTGTCACAAAATCCCGCGATGACAGAATTTGTTCGGCTGCCTGACGTTGCTCCGCATTTAACAACTCATTTGAAGAGAAACCTTCGGAAGCAAAAGGAAGATACCGCCTGATTCCGTCTTGTGCCAGACACACAATATTCCATTCACGTTGAATGGTTTCCTTTGTGGTGACTTTGCCCCAAAATCGCATGTCGCGCACGTAATCGCGTTCACGGGTGATGGCTTGTATCTCGTAGAGTGATACGTTTTGGCCTCTTGCGTGTTCTAAAGCGTAACGCCAGAGCTCGTGCTCGTGGACGATTGAGCGGCGTTCAAAAAGACGTTCTTCCGCCCATTTCACGGCTTGTTTTGCTGTCACGAATTGTGTTCCGGAAACCGTCAGAGAATGACGATGGAGCCGGTGGAGTCGATTCCGCTCTCTTAATGAAAGCTGTTTTTTCCAGAGTAATTGCAATTCGGTCGGATCAATATCCTTGATCTTCCGTCTCCGGTTGCGGTGGGCGATATTCGCCCGAATTTTAGACAAATTAAGGCGGGCCTTCTCCGGCTTCCGAGCGAGCAGTTCCCGTGTTTTCTCATCAATCTCCCGGTGCCGTTTGGAAAATCGGTCGATCCATTCTTGCAAGACACCCTCAATCTCGAAATCCCCTCGAGGCCTATTTTGAATGAGATAACCGAATCCAACCAACGCTTTCGCGAGTTCGTGATAATAGAGATTCTCAGCGAACTTCTGCGCACAAAATATTTGGTAAAGTTCCAGGGCTTTCCATCGATTCTCGACAGTATCCTGAGTCGCATTGAATAAAATACAATGACTATGCAAATGCGGGTCCAAGGCTCGGGACGTGTCGTGCCGAAAGATTGCGCCGACAAAATTGCCTGTGATCCGGCGCAAATTTTGTTTCTGCCTTTGAACACGGGTTGCAGCGTAAGTCTGAAGCTCCTTCAAGACGGGGTGCACCGCCTTATCATGTGCTTCAATAATCCGCGGGTCATTGCCTGCGAAGGCGACAACGGAAACTGATTTGGGCGGTGACAATGTGAAATCGTAAAATATGCGCCGATTGAGCCGCTTATGCCCAACGCCATCCTTTCCCACTTCCAGCCGAGTTGTATTCTGTCGTTGCGTCAACCGTTTGCCTGTTTGCGGGTGACGATTTTCACACAGACTCAAAAACTCATTTGCTTGAATCACTCCAGACAACCCCAATTGCTCCGCACCCTTGCCAAACCATTGACCCATCACCCGCTGGCCTTCTATGTGGCAATCTCCCCTCTGTAAATGCTGCTCAAAATACTCCTTTGCGTTTTTCAAATTATATCGTGGGCTCATCGTCAGCATGACCGAAAGGTACCTTAAGGTTAGCCCTGACTTTGTGCTCGAATAAGCACAAAAGGATCTTGAACTGAGTAAGGCTGTTGGATCTCTCACAATAACAAGAGACAGCCCTTGCTGCCCCTGTCATGGACGACATTTCAACATTCTCCTCAACTTAGAAGCCACTTTCACGTTGAGTGTCGGATGCCGCCATCCATGCCGGCCGAATTTAACCCTGAAATCTCTCTTCTTTATTAAGCTTGAATTGCTTCGGAAAATGACTGGATTTGATATCGTTCGTCATGCCCGTCACACATCGCAAGGAACGAAAAACAATCATGTACGATTGCCGCTTGGCACCTCACCTTTCAGCTCGATTCATTGCCTTTCTTTTGGTGATGGCATGGTTGGATCTCATTTCGGCAGCCGAACCTGTTTCCCTGCCCGAGCTCGGTTTTCGACTTGTTCAATGTCATACTCCATTTGTACAGGAAATCGGAGTCACGGGATCGCCTATTTCTATCGCAGAACTCGAAGCGGGCGGCGGACGGGTTGATCCCGAAATCCCCATCTTTGAGGGAAAAGAGTTCGAAGGGCTCACGGGCGGATCATCCCAGGAACATTCCACGGCGGTAGGTTCGATTCTTTTCGGCAATAGCCTCCTTTATCAGGGAGTGGCTCCCGGTATTCGGCACGTTTTTTTTGGCGATGCTGGTTCCTTCTTAAAGACCTGGGTTCAGGAGAACAAGCCGGTCGATGTTCGTATTATCAATCAAAGTTTCTCTCTGTCGAGACAGGTGCCAGCCCTTGACTTGCTCCTCGATGCCTATGCTGACGAGCATCATATTCTTTTTGTCAATGGAAGCGATGGGCCAGATGGGGGTGTTGGTCACACTCCCTCCACCATGTTCAATGGAATCTGCGTCGGCGCGTGTGATCCTGAAAGCGGCGATCCAAGCTTTCCCGGTGGTCTATTCGAAAAACGGTCTTTGCCGGAACTCGTCGCGCCCATTACGGGCTCCTACTTTTATTATCAACGGGGCTCTCCAGTAGTCCTCACGAATCAAATGCATCGCATCATGGGAACGATCGCGGGGACAAGCCTTTCCGCGCCGTTTGTGAGCGGCGCGAGCGCGCTGGTGATGGATCTCGCCCTGCGGCGCCCCGAAACGTCCCAAGGATCCGACCCCAGGGTCGTTAAAGCCATTCTCATGAGTTCTGCCACTAAAGGAATCACATGGGCCCATACGGAGGAAGCCCCTCTTGACACGCGCCAGGGAGCCGGCGTCCTGAACGTGACAGCAGCGCTGCGTCTATTCCAAAATGGCTCAAAGGTTGATCGCAATCAGGACGCAGGCTGGAATCTTGAAAACATTTCATCCGACGAAACAAAAAAATATTCCTTCACACTCAAGGACCCATCTTCATTCACAGCAACGATCGCATGGAATCGCCACATACAAGATTCACTCGCCGTTTTAGTTCCCTTGGAACTCAGACTTCTCCGTGAGGATCATGAAATCGCAATCAGCGTGAGTCAGGCGGATAATTTTCAGCATCTTTTTGTAAAAGAGCTTCAAATCGGCGATTATCGCCTCGAGGTGCACAATCCATCCAAGCAAAGCGAAACGTTCGGACTCGCGTGGAGTGCTTTTCCAATGAGATAAGCCATCCTTTCCCAAAAGCGTTTCCTTGGATCAGAACTTTCAAAGTTTCGAAAATTGGGCCATGATGCCCGATGTGAGCACCCCGGAAACCCACCCCCGGCCCACTGTCCGCCGTTCGGCCTCCTCATGCGATCCTCTGACAAACTGGGCTGCCTACATTGCAGATTTAATACGGCCTGAAGGACGTGAACCCTCGATCGCTGTCGTCGTGGCACATCCGGATGACGAAGTGATTGGGATGGGAGCTCAACTACCGCGTTTCCGCGAACTCTTCATCATTCACGTCACGGATGGCGCTCCGCGAAACATGAAAGATGCGCGAACTCATGGGTTCAACGAACGACGCGATTACGCTCTGGCGCGCCACGAGGAATTGGAAAGGGCCATGATGCTCGCCAGCTTCCCAAAAGAACGCCTCTTTAGCCTCGGATACATCGACCAGGAAGCTTCGCTCCATCTCGTTGAACTGTCGGGCGTGCTGGCAAAAATGTTCCACAACCTCCAACTCGATCTTATTCTCACGCACCCGTATGAGGGAGGACATCCGGACCATGACGCGACGGCTTTTGCTGCCCACACGGCCTGCCAAATGCTCGTGGAAGCGGGTTTCGTTCCCCCTATTCTCTTAGAAATGACGTTTTATCATAATTTTTCCGGCACTCGAACGACCTCCGAATTCATCGCCCATCCAGGTTACCCCATCAGCACCTCAAACCTTTCGGCACAACAGCAGCTCCTGAAAAGAAAACTGTTCGAATGTTATGGGACACAAAAAAATGTCCTTCGCACGTTTTCTTCCTCCATCGAACGTTTCCGTCCCGCCCCAAAGTACGACTTTCTGAAATCCCCTCACGAAGGAACTCTCTTTTACGAAAATTATGATTGGGGCATGGCAAGTGAGCGCTGGCGCGAGTTAGCGTCTCAGGCGCAGCAGCTCCTAGAGATAGGAAATGGTGGCAAGGTCTAACAAATTTGCGGCCGCATCCCAGGGCCGCTCTCAATTTCTACACGCCGATTTGGGGTACTGGATCGAGTGTTGAGAGGTTCGTTCCATCAGCTTCGCTCATTCCCATCGATGCGCAGCTATCTGGCGAAGGAAACGTTTGTCACAATATTTCTAAATATTTGCGATCGGCGCCGTTGAATTTCATAATTTTGTTTCCATGGGTGGCGGAAGAGGCGCGGATTTCAAGAGACGCACTTTCATGCCTCGAAACTGGATTGTGACGTCATTCTGATCGTAATAAGCTCCGAGGCCAAGAGCATTGCTTTCGCCCCAAGTTTTAACGGGAGGGGAGTATCCTTCCGCAACAAGCTTGCCGTTCACGAACGCGTTCACTTTTCCCTTCCACGCTTGGATAAGAAAATGGTTTTTGTCCGGCACGGGTATGGGATGGCGATTTTGAGTATTGTAGAAATAACGCGTGAAATAGGCCACTTCCCCTTCGAGCGGGTTGCGTTTGAGCAAAAAACTGATCCAGTTGTCATTATGACCGCAAAGAGCCCCCATCAGGATTCCCACCTGATATTTTCCGTTGGAACTGGAAGCGAATTCAACATCTCCTTCGATTTCGAAATCCGTTCCGACACGGGGATAGGCTTGAATCATGAACCCCTCAATTCCCGCCTGCACTTGCAAGGCTCCATCCTCGAGAACTTTCCATGTGCCGCGATCAATCTGCCAGCCCGAGAAATTCGCCGACGGCATGAATGGAATCCATTCCCCCTTCTGTAAATCACGCTCCGCGCATGCCGCAGCAAGCGTGTCCTGAACATACTTGAGCGCGAGCGGCTCCTCCTTCAAGGCGGCGGCGGCGGATTCGAATCGCGCAATCGCCTTGTCATAATCGGAGGTTCCGAGCGCTTCAAGTCCATCTTGGACCTGGTCGGCGGCAGGACTCGTGAGCGCGCTTACTTCGCCTGGCATTCTCGCGAAATCCTGGCTCCAGTCATCAGCTACTCCCTTATCGAGATCAAATCCAAGCGCCTCCAACTGCGTCTGAGAGTCTTCGTACTCACCCGCTTTATAAGCAAGAACAGCATATTGTGAGTGATAAAATTTCTTATAGGGAGCAAATGTGGGCGAATCGAGATACCCCTCGCACATGGTTCTTACGTTCTGATAGACCGTTTCGTCAGAGAAAATTTGGCCATCATGATCCTTTTCACTATCCACATTGCGAAGTGCGGTTAAATAGAAATAAGGAATGCATGTATCAAAACGCCCGGTCTCCACACATCGCGTGCCAAAGCGCAACATGTCTTCAATGCTGCCATGCCATCGGGGACGCATGCCCCATAAAAAAGAACGGTAGGCCGGCATGTAGTCGCAACGCGCGGCAACAGCACGGTCAAACCACAAACGCAATTTCCTACGTGCGTCTCCGTCGGCGCCAAGACAAACAGACAACATGAGATTGGCGGCATAGGGCTGATCAGGTTTCAACCACCAGGACTCCGTAAGTTCTTTCTCCGCCTTTTGAAGATTGTCATGAAATCCCTGCCAACCCCTTTTAGTGACAGTGCTTGCCCATCCATTCCCTCGTGCGCGCCACGCTTCACGAATATAATTTTTTCCCGCAAAGAAGTGTTTCACCCAGGACTCAAGCCGAGAAGAAGCCTCGATGGTCAAAAAAAGGTCCTCGTGACGCCGTTCGATGAACTGCGTCATCCATCGTTCACCGTTTTCCAAATTGTCGATCAGGAACGGAATTTCAGCGTCTTTAAATGTTGAATCACTTAACATCTGCTTGAAATCCTCAAGGGCGCGTGCATCAAGTTCATTCAGGCGCGACTCTGGCACATGATACTCGGTTTCCACCTCGGATAAACGAAGAGATGCGAAAAAAGGAAGGATGTGCGGATAGGTGGATGAACCGAATCCTTCCAAAGCTTTTGAAAGCATTTCCCGTTTGAAGGGAAGTTCGTCGTTTTCAGCTCCACACACATAAAAGACCAGTGGATCATTGCAACCCAGCTGCAGCACCTTCCGACCCATCAGGATCAGGTCCTGTCGCGAAATATTCGAATCACCACGTTTGCTTTTTAGCCGGGCCTTCAATAATTCCTGAACTGCAGCGTCCCATTTTTCATTTCGCACCCCAAACTTAGAATAACTCTGGAAAAACACCTCCTCGTACCACGGATCGTACGATTTGTTAAATTCTGCGGTCGTCGACGCGTTCCTAGGAATGGAAATCCGACGGCTGGTGACATCATCTCCAGCCTGCGATCTTTTGATTTCAAGCGCGCTATTAAAAAAGTCTTGTCGTTTTTCATAACCTTCTTTGACCACAACAATCACACCTGCCAACAGCATCCCGTTTAAAATGGCTCCGCCAATGCC
>JABDCI010000013.1:32483-33937 GCA_013288215.1 Verrucomicrobiota bacterium | reverse complement strand
AGGATCCGTCGCTTTCAGGGCATGCGCTGGCGGGCATGGATCTGTCGATTACCGGCTGCGATGCTCTCGTTGCAAGGACGGGATCGGTGGTGCTCACCTCGCGATCTGCATGTGGGCGCGCGCTTTCCGTGCTTCCGGGGATGCATCTGATCGTCGCGAGGGTATCTCAGGTTGTTCCTGATCTCGTCCATGCATACCAAATACTGCACGACCGCTACTCAGACCAGTGGCCAAGCATGCTGACGTTCATCACGGGGCCCAGTCGCACGGCGGATATTGAAAAAGTGCTGGTTTTGGGCGCGCACGGGCCGCGCAAGTTAGGCGTGCTCCTTTTGGACGATAAGGCCTGAAGGTGAAAACATGGACTATCCGAATGTCACCAAGCTTGGCGTTCTTTCGGATACGCATGGGCTGCTCCGATCCGAAGTGACGAAAGCATTGGAAGGGGTGGAACTTATCTTTCATGCGGGCGATGTCGGCCGCATGCAGATCCTCGGGGAACTGGAGAGGATTGCGCCCGTGGTTGCGGTGCGCGGTAACGTCGATGCAGGCCCTCAATGGCGCGATTTGCCTTTGACGCAAACGCTGCAGGTGAGCGGCTTTTGGTTTCATATCCTTCACGACTTGAACGATCTGAATTTTGACGTGAAGGGCGCGGCTTACGACGTCGTGGTGAGCGGCCATTCGCATCAACCCAAGATCGAATCGCGACAAGGCATCCTTTTTCTCAATCCTGGAAGCGCGGGGCCGAGGAGATTCAAGCTTCCGATCACGCTCGCGAGGTTCGACTTTAAAAAAGATTCGTTTCATCCCCGGATTGTTCAGCTCGCCATTGAGGGATCCGCGGCATGAAAGGTTTGTTCAAGCTGGCTTGCCTGCTTGCGATCGGATTCCTTCTTTTCACACAGGGTCCTGAATGGTGGAGAAAAGGATCTGAGTTCTGGCGTCATTGGGCCATGTCGGACAAGGAATTGATTGAGGAATATGTCTCACATATTCAAAAAGATTATGGGATCAAGATCATTTATGATCGCCAACTCGAAAGCGCCGTCCGGATGGATTACGATCCCATCGGGCCTTTGCAATATCACGATCTTGTGATGTTCCTCAGTATTCTTTCGCGCGAATTGCGGAAATATCCCCTCCACTTTTTTAAAACGGTGCAATGGGACACGGCCATTGTATGCCAAAATTTGACTGCTGGAGAAGACGGTCCCGGAGGGACGAAGGTCGGAGGGATTTACACGGGGTTTGTCTATTATGACATTACCCGAATCATGCTGAATCAGGGATTCATTCCACACGTGATTCATCACGAATTTTTTCATCTCATCGACGACCATTGCTTTCATTGGCAGGACCCGGTCTGGGCAGGGCTGAACGTGGCTGGATTTCAATATGGAAGCGGTGGGCTGGCCGCCATCGACGGTTTTAATATCCACGCCCTTCAGAAG
>JABDCI010000013.1:0-32473 GCA_013288215.1 Verrucomicrobiota bacterium | reverse complement strand
CATGGCGGCTATGAGGGAGGACCGAGCTGAAGTTTTTGCGTTCATGATGCTGCGGTCTCCGCTTTTAAATGATGCGTGCAAAAGTGATTCCATCCTGCAAGCCAAGGTGGATCGCATGAAACAACTCATCCAGGGGCTGGAGCCGGAAATGAATGAGTCCTTCTGGAGCGGCGCCGAAACCGCGGCTGCTGTGAAGCCCCAAAGTGCGCGTCCTGTGCCGGTTGTTTCCGATGTTTTTGTATGTTCGCGCGAGGTGGATGCGTTTCATCCAGACAATCCCTCGCAGCAGATCGGCAGATTTCTTATGGGCAGCCGCTTGCAAATCGGAGCGGCGGATCCTAGCGGAAAACTATCGGTCACGTTTGTCGAGCCCGATGGAGTCGCGGTGCACGCACTTTGCCGTCCGGAAGATGTTGGGCGTTGATACGTGCTTGTTCGTGCACGCGCACATGGTTAACGACGGCGAAAACGCCGTCCGCGTTTTCCGCGGCCGTCCCAGCGAACCGAGGCGACGCTCGTGACGGCGGGAGGTTGCGCGTAGGAAAAACCTTCGAGAGTCAATCGTTCGATTTTGCGCCCAATAAAATATTCGATGGCGTGGACGTGGCGTTCCTCCTCGCGCGTTACCAGCGTGAAGGCATCACCCACCGATTGCGCCCGTCCCGTTCGACCGATGCGGTGCACATAATCCTCCGGATGCTCCGGCACGTCGTAGTTAATGACATGCGTCACGCCGGCAATGTCGATGCCGCGGGAGGCGATGTCCGTGGCGACCATGACTTCGTATTTGCCTGATTTGAACCCGCTGAGCGCTTCCATGCGCTGATTTTGTGAACGATTCGCATGCAGAACGGCGACGGAATGATTTTCTGCTTTGAGACGGGTTGCAATGCGATCGGCGCCATGCTTGGTGCGGGAAAAAATCAGCACGCTGTCAAAATCGGTTTTTTCAAGCAAAGCGCGCAATAGATCATGTTTCTGAAGTTGCGAAACAGGATAAAGCGCGTGCGTGACCGAAGAGGCCACGGAACGATTCACGCCGATCTCGATCTTTATGGGATCATGCAGCGCCCAGTTCGCAAGTTCCACGATTTGTGGCGGGAGTGTCGCTGAGAAGAAAAGCGTTTGGCGTGCCGAAGGACAGCGAGAAACGATTTTTTTCACTGCGGGGAGAAAGCCGATATCGAGCATGCGATCGACTTCATCGAGAATGAGGAGGTTGATATCATTGAGGTGCAACGTCCGCTGCTTGAGATGGTCTTCAAGGCGTCCGGGAGTGGCGACGACGATGTCGGTGCCGTGGCGCAATTCCTTAAGTTGATTGCCATAACCGA
This sequence comes from Verrucomicrobiota bacterium, assembly GCA_013288215.1. Lineage (GTDB taxonomy): Bacteria > Verrucomicrobiota > Verrucomicrobiia > JABWAM01 > JABWAM01 > JABDCI01. The sequence continues at coordinate 31,139 of JABDCI010000013.1, read as the reverse complement.
CACCGCCATGAAGCAGAGCGACGCGCAGGTCCGTAAAACGTGAATAATCACGAAACGCGGTTTCGACCTGGGCGGCGAGTTCACGCGTAGGCTCGAGCACCAGGCATCGGCATGTTCCGTGTTGCTGCAACAAGGTGAGGGCGGGAAGGGCAAACGCGGCAGTTTTGCCAGTGCCCGTCTGCGCCGAGGCGATCAAGTCTTTGCCCTGGAGGATGGCTGGGATCGCACGAATCTGAACGGGGGTTGGCACGGTATATCCCATCGCCTGAACGCCACGAAGGACGGGGGCAGAGAGACCGAGATTTTGAAAAGGCATATAAAAATGAGAATCCCTTGGGGATTTCCTAGAGTGGCATCAGACTGTTCCCGACCGTCGGGTTTCAAATCATCACTGACCGCGATCAACTGACAATTCACCAGGCTCTGAAAACGAACACTTTCAAGTTCACCCTAGAGGTTTTGCCCCGTAATGCAAGCCATGATTCGCAGATGGGGCTGAAAGGGAACACCTGCAAGGCATCCTTTGAGTTGTCCGCTCGTCACTTGCGTTTGGCAAGGTTTGATCCTAGTTTTGATCGTTCTGATGTTTCATCCTCAAATGTTTCCATTTTAATGCCTATGAACTCCATCCGTCGTGTCTTCCCTTTTTTGGCGATGCTGGTTTGCACTTGGGCCATTCTCATTTTCGGCGCCCACAAGGGAGGAGCGGAAGTCGATTTGTCCGGCAAGGCGGCGCCATCATGGACCCTCAAAGATCCCGACGGTAAAACAGTTTCGTCCGACAATTTCAAAGGCAAGGTGGTGATTCTTGATTTTTGGGCCACATGGTGCCCGCCGTGCCGCATGGAAATTCCTAACTTTGTCGAACTTCAGGAAAAGTACAAGGAGAAGGGATTGGTTGTGGTTGGAATTTCTCTGGACGAGGGTCCCTCCGTCGTGAAGACCTTTATGCGCGAGAACAAGATCAATTATCCCATGGTGATGGGCAACTCGACCGTGGCTGAGAAATATAGCAGCGACGATGGTATTCCCACGACTTTCCTGATCGATCGCCAGGGGCATGTGGTAGCGAAGCATGTGGGATTTACGGAGAAAGAAACCTTCGATAAGGAAATTCAGAAATTGCTTTGATCTGGATGCCGCCCTTTGAGCATGGTTGCTCCTTCCTTTTGCCGATTGTGGCGCTTGGTCGATGCTTAAAGAACTTTGAGGGGAGGCCCATCCTTTTTTTGAGAGTGACTTTTCTGCCAGCGACCGACGGCAGAACGAATGCCAAAAAAACTGGCGATAGCCGATGGCGTGCCGAGCAACATTCCACCGAGAAGGAATGCTCTCACGTTTGGCCACGACTCGTGCAGCAGGTAAGAAATGTTCCATTGTTTCGGCACGTGAAAGGCGATCGATTCATGAAGCATCCATTTTCCGACGCAAAACTCGATTCCCACAAGCAGCGGGATGACCGGGTAAATGAGGAGGACGAAATTGTTTCCGATGAGGCATGAACTTTTATTCACCCCCAGCATCCATGCAATGACAAATGCGGCCGCCGTGTCGAGTACAGGAATGGGAAAGAACGTCGCGAAAAAGCCGATGGCGAAACCGGCCGCAATCTGGTTGGGCGAGTCGTTCTCGTGGACCAGTTTTATCCAAAGCTCTTTGAGTTTCTTGGGAACTTGCCTCATGGAATGAGTTATGAAGCAATCCAGACGCGAGCTGCGGTTTCAAGGAGATTCACGAGACATGCTCATGCATTTGTCCCTAACTGAGGCGCCTGATCATCGCACAAAGGCAATTTTCCGCATTCCGAGCGTGGCAACCGAGAGATCTTGAATTAACAGGCCATCGGATTAAGATCCTTATGGATCATGGTTTCTCCGACAGCTCCTTCGAGCGTCTTTCCGCGCGAATCTCGGCCCTGGATACAAAATCCGGTGGTTGATTTGCTGGTCGGGTGCGGCGCTTGGTCGCTTCCGCTTTTTCTTCTCAGCTATGTTGCATCGAATCGTTCCCTGATGGGGGTTGCGTTCGCTTTTTATGTGCTTGGGTTGTTCAGCAACAATCCGCACTACATGGCGACGATCTATCGTGTCTACGGGACGCGGGAGGATTTTTCCAAATACCGTTTTTTCACACTCCATGTCACGGTGATCCTCGTTGCAGTGGGGATTGTGGCGCACGCGTCGGCGCTTTGGTTCCCGATCATCTGGACCATCTACCTGACTTGGAGCCCGTGGCATTACACGGGGCAGAATTATGGTCTGGCGGTGATGTTTATCCGGCGCAACGAAACGCAGCCGACACCCCTGGAACGGCGTCTTCTCTACGGATCGTATCTTGCGTCGTACCTGTCCTGGTTTTTATCGATGCATGCGAGTCGCGACGTGCAACCGAACATCCTTTCCCTGGGTATTCCGGTCAAACTGGGTTTCTACCTAAGAATCTTCTTTATTTCCGCCTTCCTGGGAATGGGAGTCCACAGTCTTTATTTGTTGTCGCGGCGAATGGGGATTCGAAGATTAATGGGCCCCATCGCGCTTTTCAGCACACAATTTCTTTGGTTCGTGGCTCCGACGATGTTGGAATTTGTTTTTGGAATGCAATTTTTGCCCACGAGCTACAGTGGTGGCATTTTGGCTTTCATGCATTGCACCCAATATCTCTGGATCACCGGATATTATGCAAAGAAGGAAACAGAATCCGGACTGCGTGGTGCGAAGGAGTGGAATCCGTGGAGCTATTACGGCCTCATGTTGATGGGCGGCATCGCTTTGTTCCTTCCGGGTCCCTGGATCATCAGCCGGCTGTTTCATCACGACCTTGTGAACAGTTACCTGATCTTCCTGGCCATTGTGAACATTCATCATTTCGTGCTTGATGGCGCCATTTGGAAGCTCAGGGATGGACGCATCGCTCAGTTGTTGCTGGGCAAAAAGGGATCCGAATCCATGTTTCGAACAAGGTTTCCGGCTTGGAATTGGTTATTTGGAAGCAGGGTGCTTGCCCGGGGTGTTCGATGGGGATGTGTCGCGCTTCTGCTCGGATTGGGATTTCTTGATCCGTTCCAATATTATCTCACGCTGGATCGCGCGGGGGAAAAACATCTGGCGCTTGCCCAGGCTTTAAACGCCTCGGACACGCGCGTCTACATTCGTCGAGCCATGCTCGAATTCAAGGAAGGACGCGTGGACGAGGGAAGAAAGGATCTGGAAAAGGCGATCACACTTAATCCGCGCAACCTGACCGCTCAGCAATTGCTTGGACTCTCATTTCGTGGGGCTGGAGAAACCCAACAAGCTTTGAAACATTATCAGCGCATGGAGGAATTTTTTCCAAAAGAAGTTTCTGTTCACATGTATCTCGGGGATTTGTTCATGAAATCAGGAAATCCGAATGAAGCAATCGTTGAGTTCGAGAAGGCAGAGCAACTCGATCCTCATGATCCACAGCCGGATGTTCAATTGGGTCAAGCCTACCGCGCGGTCGGCAATTACCACCGCGCCATGGAGCATTATGAGGCGTATCTCAAGAAACAGCGTGAGACCACTTCCGAAAATCCGCTGTGATGGGCGCCCGCAATGCGGACTTCTTAAGGAAAGAGATGTTTTTGGATTCGGCCCAACACCCAGTTTCGAAACTGGGAAGATAGGTTCCCTCGCTTCCAAACGAAGCGGACGAACGGAAGTTGCAACACAAGAAGATTTCAGTCAACATGATCGTTCATGTCAAAGGCAACCGGGACCCGTGGAATGGAACGTGTACGCGTGTATCATTCGCAAACGCGCGCCTACCACGAAGCGTTTCAGGTGTTTTTGAGCAATACGGACCAACAAATTCAGGCGCAGCGCTGGTTGAAGGGGCTTATCGAAAAGTTACCGTCACGGAAGCTTTTCGTAGATGCCGGAGCGGGAAATGGAAAGTTCACGGCGTGGTTCAAAGAATCCTTTGAGAGAACGATCTCCGTCGAGCCGAATGAATGGATGCGCAGCGAATTGCGGCACTCTTGTTCGGGCGTGGAGATCATTCCCGACACGATTCTGGATGTCCACCTCGACCTGGCGGCCGACTTCGTGCTCTGCTCCCATGTCCTTTGTGATATCGATCAGCATGATTGGGTTCCCACCCTCAAGAAACTTGCTTCTTGGCTCGGACCGGAGGGTGTTTTGATTGTGGTGCTCCAGCACCACACCTCTGATTGCATGCGCATGTTGCAGCATTTTTTCGGTCGTCACTTCAATCTCTCGGATCTGGCCGCCGCCTTTGAATGTTTCCAGGGAGACCGCTACGAAGTCTCATTAGCCAAAGTGCCTTCTCATGTGACGACTTCTGATTTCAAGACAGCCGAGATCATTGCCGAACTCATGCTCAATCTCTTGCCGATCAAGCGTCCGCCGCTTCTGGAGGAATTTGAGGAATATGTCCGAAGTCATTTCGGCCATAGATCGGGTGGTTTCCGATTTTCCTGCGACCAGGATTTTCTGCAGATCCGGTTCAGGAAAGATTAAAAGGAAATCATCCTGGCTTGCTGAAACCCATGCCTCTTGGTCCATTTAGGAAGGACCAAAAAGATCCGCTGCGAAGAAACTGAGGTTATAAAAATTATTTAAAAAGCCCGCCAAGGCCCTTGAGCGCCTTACCGGCTTCTTCGGTTGCGCCACCGCTTAATCCCTGGATATTTTTTCCGAGGTCACCGAGGTTTTCGGTAACTGTTTTGGTTGCGCTGGCACGGATGGCATCCACGATTTTTGCTGTGAGCTCGCTAGCGGTGATGCCTTCCGGTCCTTTCCCTAAATCCGTAAGATGAATGGTGGGAAGAGGAACGACGGGTGCCTTGACGCCTGGTAAACCGAAATCGACCTGAACCTTTCCATTTTGAATAAGAAGATCATCCACTTCGAACGTGCGAGAACTCTTTTCGGTGCCAAGCGAGGTATTGATGTGCTGCTGGATCGTTTTGAGATTGCTTTCGTTGAGATTGCCTTCCAGCGTGATTTGGGGTTCGTCGATCTGAATCGAGTGAATGGTCACTTTTGGTGAAAAAAGAGTGCCAGGTTGAAGCGATAGGCTTGCGGAGCCGACACTGATGGCTGCAGGACTTTTGAATCCCGGCGGATTGCCAATGATCAAACCGTGGATCATTCCATTTCCGGAAAGCGGAGACAAGCTGATGCCGGCAAGTGAGAAGTTCACCTGTGTCACGTGGGAACCGATGGTTTCGATTCCATTTTTGGCGATACGATCTAGAAACAAGAAGCCTATTCCAACGAGCACAGCCACAAATAGAAAAAACGCAATAGAAAGCTTTACAAGGGTTTTCATCATGAATTCGTTTTAGGCAAGAGAGAGGAGTGGGTCAAGCCTGTCCGCTTGGCATGGTTCACGCCGTGGCTTTCTTGATATTTTCAAGCTCTTCCCATCGTTGGTAAAGAGTCTGAATTTTTTCTTTTGCCGCAACAAGTTGGGCGTCCAGTTCTTCCCATTGATCGCCGTGCTTTTTGTAAAAATCCGGATCTTCAAAGAGCTTTTCGATGCGGGTTGCTTCCGCTTCGGTGGATTGGATGATCATTTCCATCGTTTCAAGTTCCTTAGATTCCTTCCATGTTAATTTTTTAGGCCGTTCGAGTTCGCTTGTCGTTTTCGATGGTGAAGTTTCATTTTGGCCAGCGGTCTCACGAGGTTTTCGGCTCGAGCGCTTCTCCAGGTAGTAATCGTAGTTACCCACGCTGTGGAAAACCTCCCCGTCTCCCTCAAGCCCCACGATTCCTGTGCAGATGCGATTGAGAAAATAGCGATCGTGGCTTACGGCAAGGACCGTGCCTTGGAACGCCATCAACGCTTCTTCCAGCAGCCGCAGTGTGGCGAGATCAAGATCGTTGGTAGGTTCGTCCAGGATAATGAGATTGCCGCCGCGTTTCAGGATTTTAGCAAGGATCACACGACTTCGTTCGCCACCGGAAAGGAGGGCAATCTTCGCGTTGATCCGATCCTCGTTGAAGAGATAGCGCCGAAGATAACCTCGGATCGAAACCTTTTCTTCGCCAAGGAGAACGAAATCGCCGCCTTCTCCGACTTCCTGGAAAATGGTTTTGTTTTCATCGAGCAGCAATCGCCCCTGATCGACGTAATTGATTTTTGTCTGCGTTCCCATTTCGACTTTGCCGGAAGTAGGCGCGAGTTCGCCCATCATCACTTTCAGAAGCGTCGTTTTGCCGAGCCCGTTGCGCCCGACGATGCCGATGCGTTCGCCAGCCTCGAGTTTCAAATTCAGGTTGCTGAACAAGGTTTTTCCCCCGAGCTCCATTCCAACGTGGGTCAATTCAATCACGCGGTTGGCGAGTTTTGGAGCCGGTGGAATGATGAGATCGATGTTGAGCTCAACTTCACGCTCTCCTTTCGAAACTTCCGCATGAAATCGTTCAACACGATCTTTTGATTTCGTCCTTCGAGCTTTGGGACGGCGTCGCACCCACTCGAGTTCGCGTTTTAAAAAGGTTTGGCGCGATTGCTCTTGTTGTTCTTCGACCGCCTGGCGTTCGGCTTTAGCCTCTAAATAATCCGTATAACTTCCCATGTGAGAAAAAAAGGTTCCTTGCGCAAGCTCAACGATGCGATTGGCAATCCGGTCGAGAAAGTAGCGGTCATGCGTGACGAAAAGGCATGCGCCCGGATAATCCATAAGAAACTCTTCCAGCCATTCAATCGACTCGGTATCAAGATGATTTGTGGGCTCGTCGAGAATGAGAAAATCCGGCCGGGCAAGGAGTGCGCGACAGAGCGCAACGCGACGCTTTTCGCCACCGGAGAGCGTTCCGACCACCCGTTCTGCCGTTGGAGCACTGAGGTGATCCATCAAGCTCTTGATTCGTTGGTCGATGTTCCATCCGTCGAAATGATGGATCTTCTCGAAAAGCAGCTCGTGCTGAGTTGAATGGGCGTCGGCATGTTCGTAATCGCGAATGAGATCGAGGATTGGCTTCACACCGTCGATGATGTTGTCATAGACGGTTGAGGCTTCGTTAAGCGTGAAGTTCTGCGGCAGATAGCCCGTAACGAGGTCGCGTCGGCGCACAATTTCCCCGCTGTCGGGTTCGGATTCCCCAGCGAGAATTTTTAGAAAGGTTGTTTTACCGGACCCATTCCGGCCCACCATGCCGACGCGTTCATTTTCATGGATTGCAAGGCTTGCCTGATTGAGAACGATGTGGTGTCCGAAATCGACAACGATTTCGTTGGCGCTGATGAGCGCGGTGGGAGAGACGTCAGCCATAAGCTAGCCTGGAACGATAGCAGGCTGCTGAAAAAGTAACAATGCTCGCGTTGTCGTCGGGATCGAATTTTCACCCAAAAAAATCGAGTGGATCTTTTTGAGCCGGGATTTTTGAAGAACCGGCCGAAGTCAAGTTGGCGGCAGCTCGTCAAGAGGCTGCCGCCATTATTTCAAATGAATTTAGCACGCCCGTGCGTCGCGAAAGGCCATGTCGAAGGCTCTTTCACCATGGATCCCGTAACCCTCGATGAAACCTCTTCGAAATTCCTCATAATTGTAAGTGGAAGTCCGAACGATATGCGATCGCAGAAACACGATGAATTGGTCCCGCGTCACGGCGTCGTCCCTGAGGTCGCGCGCCCAATCACGGCCGGTGGCATAGAAGTTATCGCAGGGGACCTGAGGGCAGGCGGAAACATAGACAGGTTCCTGTACGACAACCACGCCTCGCGGTTCCACGAAAACCGGACGACGATATTCATGACGCTCGTAGACGACATGTTCACGTTCGTGATGATAGCGGTCGCCCGAGCCAAAACGCAGATCTAGGGCAACACCCGCATCGGATCGAGGTGTAAATGAAAGAAGGCCGAGCCCAAGGCTAGCAAGAATCAATGTTTTCATATTTTTCCAGTTTTAAGTCTCAATCACCGAGTGATCGAAAATAGTTCTATTGGAGTAAACAACAGCCCTTTTGAAAAGTTGCGTTGTATACCTACCGGTATATAATGTTGAAAGCACGTTCGTTCCGCTTGTTCCTATTTAACCAGCACGCAGTTCTAGGTTCAGAATGAGACACCGCTTCAAAACGGCGCAAGCGGCTGCGAAACCTCTGCGGAAGTCGACGTTAACCTAGGGAAAGGAAGCTGCCTCCCATGGTTGCAAAGCATTTTTTGTACCCGTTGGATGGGGAGTGTTATTGCCTTATTCAATTTAAAAGGTAGCAACTGCGCGAATGCCCTCAAAAAAGCAAGCGGACAGGCAAGGCAAGCTTGCTGATGGCATTTTGCGATCGCCTGTTATGTCAAAGGAGATGAACTCCAAGACTCTTGACAGATTCCGGAATGCAGTGTATTTAACCATACGGTTAATTACAAATGGCATCGGATATTCTCAACACCACATTTGCTGCCCTCGCGGATCCCACCCGCCGAGCGATCCTTCATCGTCTTGCGTCGGGGGAGACCTCGGTCAAGCGCCTGGCTCAACCTTTCAAAATCAGTGGTCCCGCGATTTCCAAGCACCTCAAGGTGCTCGAGCGGGCTGGCCTCATTTCCCGAGGACGCCGGGCGCAATGGCGGCCATGCCGGCTCAAAGCTCGTCCTTTGAAGGACGCGGTGGACTGGCTTGAACATTACCGGCGCTTCTGGGAAGAGAGCTTGGATCGTCTCGACGACTATCTCAACGAACTGCAGGGGAAGGAGAACAAGCATGGCCAAAAAAAATAATGCTGTTGTGACGCCTGACCGACAGGAGATTGTTTTCACGCGCGTCTTCGATGCGCCCCGGGCTCTCGTTTTCAAGGTATGGACGGATCCAAAGCACCTGGCGCAGTGGTGGGGGCCGAAAGGGTTTACGAATCCCGTCTGCGAATGGGATTTGCGGCCTGGAGGTGCCATTCTCGTTCACATGCGCGCACCCGATGGAACCATCTATCCGATGACCGGTGTTTATGATGAGGTCGTGGAACCGGAGAGGCTCGCCTTTACCTGTGGCGCGCATGCGGATGAAAAGGGCCGTCCCATCTTTCAAGTGCAGAACATCGTGACCTTTGCCGAACAGGATGGCAGGACGACGCTGACGCTGACGGCGCGCGTCATCTTCCAAACTCCCGCCGCCGCTCCGCATCTAGCTGGAATGCAGGAAGGCTGGACGCAAAGCCTGGAACGCCTCGAAACTCATGTGTTAAAAGCCCGAAAAGAAGAAAAATCATGATTTCAACCAAAGCCAAACCCGCCAAAGGAACCGCCGGTCGGGAGATGAAATCCTAACAGCATGCCAAGAGAGAAAAGAAATCCCATGATCAAAATCATCTTTAGTGCCGTCGCTGTGATCGTTGTCGTGTTAATCGTCATCGTATCCATGCGGCCCGACGAATTCCGCATTGTGCGGAGCGCCTCCATCTCCGCTCCACCTGCGGTGGTCTTTGCGCAAGTGAACGATCTTCACAAATGGCAGGAATGGTCCCCTTGGGCGAAACTCGATCTCACGGTAAAAAATACGTTTGAGGGTCCGTCGGCCGGGACCGGCGCCATCTTTTCGTGGGCAGGGAACAATAAGGTTGGCGAAGGGCGTATGACGATCACCGAGAGCCATCCGGATGACCTGGTCCGGTTCAAACTAGAATTTCTGAAGCCTTTCAAAGCCAACAACACGGCAGAGTTCACTTTTAGGCCTGAAGGGAATCAGACCGTCGTCACATGGAGGATGTCCGGCCAAAACAATTTCATGTGCAAGGTAGTCGGCCTCTTCATGAACTGCGACAAAATGGTCGGTGGCGATTTCGAAAAAGGCCTCGCGAGCTTGAGATCGGTGTCCGAAGCGGCGAAGAAGCAATAGCATGGCTTGCTGCCCGCCATATCCAAGCATTTGTGCGATGCCCTTGCTGATGATTTGAAAAAAAACAACAAACAACCTCGAAGAAAGAAAAAATATGACAACCAAAGCAAAAAAAAAGATCACCCTGGAAATTAAACGTCTCATCAAGGCTCCGCGCGCGAAAGTGTTCGACGCGTGGACGACGCCCGAATTGATTGTGAAGTGGTTCGGTCCCGCAACCTGCCGTGCGCTTTCAGCCAAAGTCGACCTGCGGGTTGGCGGTGAATATCGTATCCGCACTCATAACGATGCCTATGGAGAAATGGAAGTTTACGGAACGTATCGCGAGATCAAGCGGCCGACACGACTCGCCTTTACCTGGAAATGGGCCGATTCCGAAATGGAGGATGGCGAGACATTCGTGACGGTGGATTTTGCGGAAGCGGATGGGGCGACGGAGGTGCGATTGCGTCACGAAGGATTCACGAGCATGGATTCGCGCGACAAGCACAACCACGGCTGGAACGGTTGCTTTGACAAATTGGAGAAACTCCTCGGTGAATCTTCCGACTGCAAGAGCATGGCGACCGGCGAGTTCTGCTGGAACGAGCTGGTGACGAAGGATTTGAAAGGAGCCGGGAAATTCTATTCTCAACTCTTCTCGTGGAAAGCTGAAAAGTTTCCCGGGGAAGGGGTCGACTATACCCTCTTCAAACAGGGAGAAAAGGGTATCGGCGGCATGATGGAATGTCAGGATAAAAACGTTCCTCCGTTTTGGCTGGCCTATGTTTCGGTGGAGAACGTTGACGCTTCCGCTAAACGTGTGACTCAATTGGGCGGGAAAATCGTGAAAGCTCCGTTTGACGTTCCGACGGTGGGTCGTCTTGCGATCTTTCAGGATCCCCAAGGGGCCGCGTTTGCGGCGATTCAGCCGCTCAAAAAATAGCTGGTTGGCAGGCGAGGGCTAGCGATGTCATGTTGCCAGCCTCGTTTGCTGCTTTAAAGCAGCTGAAACCCGATTGTCGACTGCCATTCATCATTGACCTTCTTTTTCCTTTTTCATACCGTCCTCGTTCCTCTTCGACCCCATCGTCTAGAGGCCTAGGACATCACCCTTTCACGGTGAATGCACGGGTTCGAATCCCGTTGGGGTCGCCAGGCCGCTTGTCCGCTTTTTCGAGGCTCTTCGTCTCAGGCTCTTCATCATAAACAGGGGCATGGCGTGTTCGCCCCGTGTTTTTGTTCCAGGCGACTGCCGGGGGTGCGGTCGGTCTGGGATTCGCATGCACTGGAATAATTGCCATTTTGTTGCGGTGCCTCCATCGATTTGTCACCTGCCGCTTATAACGTTTGGCATGTCGTCAAACCCCATGAGCGTTTTAGCCCCAAGTTTTAAAACAGACATTCCAAGCCATTTTCGTCCAGCTTTGAGAGAGGAAGACGAGCTCATCGAAGTGCTCTTCAAACAAGATAACATCCAGGTTGCTCTTGTGCCCGCGGATACCAACCCAAAAAAAACAGAACAAATCCTCCATCAATTTCAGGATGTCTTTGCGGAAGAGTCGTGGCAGCCAGGAGATGATCTGAGCGCATTCCCAAAGGCATCCAAATATTTTGTCCTGAGTGTAAGCGATAACATTGCGGGTATTTTGATGCTGGTCATCGGAAACTCAGACGAAGGACTCTCTTGTCTTAGAGTCTGGCCGGAGCTTCAGTTACATGGACGGACGGATGTGGCGGATGCTACCATGATGGTCTTGAAACCGGAGTTTCGAGGACAGAAATTATTCTGGTTTCTCTTCGTTGAAATGTTGCGCTACTGCATTCGCCGAAAAATCACGGATCTCTGGGTCGAAGTCACCGGGCGCAAAATCGAAATTTATCAACGGTTTGGTTGGCCGCTTACGATTGAAGGACCGTTGCGCTCTCATTGGGGCATTCCGTCTTATCCATGTAAAATGTCCATTCCATCCACGGAAGAAATCTGGTTGGCACGATCCGAGAAATCCTCTTTCTATAAGAGCATTGTCTCCCAGCTGCATCGTGATCCGGCAGCGTCCGCGACGCATTCTGCAAGTGCAGTTTGAATGGCTTTACGATGCCAGAAAGTCCTTATATGGCAGAAGAGGCTCGCGCGAGACTGCATTCGGTCAGGATTCGACAGGCAAAAGCTGAAGACTTGAACGCTATTTTCTCCATGATACTTGTGGGAATAGAGACGGGAAAAGTCGAGATGCGTTCCCAAAAAGATTTAAATCGTCACATGGATAGTTTTTACGTCGTAGAAGAAAAGAGCAGAGTCATCGCCTGTTGCGCCATTGAAATCTTCAACCAGAGGCTGGCCGAGCTCCGCTCCCTGGCGTTCCATCCGGGTTGCATGAAAAAGGAAGTCTTTGTTTCTTTGGTTGAACATTGCCTTGCCAAAGCCGCCGAAAAAAAAGTCCGTCTCATTTTTACCGTCACGACCCGCGAAAGTCCGGTCAAACACTTTGGATGTTCGGAATGGAAAGCGTCCAGTTTATGGATTCTGTCTTCCATTTTGTTTATCCTATCGCATCTTTCCTTGCCTTTTATCAAACGTTTGTTATCTCTTCATGTCCTCAAAGAACTGGTCCAGAACTGGAACAATGCTGAAAAAAAGATCTATCTTTTATCCCCAGTGAAAATGAACCCCGACTGGGAACGGGGCGAATCATGGCGAAAGATAAGTTCTCTCACTTCACGCGGAAAAGTAGAACAGGCACCTCTATGCTGCGCCAAACTTGCGAATACAGGAAAAAGCTGGTGAAAGTTCTGATGAACGATCTATTTTGCCAGAGACCGCATTCATATGACAAATCCTCACATTGCGGATGGTTTCAATTTTTTTAGGAAAAACTATTCGGCAATCCGCTCCTTAGTGTAGGAGGGTGAGCTAGGATTTTATTCAATAGTTTCTTTAGCCACATCGTCTGCATTCTCTCCCCATTTCTCCCTTGATTCCAATTCCACAGGGGAGTGTCTTTACAATGAGGGTAATAGTCTGAGGTGCTCGATTTTTGGTTCAGGCTGCGTACTTATCAGCTTCTTTCCTCAACAGATCAACCTCACGAAGCCATCCAACGATCTGGTTCCAACTACCACTCATGTGGGTCGCCAGCCCGCTTCGGGACGGGCTCTCCATCAAGAAGTGGGGCAACACCCCACTTTCAGTCAGATGAATGTTGGTTCGCCGACAAGCTTTTTATATTCCGCGGTTTAAACCCGTAACATTGGCTGCATTAGGCTTGGCAAGAGACACTTGTCCCTTTTCAAATACTCCCTGGTCCTTCACCAGTGTCCATTCGGTGTCGGGATTGTATTGCGTCATCGCTTCGGCAACTTCAGAGGTCTTTTCTTCGAAATTGCTCTGAAAGACTTTGCCCTCCTGGTTAACAATAAAAGTCATGATACCCGACTGTCCCCAATGCTCAGGATAAGCCACTAAAGCGAAACCACCCGTTAAATTGCCTTGGTTCATATAATCCATTTTCCCACCGGAAGCGGCCGCGCCTTGCTGGGTCAGAATTCTGAAAAAATAACCGTGAAACGGATGTAATTCTGAAGCTTTATGATGATAGCCATCGACATGAGCTTGTGCAACCAGTGCTCCGAGAGGGCTTTCCACCTCATTGCCTTCGGCCTTCCAGTAAAGTCCATCTTTTTTGCCAGGCGTGCTCTTGAATTTTTGAGCGTAAGTTATGGTCCTGCTCGCATCGGGATTTGCACTGGCGTACTGTTTTTGTGCTTGGACGTAAACCTTGCATACGCCGATGGCGTGAAGTTCGTCCTTGCCAATGTGGCGGTTGACAATTTCTTCCTTGCCGGCAGCGGTGTCAAAATGCCAACGCGAGTCCGTTTTCACCAGTGGAATGGGGTAGGGCCAATTATTTTGTCCAATCTCAAGAATGATTTTGTCGTCACCTTCAGACACAGGCTTGCAGTTCTCTGCCATTTCTTTGGCTAACCTTTGGGAATTGGCTGTGTCCTGCACTTGGTCACCGGTAAGAAGTTCGTTGTCCATTGGCCCAATAATTTCGCCGAGTGCAGCTTTGTCCTGGGCTTTGGTCGCTTCGAGCAAGGCTTGGATGGCCGACGACGACGATGCGAAGGACTGTTGCGTGACAATTGCTTTCTGATCTGAGGCGTAGAGGTCCTCAATCAAAACACCACAAGCTGCAGCCACAATTGCCATCGTCAAAATGATGGGAAAACGTATAAATTGATTTGAAATTTTCATAAATTCTTCTGATCTGTTTTTGTTCAACTAATTACTTGCTACTTGCGTTCACTATATTTGTGTTCGCACCTTGTCCTACCGGTGGTCATGTGATCGGCCATGTGAATGACGGCTTTCTTTTCCACGATTACTGTAACCATGGACGACATCTCTTCTGTCGTATTCCCCATAACCAGGATCCCAATTATAATCCGGGGATGGCGCTACATAAATAACCCCTTCACGCGGAGGCCCGATCTCAATGTTGACATCTATGGCTTGAGTTGTGCCAAGAGCCACTAATAAGAAAAAAATAAGTTGTTTCATATGAACTTAAAACGTAAAGCCACAACTAGAAATGTCTATTCCCGAAGACCCCGAGTTTAGAGTCGGGAGTCCCCCCATAGCGGCAGGAAATGGGGGGCGAGGATCCATTCTCAGGGCTGGATTCATGAAATCTCGGATAGGGAAAACACCCCATAGCAACCGAAAGGCTGCGGGCTTATACTCCATTCAGTGATTAAAAGATCCTTACTCAAATCTCCATTCGCCCGGATGAGGAAAGTTCGCGGTGCGGGACAGGCCACGGTTTCCGAACCGCGCGTTGCGGCATTTCCTGTCAGAGGAGTTCGCGCATCGGCTAGCGGGTCGAATGAGACATCACAGGTCGCCCTGCGCATTTCGGAGATTCGTTACCGCCGTCTCTTTGAAGCGGCGCGCGATGGTGTGTTGCTGCTCGATCCGGACACGCGCAAGATCACCGACGTCAATCCGTTTATGATCGAATTCCTCGGCTACACATACGAGCAGTTTGTGGGCAAGGAACTTTGGGAAATCGGCCTACTCAAAGATCAACAAGCAAGCCAGAATATGTTTTGGGAATTGCGGGAGAAACATTTTATTCGGTACGAAGATTTGCCGCTCAAGAACACTGCGGGCCAGACCCGCGAAGTGGAGGTAGTGGCCAACCTTTACGAAGAAGGCGCGCACTCGGTCATCCAGTGCAACATTCGCGATATTACGGAGCGCAAGCGAGGGGAGAAGGATCTGGTAACCGCCAACGATAAAATCAGCCGCCATGCCGTCGAATTGGAGGCAACGGTCGCTGAACGCACGGCCCAGCTTCGCGAAACGATCGGCGAATTGGAGGCATTCTCGTACAGCATCTCTCATGATATGCGCGCTCCGCTTCGGGCCATGCGGGGATTCGCCGAGATTCTTTTGGAGAAGTATTCGGCCCAGCTCGACGCAGAAGGAATCAACTATCTGGAAAGGATCCACGTCGCGGCAGGCCGCCTGGACAGCTTGATTCAGGATGTGTTGACCTACACTCGAGTGCTCCATGCTGAAGTAAAAATCGAAACAGTGGATCTGGACGCTCTCATCCGCCAAGTCATCGGCACCTATCCGCAGTTACAGAAGAACGATGTCGAAATTCAAATCGAAGGCGTGTTGCCCAAAGTGCTGGGTGGTGAGGCGAGCCTAGCGCAATGCATTACCAATCTTTTCAGCAATGCCGTTAAATTTGTCGCGCCTAAAACCAGCCCCCGAGTCAAAGTCCGAGCGGAAGCAATCGCGTCGGATATTCGACTATGGGTGGAGGACAACGGTGTTGGTATTGCCCCAAATGATCAGGTCCGCATCTTCAAGATGTTCGAGCGAGTCAACCGTGCCACCGCCTACGAGGGAACGGGCATGGGTCTGACCATCGTCCAAAAGGCGGTGGAACGTATGGGAGGCCAAATGGGTGTCGAATCGGAAGTTGGCCAAGGCAGCAAGTTCTGGATTCAATTGAAAGGGGCGAATCTATGAATAAAACCATTTTATTGGTGGAGGATGAGGAGAATGATGTTTTTTTCCTGAAACACGCCTTCAAAGAGATTGGGATTCTTGATCCGCTGCAAGTGGTCCAGAGTGGAAAGGAAGCGATGGATTATCTCAGTGGCAGCGGTCGATATTCTGACCGCAAACATTTTCCTTTGCCACATCTGATACTTTTGGACCTGAAGCTGCCGCAGGTGATGGGATTGGAGGTCCTGAAGTGGATTCGCGAACAACCCCAATTGAGAACCCTCATTGTAATCATTTTAACTTCATCAAAGCTTGGACCTGACATTGAGATGGCATATCGGTTGGGGGTCAATGCGTATTTGGTCAAGCCTTCCACCCCTCTGGAACTTCGGAAAATTGTCATGGAGATCAAACAATTTTGGTTGGAACTGAATCATGGTCCTGAAGTACCAAAAATTCAGACAGGCAGACTACTGAATCGAAGGCTTTATGGAAAGGCTGACTGTATGGGTGCCTTGACGGCATCTTCCCATGGCTTCAGTTCGTGAGAAAGGTAAATGAAGAGGCAGCAATAAAACCGATGGAGTCGGGGATCGGTTGTGAGGAATACGTCGAATTTCCACCATATGATCACCTTTCACCAAGGATGAAGTTCTTGAGTACCTGAATGGCGAGATCCAGCCATATCGTCTGCATTCTTTCTCTATTCCTTTACTGATTCCAATTCCACAAGGGAGTGTCTCTACTTCGAGATTAGTTATCTGAAAACCTCGATTTTTGGTTCATGCAACGTACTGAGTCGCCTCCTTCCTCAACAGATCGACCTCTCGTAGCCAAGCAACAATCTGGTTTCAACTACCACTCACGTGGGTCGCCAATTTTGGGCTCTGCACCATAAACGGAGGCACTCCCATACAGTTAGTCGATTGTTAAAGTTCATTAAGCACACAGAGCGGTGACCGACTCTTCACGCAATCAATTCTCCCCATTGACAATATATCAGTATTGATATATTGTCTGGCATGTGGATGCCGATACCAATAAACCGTTGGTTTGGCTTCATACGGAAATCAAGACTCCGCCATTTTCGTCTGAAGGCCGAACCGAAGCTGGTGGGTTGTTGCGCCGCTTACAACAAGGCGCTCTTTTGGAGATGCCCCATTCCCGCCCTATGCCGACCATTGGTCCGCGGTGTCACGAATTGCGCATCAAGGATGCCAATAATAATTGGAGGATTATTTATCGCGTTGATGAGGATGCGATTCTGATTGTGGAAGTGTTTGCCAAAAGCACTCGTGAAACTCCACATCGGATTATTGAACTCTGCCGCAAAAGATTAACCCGTTACAATGCTGTCACCGGAGATGAACATGAAACCCCCAAAAAGAAAAGCACTTGAGGCCGCTGGATGGAAAGTAGGAACTGTCAAAGAGTTTCTGAATTTGACGGATGCCGAAGAGGCCTATATCGAAATGAAACTTTCATTGGCCCGGGAGCTCGAAGAAACGCGAAAAGCTAAGCATTTAACTCAGAAAGCCTTGGCCCAATTACTGAAAACGAGCCAACCGCGGGTGGCTATGATGGAAAAAGCGGATCAGTCCGTATCGATTGACTTGCTAGTTCGCGCACTGCTTCAACTGGGAACCCACTTGCGGCTGGCGGCTTGAGTCAAAACTCTCTCTACGAGGTTGAAATCATAGTTTATCACTGATCCCGGCCTGTACGAAGCTGAGAGAAAGGAATAAAATGACTAACTTGGAAATCACTCCTTGAGAGATCCTTTTGGAGGAGTTTTTGAAACCAAACGAGATTACACAGCATAAACTAGCTGTAGATATTGGAGTGCCTCCTTGTCGGATCAATGAAATCGTGCATGACGTGCGAAGCATTTCAGCAGATACGGCCTTGCGCTTGGGCAGGTATTTCAGCAGCTCACCGCAATTCTGGTTAAACTTGCAGAGCTTAGAAAAAATCGAACACAAGATGGGTAAAGATCTCGAGCGCATTAAAACCCTCAAGCGGGCCGCTTGATCGTCCGGTTCAGGTAGCGTACTGAGCAATCTTCTTTCTCAACAGATCGACCTTACCCAGCCATCCAACGATCTGATTCCAACTACCACTCACGTGGGTCGCCAGCTTGTCTGCTCGGTAACGGGGTTTGACGTGATCGAAGTCGACGCCGCTCGGATCGCCTTTCTTGTCAAAGGTGGCGGTTGATTCCTCAAACCAACCTCAACGCTTTGAATACGGCAAGAATTTCTCCGAAGGTGTTTCCCTCGGTGCTTCCGAAATAAACTTTCTTTTCCAAGCCTGTGTATTTTCTCTTATGAAAGGAATTGCCTTTGAACCCGTAAAGGGAGTTGCCGTGGCGATAAACTTTTTTCATGATCCACGCTGCTGTTTTACTGTGGGGATAGTGATCGTCATGAATGTCACACAGGGGTGAGATGCCGAACGACAGGCGGCGAACCCCTTCGGATTTGAAGCATTCCATGGCTTTGACGCAAATCAGGTCGGTCGTTCCATGAGGCGCATTTTTTAAGGTCCTCATGGCATTTTGATAATATCCAACGATGATATTGTTTTCATACATCGCATCAAACGTCGCCAGCCCGATCAATTTTCCATTTTGTCTGGCCCAGAACCAACGCACGCCTTCTTCGGACAAAAAAATCACGGGACGGGTCATAATATCGAGTTCGCGATAACCTTTTCTGGAGAGCCATTCTTCCGAAATGGGCAGAATTTTCGTCACGTCCATCAAGCCGATGGGTTCCTCGAAGACCTCCACTTTTTCGCGGTTCGCAATATTGAGCCAGTGCCGCAGTTGGTTTTTTTCCTTCCCATGCAGGCTAAAATCATTCAGGTCAATTTCGGTTTCGATGCCTCCCTGGTTCACTTCGGGAATGTATTTGGCGAGGACTTCCGCAAAGGCCTCGCTTGCCTGGAGAAAGATGGTCGAAATTTCCCTTGAAACCCGCTTTTTGAGAAAGTTTTCCAGCATCAAGGCATAATGCCGCGGGTCGGAAATCGGATCCGAGAGAACGATTCTTTTTCCATGCGGGGCCAGGATGGGGTGTCTAAAAAGCTTATAGGCGATGTAGCCCACCTCATTTTTGTAAAAATGTTGCATGCCAGGTTGAATGGTTCCGCGAGACAAACATCCTCGGCCATACAGTTTCCAATAGAAATAGGGCGTTTTTAAAATGATCGGATCCGAAGACTTCGTCTGGATCCAATCCAGGATATGCTCAAAAATCTTTTCCTGATTGCGGTCGAGGTGGCCGAGGTGACCCATGTCCGGAATGATCTGTAGGGATTTTTCGCATGTCAGGCGGTCGTATAAAAGTCGGGCTACACTTGGCGGTTCGATCGTGTCCTGCGCCCCGTGCAGGATGAGGGTCGGAATCCGGATCTCTCCCACGCGCTCAAGGGTGTCGACCAGAATGGAATCGGAGATGCCGGGAAAGGGAATGGAAGTGAAAGCCTCGCGAACCAGGGGTGTGTCGCGCCATCGTGCGTTCGCGGCCGGGTCTGAAAGACAGATTATCGTATTAAGTTCACGATCTGCGGAAATGCGAAGCGTTTGTTTTGCAAAGCGATGATAAATTTTTGAAAATAACCTTAAAAGTTGGAGGCCCAGCGTGGTCCAGAACCCGTAATGGTTGCACACGGTCACGCCCAGGACGATGATCGATCTCATTCGGTTGTCGACGAGCGTCGTCTCTAGGATCGCGGTTCCTCCGGAGGACACTCCGAATCCGATGATCCGATTGGAGTCGATACGCAGGTGGGTTTCCAGAAAGTCGATCGCGGCGCGGATATCGGCGATCCATTCCGCGAGACTAAAGGAGAATCGTTCGCCTCCGCTTTCGCCATGGCCGTGCATGTCCAGGACCAAAACCGCGATTCCCTTCTTTAACAAAAATTCAACAAGTCCGGTATAGCTTTCCTTAAAACCGAAGAGTTCGTGCGCAATCAATAAAACCGGAACACGATCCTGATGTGGGGGGAGAAAGAGGCGGCCCGCGATGCTATCGTTGCCGGAAGGCAGATCGACATCCTCCCATTCAAAACCGAGAAGACGATGCTTTGCGTCGGAGCGCGGGGCTTGCATGGCAGGCTTTGAATTTTAAGGAGAAACCTGACTCATGAGTGTTTGATTAAATGAATCGGCGCATTGATTGCCGCTTTTTACTGGAATAGAGTTCTATCTTGCTCTAGAAAAAAACCATTCTTTTGCGTCTGTCCCATTATGAGTGAATATCTTGTCGCAGGATGGCTGGTCCATTTTAAGGGATGTGTGAGACTGATATGATTGTTCCCTTTGAGTCAATGCTGCTGCGATATTGTTTCTCCATCCTGTGTGTCACCGTGGCGCTGGTGGTGACATTTTTTTTGTTTTCGATCGCGCACCAAATGTACTTCATGCTGTTCATTGTGGCCGTGGTGATCAGCAGTTTGTATGGAGGAAGCGGCGCGGGTTTTTTTTCGATCGTGCTGTCGCTTCTTTGCATCTGTTACTTTTTCCTCGAGCCGTTCAACAGTTTTATGATCCGGAAGTTCGACGATCGGCTAGTCTTCGTCACCTTCTCAGGTGTCCTTTTGCTGGTTTGGTGGTTGTCTTCGCACCTGAAGGATTTAAATGACCGATTGGAAATACGCGTCCATGAAAAGACCCTGCAACTCGAGCGGGCCTATCATCAGTCGCAGGAAAACGAAAAGCGTCTTCGATTGCGATCCAAGAAATTCAACATTTTTGGAATTTTGTTTCTCGATCCCAAGGGAATGATCCTTTTCTGCAATGACGGGATAGAGCAAATTTTTGAATATCCGAAGGATGATCTTATCGGAAAACATTTCTCGATCTTTTTCACCAGCGAAGACGTTCAAAAAGATAGGCCTCAACAAGAACTGAATGCGTTAATTGAGAATGGCTGTTCTGCAGATGAAGTTTCATATATCAGAAAAGATTCAACTCGGTTTCGAGCTCAGGTGTTTAATAGCTGCTTGAAGAATAATGTGGAAGAAATTGAAGGTTTTGCGAAGATTGTCCGAGAGTTAAAGAAGCCAGTGTAGTTTTGTGCAGGATCTGACCTGACCGGCTTCAGTGGACCGTTTGGAGAGTTAGTCTTGCCTGGTCGCCACTGGGGACTCGCCTCTTCAGGCACTTCATCATAAACAGGGGCAAAGCCGTTTTCAGTCAGAAGAATGTTGGTTTTCATTAAGCACACAGAGCGGTGACTCTCCATCGATAGTTTTGGAAGTTTCTGAAGCCAAAGGCCCGTTCATTTCTTTAACTTCCGACTTAATTTTAATGCCTGCTTCAAAAGAGGAAGATGCGCCAAGTCTTTGGGACGACGCACTCTCTCTTTACTTCGGATAATTCTTTGGAGAGAAAGAACGTGCACAGTGGTTTGAAGCCATTTTAGACGAATCGAGTGTTTCCACTCAGCATCAAAGCTTTTCAGGCCATCCACACGATAGAGAAAATTGATAAGCGAATCGTCACTGAGAGCTACAGTCGTTGGAGCGAGAATTTCGGCACCTTGCTTTTTACAGAGCTGTAAAATCCGCAAGCATTGCCGTTCTTTGAGGTCGAGCCAAATATCTGTGTCCAGCGTCGTTGCTGGGGTGCCTTGAAGAAGGGCCGCCGACATTCCAGCTATTTGAAACCGAATGCCTTCCTGTTGGAGCGTGTGTATAAGCCGTGCGAGCGGAGAAAGTTTTCGTGGAAACGCCAACGTTCGTCAGGCGTTGCTGCGAGACTTCGAGCGAAGAGGATTTGTTCGTCGAGACTTAATCCTTTTTCTTCTCGAATTTTTTTGAGGAGCCATAAAGCTCTTTTTGACATGCACCATCCTAACATGGAACTGCAAAATGGTCGAAGGTCACTTTTAGCGATTTGATTTCTCGGAACCAAGAGAGGATCTGGTTCCAACTACGTGGGTCGACAGGCTGCTTGGCTCTTTTCATCATGAAAAAGCGCGCTATATTGAGAGCTTCCTCTGTGCACAAATTATGACCGAAGACGAGAGAGATCAGCAGTTTTACCGAGACACCGAGAGTATCGCTCATGCGAAGCTGGACGACAGGCAGCTCGCCATGTTAGAGCCGCTCGGCACACGGCGCGTCGTGCGGCGCGGCGAACTGATCTTCAAAGCGGGCCAGCGCGATCTGCCTCTCATCGTCATCATACGCGGTGAGGTGGAAGTATTTGAGACACGCGACGAACAGGAGCAAATCCTTACAACAGCCGGCGAGCGCGCTTTTAGCGGCGACGTGGGTATGCTCATGGGCACAGCGGCGCTGGCAAGCGCACGAGGCAAAGCGGATGAAAGCGAGATCTTGGAAGTGCCCGCCGAAAGGTTGCGACAGGCGCTAGCCGAGCTGCCGGGTGTGAGCGAAGTGATTGTGCGCGCTTTCATCATGCGTCGACGCCGGCTGGAGCGGGACAAGGAGTTTGCGGGGCTGCGCATTGTCGCGCAGGACAGTTCGCGCGAAGGCCGCCAGCTCGACGATTTTCTCCACAAAAATCACATCCCGCACCGATTGATTGCCTTGGAGAGCGAAGACGGGGAGGCTCTCTGCGAGCGCTTGCACCTGGCGAGGCGCGACCTGCCTGCGCTGATCACGGCGAACGGCATGCCACTGCGACGCCCGTCGTTGCGCGAGGTCGCGCGCGTTGCCGGGTTGCTTCGGGCGCCCGCGGGCGAGGAGGAGAGTGAGATCGCATGCGATCTGGCCATTGTCGGCGCGGGTCCAGCCGGTTTGGCTGCATCAGTGTATGCCGCATCCGAAGGGCTGAAGACGATCGTTTTGGAAAGCTATGCGCCGGGGGGGCAAGCCGGATCCTCTTCGCTGATCGAGAACTTTTTCGGCTTCCCCACCGGCATCAGCGGCGGCGACCTGACTTACAGCGCGCAGCTTCAGGCCTATCGTTTCGGGGCGAAGATTTCCACACCCTCGCAGGTACTCACGCTCTCATTCACCGACGGTGAGCACCGCGCGCGTCTGCAAGCCGAGGGGTGCAATGCGATTCTTTGCGCGAAGTGCGTCATCATCGCTACGGGCGCGGATTACCATCGTCTGGACGCCGAGCGACGCGAGGACTTCGAGGGTTCCGGCGTTTATTACGCAGCAACGGCGCGCGAAGGGCAGCTCTGCCGCAGTTCGACCGTGATCGTCGCCGGCGGCGGCAACGCGGCGGGGCAGGCCGCGATGTTTCTCTCTGAAAGCGCAGAGAAAGTGCTGCTGGTGATCCGCGGCGAAGGTCTGGCCAAGAGCATGTCGAGTTACCTTTCGCGCCGCGTCGAAGCGAGGCAGAACATCGAAATTCTATCGCACACTGAGATCCGAAAAATGATGGGAGGGAAAGTTCTCGAAGCCGTGGAACTGGAGAACACGCAGACGCACGACCGGCGTACCGTTCAGACACCGGCGGTCTTTTCTATGATCGGCGCAAAACCATGCACCGATTGGCTACCGCCCGAAATAGAACGCGATAAAAAAGGGTTCATCAAAACCGGCCATGCGGTAGCCAGCGCGCCCGCGTGGAAAGACGCCGGCCGTGTGCCTGGCCCACTGGAGACAAGTCGACCAGGCATCTTTGCCGCAGGCGACGTGCGCTCCGGTTCAGTGAAACGCTGTGCCGCCGCAGTAGGCGAAGGCAGTATGGCGGTCGAGGGCGTGCATGAAGTCCTCAGAACTTACGCCTGATCGCGAGCCTTAAATCCCCTCGAAGATCTACGGCTTGGGTGGGGAATCCTTGATTTCTCCAGCCGCTGAGGCCCCCTGCAAGAGGTTTTACGATTTTTCGACCAAGACCGATGAGACGCGTTGCTGCCATGGCCGCGCTCGCCTCCTGGGGACAGTCGCAGTAGGTGACAATTTCTTGATCCAATGGAATCTCTTCATGACGCAGGCGGAGTTCATCCAAAGGAATGTGGAGAGCTCCTGGTAATGTTTGAGGGTCTCCCGCCAGATCCAAACCATGACGTATATCGAGAATCACAAATTCCAATCCTTCGTCCAGCTTACGTTTGACGTCGTCTGCACTAATCCGTTCAAGGGAGAGGAGTTTCAAATACTGACGCCGCTTCCAATATTTCCAAGAGATAAATCCTCCGATGGCAACTACCGTAACGCCGAGCAAATAATGACCGCCCTGATGGTAAAGCGTTTCAAAAACAGAGAGTTGATGGCGAAAGAAAAATCCTGCTAGGAGCGGTAGGCTGATCCAAAGAAAATTTCCGAGTCCGTCATAGATCAGAAACTTTACCGTGCGCATCTCAACAATTCCTGCCAGGGGAGGAGCCACGGTGCTGAGGCCAGGTATGAACTTTGCGATTAATAAAGAATTGGCGCCGTGGCGGGCGAAAAGACTCTTCGTCTGGCGAACGCATGAATCGCGCTCGAGCGAAATACGGCAAAGAAAGCTTAAAATTGGAAGACCTTTCCTTCGCCCAATCTCAAACCAGATCATGTCAGCGATCAGCGCTGCAACCATCGTCCATAAAAGCACATAACCAAGCTTCAACTGGCCATCGCCGATAAGGGCTCCCGCTGCCAGGAGTGCGGGAATAGCCGGAATAGGCAGTCCGAGTTGCTCCACGAAGACCCAGGCAAAAAGCAGCAGGTATCCGTATGTGTTTAGGAAGTTGAGCATAAGAATTTCTTTTAGCTGCGTTTCGTTATGGGTATAAACACCGTCAACTTTCAGGCATTGCGGGGTCTCTGCTTTCTCTCAAATCAATCAATTCGAATGCGGGAACAATTTTACTTCGATGCTCAAATCCGTACCGTGCCGGAAAACCAGCAGTTGCCTCTTTGCCGGAAAACTGTGAGCCATTTTTTTAATTTCCATCCTGAATTCCTAGTCGATTGGTTTTTTGCTTAGCCTATTTCCCGGGGGGCAGCTTTCAAGGTTTTTGCTCACCGGCTTATTTTTTGTTGCATGCCATCGTTCAGAGACCGGTCGTTTGCTCTAGCTTTTCGGGATACCATGCACTGGAGAGCTTGAGGCGGGCGGAAAATATTCTTTGGAAAGGGAGATGCGACCTCAAGCAGCGTACTGAGCAGCCTCCTTCCTCAACAGGATCGCTAGGAACGCCCCTTGCAGTGGATTGATCCCTGAACCCGGAGATTCCCCGGTGCCAGGAATCGTCATCTTTGGTGATTTCCATTCATAGCGGATTTGATTTTTTTTGTTAGGTTAGACAATGGGAACGATCCGCAGTTGGATTTCCTCCGCCCTCACCGCCGATCCTTCCGGGATGCATTGGCTCATGGTGGGACTGATGGTCGTCATGGTCGGTTTGGTGGCAAGCTTCGTGGACCTAAGACCTCACGTGGATGAAGACTTCTTCTTCTCAACGCAAGACCCCCAGTTTCAGCAGTCCAAAAAGATCGACCAACTTTTTCCTTCCGAATCTCAACTCATCCTCGATGTTTGGGCACCGGACATTTCCTCCGAACGCTACCTCCAGCAAATTGGACGCCTCACAAAAAAAATAAAGTCATTCGATGGCGTCACGGGTGTGAGGAGTCTCACAGCCGGACCCAAAGACTTTGATGATGCGTTAAAAAGCCCGTTGTGGAATCGCCTTCTCATTGATGAAAAAAAACAATCCTCCAATGTGATCGTGCTGATTGAGGAAAAAGAAAGCTCAAAACTCATCCGTCAAATAGAGGATGTCATCAGACAATTCGATGAAAAGGATTTTCGAATCCGGATCGCCGGATCGCCTTACGTCGTTGAAATGATCCGACGCAATATCGTGCATGACTTCACCTATTTCAGCGCCACGGTTGTGATTTTATTCGGAGTAGCCATGAGTCTGATTTTCCACTCATTGCGGGTTGTCATGGGCATGCTGACGACCTGTATCAGCGCGATCATGCTTTTACTGATCATCCAGTCTCTCTTTGGGATGAAAATTGGCATCCTGACCGCCAATCTCAGCACCATCGTCTACGTGCTGACTTTTTCCCATCTCGTGTTTATGACTTCCAACTGGCGGAACATTGCCAATCAAAAACGTGACGATGAGCGGCGCCCTATTGCTCTTGACGCCTATTGGACAACGCTTCCCCCGTCTTTTTGGTGCATGGTTTGCACGTCATTGGGCTTCGCCACACTGTTGCTTGTCCAGGCCAAGCCATTACGCGAACTGGGCTTTGGAGGCACGATTGGAACCATCGTGGCTTTCATTTGCGCTTACACCATCTATCCATTCTTTTTACGATGGGTAATCCCGCCCAGGAATAAGGTTGCGGGGACCGAACGTTCCTCGCCGTTTGGCGCGAGGCCATTTATTTTGCCGGTGGTGCTTTTGCTAGGCCTTACCGTGAGTCTGGCATTCGGCTTGCCCAGGCTAAACACCGATCCAAGTCTTCTCGACTACTTCAAAAAAAATGAGCCTCTGCGAGATGGGCTGGAATACGTGGATCAACATGGCGGCAGCAGCCCTCTCAAGTTGGTTGTTTCGGCTGCCGATGGCAGCAAACTCAATACGAGCGCGGCGTACGAAAAGATGTGGGAGTTGCAGCGAGCGCTGGAGGATCAAAAAGCAGTCGGGACGGTCATTTCTCTTCCAGTTCTTATGGCGGAGGGCGATCGGCCCCTGTTTTCCTTCCTGCTGAATTGGGAAAATCTCCTCCGCATCATGGAAAAACCCGAGCATGACCGGATTGCCAAGAGTTTCATCACAAAAGACCGCACGAAAGCTATGTTTCTTCTGCGCATGGTCGAGTCCAAACGGAAAAGGTACCGTGCCGAAGTCGTGAACGAGCTCCGCACCATCGTGCGCCAGCATGGTTTCAAGCCTGTATTGTTAGGCGGCATCTACCAGCTCCAGGGGCAGCTGGCCAAATTAGTTTCTGAGAGCATGCTGGAAGGCCTCGAGTGGTTGTTTGGAATTTTTTTCATCGTCGCGCTGATCATCACAAGATCGTTCCGTACCGCTCTGGCCATGATTTTCGGGTTGAGCTTGTGCCGATTTTGCATGCTCGGCGCCGCCGGTTTTCTGGGGGTGCCGGTGGACATTATTTCGGCGCCGGCTTCCAATGTTTGCATCGGCATGGCGGTGGACTCCATGATACATCTGGTTTTCGCCGTCCGGCGCAATCGTGGTTCCGAAAAGGACATCTGGAAAGCATGGGTCGCAGCGCGGGACGAACAATGGCGGGCGGTTCTGGGATCCGCAGCCATCATCGCGACAGGTTTTGCGATCTTCACTCTCTCCAGCTTCCCTCCGACCCAGCGCTTCGGCGTGGTTGTGGTCTTCGGCACGTTGATTGATATCACTGCAACGTTACTGGTTTTGCCACTCTTAGCTGGCGCCAATTGGAAAAACGTTGTCAAAATCATGAATGCTAATTTTCGAGGCCGGTTGGACTCAGTCACCAACTCGCAGCGATTGATGAGATCCCGACTTCGTTCATCCGAGCACTCTCACTCGCCGAAGCCTTCGGCATAGGGGTGTCGGCACAAAGCTTTAGCGTGGCAAGCCTATGACTGTGATGAAACAAAAGGGTTGTTTCAGTTTTTGCTCACATTGAAAAAGAAGTTCTGACGTCTTTCGACTCTGCTTGAGATAATCTGACCCTGCCACCAACAAATTGTTCGGCTTCCCTTTTCGATGTCATCAAAGTAGGGTTTCACCCCATAACACGCGAGCAGTCAATCCTGTAGACTTCTTTGGTGGACGGCATTGAAAAGGTCGGCAAAAATTCCCCCAAAGATCGTTAAGTTCCACGAAACAAGTGCTGGGGAAAATCAAAACTAAAAGAAGGAAACACCATGAAAGCGATTCATCAGATCATCACTCTCGGTTTGTCGGTTGTAATTGTCGGCGGTTTTGCCGGAGATGTCCGAGCAGACTCGATTCGGGAGACGGTTGCCACGGCAACGGAAATCCTGGCGAATAAGCAGGGAACGGCCGAGCCGATTCCCGCGGCCGCATTGCAGAAGGCCAAGGGGATCGCCATTTTCAGCATTACCAAAGCCGGTCTGGTTTTCGGCGGTAGCGGTGGAGATGGCGTGGTCATGATCCGGAGCAAGGCGAAGTTGCTGTCGAAGAAATCCTGGTGCGCGCCCATCCCGATGGGGTTCAGCGGCGGAAGCTTTGGTGCCCAGATCGGTTTTTCCACTCTCCACCTGATCGTGCTGCTGAACAGCGATGCCGCGGTCCAGGTCTTCACCAAGCCCGGCAAACTGGACTGGGATGCAACCGCTGCGGGAACCGCGGGGAGCGATCAAGCCACCGAGCATGAGGGCGGTTTTCTCTCGGACCAGGATGTGACGGTTTACAAGGAGACCAACGGGCTCTATGGCGGTGCAACCATTGGGGGGGCTGAACTGGACATCCAGGATGACCGGATCCAAAGGGCCTACGGCTCGGAGGTTTCCGTTCATGATATTCTGGAAGGCAAGGTAAAGGTGCCAGATTACGCGGCGCGTCTTGACGAATTGATGAACGGAAAGCACTAGAAGGGTTTCAAAACTCGCCAAACACCCATTATATATTTGAACTTTTGACCATTTTAATACTCTCACGAGTGTTATTTTCTTTCCTTCTTAACCAAAGGAGTGGTTTATTTCATGCTTCTGTCTGCCGTCGAACGTCCTTCTGCTGCAAGGCGTTCGACATCAGTTCAGGCTATTTGAAAGAATGAAGCCACAGACCTGATGTCTGCGGCTCGATAGCGATTTTCTTGGGACACCTTGTAATCCTTCATCACGCGGGTATGCCGTTCGTGAACTTTCAGAAACATTATTTGGACGAGGAAGCGGTATTGAATCTGACTTGGTCCCAACTCCCCATTGGGAAGTAGGCGAGCTTGAAATAAAAACTCGAGTTCCTTCATCGTCGCAAAGATCCATCCAATGGACACAGGTTTCGTGAGCCTGCCTGAGTTGCGAACTAAGGAATAATCCGCTTTCGAAATCCATAAATATCCTTCGAGTTCATTGGCAACCTTTTCTTCGCGGTTGCTATAAGGCTGGTTCCCTTTGGGAGTGAATCGGACTTTTATACAAGGCGTGCCCCCCACATTTTCGTTGCCATCCAGCTTGAAATCATAGTGGGAAAGAATATGAAGGATATTAAATGGTTCTTCGCGTGCCGCTTGTTTCAGGTTTCCCTCGACATCCTTGTTTTTTCGTGTGTCGTAGTCTGGGGATTTATCGCCTTGCATTTGCATTTCCTCGTGACTTGAACTAAGCACTTTTCCATCGTCATCCAGCTTTTCTCGCGTCATTTCTACCGTATATTTATAAATGGAGCGGTGTTGAACAAGTTCCTTATCCCTCGCAACCATCTTTTTGACGATCATTTCCGCCGATTCCTCGGCATGCACCGATAAGGCAGTCAGGGCTAAAAGAGCGAGAGAGAAAAGGCGGAACATTGAGTCCAGGGCTGTCAACTTTCTTTGGAGGGTCTCCAATACCCATCTTTGAAATTTTCGATGACTTTTTGGGTGCGGGCTGCATCTCCCTGCAGGTCGAGGAAACCCATCCCTTGCAAAAGCACCTTGGAAAATCCTGGAAGCGCAGCGGTGTCCTCATCGACCGAAACAAATCCCATGCGATGGTCTGCAAAATTTCTTTGCGGGATCGATTCCAACAGCAAAACAGTGATGTTCGTATGGCGGGGATCTTTTTTTATCTTTTCGAAAACCCGGAGCACGGTGGGCCGATCTCCTTCTAAAATCTGGAAAAAGGCGCCGTCCTTGTAAAGAAGCAGGCCTGTGATGTCGACAGCCGCATTATTTTCTCGCGATTTCTTCAAAAGCGCCGGCAGTTTTCTTTGATTCAAAGATCGGGAGGCTGCACTCGCGTAAATCAAATGAATGAGATCCATGAGGGAAGGCGTTGAGCGCCTTTGAGATTGCATGGTTTGTAAAGCAACGCCAGAAGAAAAGAGGACTCAGAAAGCCGAAGCTTTCTTGATTTTGAGTCGATGTGGTCAGAGTGAGCGAGACCTAAATCGGTGAAGTTTTTTTCCTTACTCCGGCTGGGCGCTCACAAATTCATGATGCAGCCGGGCGTAAGCGCCGTTTTGGTGTAATAAGCTTTCATGCGTGCCGCGCTCGACAATCCGTCCCTGATCCAGCACCAGAACCAAATTGGCCTTGCGAATCGTGCTCAAACGATGGGCTACAATGAAGGCCGTTCGTCCGTGCAATAAAATATCCAACGCCTTTTGCAATCGTGCTTCCGTGACGGAATCAATGGCGCTGGTTGCTTCGTCCAGCACGACGATGCGGGGGTTTGCCAGCATTGCGCGCGCAAAACAGACGAGTTGGCGTTGACCAAACGACAACGACGCGCCCCGCTCGGTCACCGGTGTGTGCAGCCTTTGCGGCAATGCGTCTAGCAAGTCGAGACAATCCAGCGCTTCTAAAGTCGCGCGCACGTCGGCTTCCGTCGCCCCTGGCCGGGCAAACTGGATGTTGTCTAACACCGAGCCGGAAAACAAAAAATTATTTTGCTGCACGCTGCCCATTTGCGATCGCAATGAATCGCTGGTGATTTTGTTCAAGTCCAAACCGTCTACCAGCACGCATCCGTTTGCAGGCAGATAAAATTTCTGGAGCAATCCCACGAGTGTTGTCTTGCCGCTGCCCGTATGTCCCACGAGCGCCACCGATTGTCCCGGCTCGACCGCAAACGAAATGTTCGAAAGCACCGGTCGTCCCGGTTTGTATTCAAAATGGACGGCCTGAAATTCCACGTGTCCTTTAATAACCAATAATGGCTTTGCATCGGCGGCGTCCTGCCATTCCGATTCTTGATCCAGCATTCGAAATAATCGTTCCGCGCCCGCCATCGCCATCAGTCCCTGATTCAATTGATTGCCGATGGCTTGCACCGGATCAAAAAACAAATTGGCGAGAAAAAAGAACATTACTAAATCGCCCACTTCCATGTGCAGCCAACCGTGCCAACGCAAAGCGCCAAACGCACCAAGTAACGCCATTGCACCCAGAAAAAGCTGGCTCTTTAATTGCAACAACGGCACGAACACCGCCGACGCTTGCGCCACGCCCACGTTGTTTTCGCCATGAACGTCGATCAATTTTTGGAAGAAGTCCGAATTGATCTTGTGCCGGACAAACGCCTGTGTCACGCGGATGCCGCTCACTGATTCAGCAAGCGTGGATGTAACGCGGCTCCAAGACTCCTGCACTTTGCGCAGTCGCCGACTCATCTCATGTTGATAATTCTCGTTCACAAACCAAATGATCGGCACGAGCAGGACCATCAATAAAAAAAGCTTCCAATCGTACCACGCCATCAACACT
>JABDCI010000012.1 GCA_013288215.1 Verrucomicrobiota bacterium | reverse complement strand
ACATGACCATCATGGCCACATACGCCAGACTCAGCACTAGGCAAAAAGTGCCTCCGAACCCCGAAACAATTTGCGCGGAATTTTGACGCATATTCGGAAAGAGCACACCCAGCCCGACTGCGATTCCGTTCAGTCCCACGCTCATCATGCAGATTGCAAACGCGATAATCCATCGCAAGGCCGCCTCCAGATGCAGGCTGTGAAAAGAAAAAAACATGAGAGAGGCTGTGATGGAGACGGAAAAAAACGTGCTGCTCCAAAACTTTCCCCACATAAACTCCTTCAAGCTTGCCGGCGCCAGCCCGATCAGCCAGAGACTGCGCCCTTCGAGACTGAATTGGGGATAGACAAATCGAGTCGTCAACGTGGAAAGAATCAGTGCGAGGGATCCGAGGTTTAAAAACGCCACCACACTTACCCAAAATCGCTCATCAAGGTGGTAACGAAAGTTACGGATGTTCAGAAAATAAAAACCCAGCAGGCCAAAGAAGATGGCAAACTGACTCCACTGGCCCGTATCGCGCCAAAACGTGATCACATCCTTCTTCAGCACGCTGCGCACCGGCGGGCTGAGCCAGCGCATCCATCCGACCAGGACCGTGGCCAAAATTGAAAGAGAACTTCGATAAGTGCGGCTGGAATGCGTCCTGCCGTGGAGCCTGCGGTCCTGCACGCGCGACGCATTTTCATAAAACAGCCCTCCGCTGTATCGGAGCAGGAGCCATCCGAAAAGCAGGCAATAACTGGAAACCAGGCCGAAAAAGAAAAACGTTTTGTTCCAGATCTTTTCACCGAGGCCGAGGACAGCCGTCGCGAGCCAATAACTTGGGAGCATCGGCTCCACCGCCACGCGCGTATTTTTCAGCAGCATGTTCATCAAAGGAACAATCTCCGCCTCGCGCATCGCAGCCACGTCAACCGGACGATGCGTCGCAAGCAGCACACCCAGACCCACGAGCCCCGTTCCTACGACGAAACGGCGGCCCCACCTTTCATGCCAAAGCCAGACGAGGCACAGAAGCAGCGCAGCCCCAACGGTGTTCGCAAGGATCGAAAAGGGAATATAAAGAACCGGCAAAAGCAGCAGAAACCAGGCTGGAAGCTTCATGCCCCACCCGTACGCCAGAAAAAGAGGGCCCGACAAAAACACAAACGCCCACGAAGCCAGACACGCCATTTCTAAAAATTTCCAACGAAAAAGCTGGCCATGGCTCACAGGCAGCGTTTGAAACCAAGCCGTCTCGCGATTCCGAAAAAAGACCCCATAGCCCGCAATCACGCTGCTGATGATCAGCATGAAAAAAATCAATGCGAACAAAAGATAAAACATCCGGGCCACCAAGAGATCTCCAAGAGCGGGGATTCCGAACTGAAGAAATTGCAACCCACGATAAAAGAGCCAGGTGAAGAAAATCCAATAAGTGACCACGAACCCCGTGATCACGGTCAGCATCAAGCGCGACTGCCGAATGATTTGCTTCAGACGATTCGCCGCCTGCCCTTTCCACGCGCGAGCCCAGAGGCGGTACAATGCCAGGCTTGAAATCTCCGCGCCCATCGCAACGGGAATTAAATTTTGACCCGAAACTTTTCGTTTTTCTTCGTGCTGACACAAAACCCTGCCATCAGTCGGGCCACGTTCTCGAGGTCACCAAGATGAATCACTTCCACAGGCGAATGCATGTACCGATTGGGCAGCCCAATGGAGACGGACGGAATTCCTCCGCGTTGGATAAAAATGGCGTCCGCGTCCGTCCCGGTCCCCCGAGGATCCGTTGAATATTGGAGCGCAATCTTTTTCTTTCGCGCCACCTCCTCAAGACGGTCGACCAGAACGGGATGATTCGCGCTCCCCCGGCCCAAGACCGGGCCCTTGCCCAGCTTGACATCGCCAAAACGATTTTTGTTCACAATCGGAATATCGGTGGCTTGCCCGACATCTGCCACCAAGGCGGCATCGGGATGGACGCTATAACCCGCCATCGACGCGCCGTGAAGGCCAATTTCTTCTTGAACCGTCGAAACGGCCACGACACAGGCAGCCGGTTTCTTTTCCCCAGCCACAAGCCTTAATGCTTCTGCTGCCGCGAAAATGCCAATGCGGTTGTCGCATCCGCGCGCGACGGCGAGATCGCCACGCAATATTTCAAAGCCGTCCACAAATGTAATCACATCGCCCACCCGCACCAGATTTTGGGCCTCCTTTTTGCTTTTGACACCGATATCGAGAAAGCACTCATGCAACTTGGGAACTTCCGGATCCTTGCCGCGATCCTGCATGTGAGGCGCAAGCGTGCCAGTGACGCCAAGAACTGGCCCTTTGCGGGTTTGGATCTGCAAACGCTGGCCACGAACCAAGCTGGGATCCACGCCGCCCACGCCTGTGAAATAAATAAATCCTTCTTCAGAAATGTTCTGGACCATAAAACCGATCTCATCGGAATGTCCCGTAACCATGATGCGCGGCGACCCGCCTTCATTCAAAAATGCGAAACAATTTCCGTAGGCGTCTGTTTCAACCCGGTCGGCAAACTCCTTCACATAGTCAAGCCACACGCGTTGGGCAGGATGCTCGCGGCTGGTCACGCTGACGGTGTCGAGGAGAGACTTCAGGAACTTAAGGCTGGATGGCTGCATGCTTCATTCCTTCGCCGACTGCGGTCTTTTTTGCCAGCATAATTCGACGCGAACCGACGGATTGCGCCAAAGAAATGGAGACTCCTCCTTAGTTCTTCTCGGGTACGGATTCCAACTTCTGCGATTTGACAGCTTTGGAAGCTGGTTGTGGCTGGAATCCCATGTGTTCGAGGCCAGTTTGGATGGAAGGTTCCTGACTCACGAGATCCCAGATCATTCCGGAGCGGTAATTTTCAATCATCAACAAAATGGGGCCCAAATCGATGCCGAGATAGACCGAGGAGAACCAGTTCTTGTCGAGATTGAACGAATCGACGAAACCATATTTTCCCCAAAGCTCATCTTTCAAGCCAAAATATTTTTTAGCTTGTTCAATCGAAAGGTTGGGAGTGAAGGCGACCGACCCAAGCGTCGCGGTAGGAGCGACTGTCCCATCGCATTTGCCATAGGGGGCACCATTGATGACATAACCTTTCGGTCCATCACATGCGGTCAGACCCCAAAAACCCTGCCCAAACGTGGCAAAGAGAGCGGAATTATCCCTGCACCAGGCTGCGTTCGCCTGCGTGGCAATCTTTGAATTCTCAAAATAATCCATTTTCTTGCGATCGGGACGGCCTTTCAAATTGACCCAAATTTGAGGATATTGATGCGTGAAAAGGGCGTTATCACCCGCCGAAGGAACGAAGGTGAAATCTTTGTACTTCAGCGATTCACGTTGCACCGAATCCCAAGGATCCGAAGAAATCGCGTGCGTTTTGGATCCCATCGCGAGGATATAACAAAGCAATCCTTCATTGTAGTCGCGCCATTCGGCATCAATAAACTTCTTATCGTAGCCCATGGAAAGGAACTGTTTTCCGTTCATCATCCATGGCCAATCCACTGTGTTGAGAAGCTGGTCCGCAACGGTTTCCACATCGGTTCCTTTATAATATTGTTTCGCCGTAATCACCCCCATCATGAAGAGAGCCGTATCGACGGAGGAAACTTCGAACCCCGACACGGGAGCTCCCGTGTCGAGTTCATAATAATGAAAAAAGAATCCGTTATACATCTGCGCTTCCGTTTGGAAAAACTTGAGTGTCATCAAGACGCGTTTGTAAGCCGCGTCCTTCTCAACCCATCCCCTTTTGTCCGCAACGCAAATGGCTGACAGGCCAAACCCGACGGAGGCAATGCTTGCGACATTTCTTAAATCGCTTCCAAAGGCGTAGCATCGGTCTTTGATGAGTCCATTTTTGGGACTGACCTCATTCCAGAAAAAGCCGAATGCGGCATGCTCGACCAGATCCAGGACCTCGTCATTCGGAGCGGTCCACAGATTGACCGAAATCTTGTAACGAACAGGCCGTTCGTTGATTTCGTACCAATTCTCGGGCTTTTTCTTCGTTTTGCTGCTCTTGGACTCCCCTGACTTAAGATTCCGCCCCGTGGAGATCAACTCCACGTCTTTTACGAAAACCGCGCTTTTCAAAAGGGAATTATCCGAATGGAAAAAAGAAAACGAAAAATTATCCATGGAATCCCATTGTCGGACCGCATGAAAGTCTGCGAGCGGAATCTCGACTGTCTGCCACTGCCTAGCAAGAGGCTCCTGGAGGTATTTATCAATGCTGAGCCGATCCTCATACCAGCGATCGTCTTTCAGGCCAAATTTCATATTCTCCCCTCCGCTGAGTCCCTTTACTTTAAAGCGGACCGTGTCGTAGGGACGCATATCCAGATGTTGCACGGCAAACCAATAGCCCGAGTCCTGACGCTCGTTGGATACGTTATATTGCAGCTCCAGGGAATAGGTTTTGTCCTCTTCAAGATTGACGTTGACCTGAATCACGCCTCCTTCATGAGTCAGCACGCCATGGATTCCACCAGGGTTATTGAGGATTCCCTTGTCGAGCTTCAATACCTCGAGAGGCTCAACAGCATGGATCAACGAAACAAACGTGAGGAGAATCAGAAACGCAACTTTTTTCATGAAGAGAGAAGTCTAAGTGTCGAAGTCAGTCAGGGTTCAAAAAAGTTTTCGTCGTGGATCATCGGAATGGCCTTCTGGGCAATGGGGTCGGCGCCGAAATGTTTCTGAACACAGTGATCGCCGAGATAGTTTGCAAGCGCAATAAAGATCATTTCCTGATCCAACGACAAATATTTGTAGGCGACCTGTCCGGTCATCGGATCCACCGCATCATAAAACCCATATTCGCCATAGATATCATATGTTTCGGCCAGCTTGCGAAGGTTCTCCGTGGCTTCCTTGGGGGTGACGTAAAGGGCCAGCGCGCTCACATGGGGCGTCACCACTCCGGGCTTGTATCCATGAATGCCCAAAATTTTTACTCCATACTCCGAGTAGTTATCCTCGGAAGGCATCGAACAGGGTGACATTCCCCAGACGGGATAGTTCAATTCCTCGAGGGCAAAACGGCGCTGGACGATGGCGTGAATTTCGTCGTTCTTGCCAAGATTTGAGGGGGCATATTGCTTCTCGTCGATCACCATCGTTGGCATGAGCGCTTCGAAGAGGCTGCCGCCCCAACTCGGCACAAATTTCATCCCCTTCCATTCGTAATAGCCACCGATAACTTCGTGGCCGAGGACCATTTTCGGTTGACGATGGATGGGCATCATGGACTGCCACTCTGAATCTTCGGAAAATGTGCGCATCAATTCGAACCAATGCTCTTCGGGCACATCACCCTTTCCGATGGCGATGAAGCTGCCAGCGCGCGGCTCGGTATAAAGCACTCCGTAATCGTATTCCGCGCGGCACTTCATATGCACATAATAGCCATGGTTCATGTTTTGTTCGACGTCATCGTAAAAGAAGCTGTAATTACCCCGATTGATGAGAGCCGTGCAGCGATCGCTCAATTCTGTAAAAGCCTGGCGCGTCACCATCAATCCCGATGTGAGCCATGCAGAATCAACGAAGGAAACAAAGTTGCTGCTGCGCTCATTCGAAGTTGTATCGTAATAGTTATAAAGAAAGCCTTGATAAGATTCGAACGACTCGATGGAATTCAATGTTTTTTTCAGTTTCTCAAGAGCCTCTTCTTTGGTGATCAACTTGAGATCGTACGCGCCCACGACCGAGAGAAAATAAAGGCCAATGTTCGTCACGTTGGTGTAATCCCCAATCCTGCTATCTTTAAGTTCCACCGATCCTTTCGCGAAGCGCACGGTGTCGAGAGGAAGCCCATGTTCGCGGTCCGACAGCGCATCAATGCCCTTCCATGTATCACTCGCAACGCGCATCAGAAACTCGTGATCATCCTTGGGAAAGCTCCTTTTGTCAGCCAGCGCAACGGTCGGCCATCCGACAAGGCGTTTCTGAATCAAAGGGATGGCCGCCTTCTCGCCACCTTGCTCCTTTTCCCATTGTTTCTTTTTGGGCATCGCCACAGGATCGAAGATGCTTGGACCCGGCTCGCCAGTTTCGACCAGTGCGATGTCATCGATGTAATATCCCCCCTGCTTGACGTCTGCGCGGCGTGACTGAAACGAAAAGACCAGCTCCTCAAGGTCCTTCCATTCGGTAATTCCGTTCATCATATTCAACGGGATGGAAATCCTCTGCCATTGATCGGTGATGCCGGTCACCACAAAGCTGCCTTTGAGCGATTCGCCGGGCGATCCAGGTTTGGGCCGTTTGAATTCCACTTTGAATGATTTGGCGAATCCAAGCTTGGCGTCTCCCTTCACCCAAAATTCAAGATGGTCGTAGCCACGCGCATCAAGCCTGTTCAGATTCATCCAAAAGCCATTTTGGGACTTCTTTTCCGGATTTAATTTGTAGGTCAGATAAAGGCCATAGCCTTCCGTGCCCCGGCGATTGACAGGATCGAGTAAAAAATTGGCTTCTGATTTGGGATCATTCGGATCCAGGTTCCATGTGCCTGCGTTGCCGCGTAAATTGTCCGCGATCAAAGCACGGTTAAAATCATGAATGACCAACCTTTTCCCGACTGGAGAAGGTTCGGCCTGCAAATAGGCGCAGAAAACAAGGAGCCACGTCGTAGGCGCGAGGAAACGAATTATTTTCTGATGCATAAGAATCTTAAAATACGAAATCTGCACCTGCTCGACCACATCCACAAGACTTTGAACGCCTCGATAGGAAGAAAAAGGCCTCCGGAGAGGGAAATCCGCCGGAGACCTTCTTCCCGCTTAATGGCGTGATTATTTTTCCAAAGCAATATCGTCGATATTAATCGCCCCGACGGTGCCAGGACTTGCATACCGCTGCTCGAAAACAAAGGTCATCTCAGTCAGCTTCGACAAGTCCACGCCAGCTTTCGAAATCTCACTCAAAGGAATTTCGATCTTCTTCCAATCCCCGGTGATTTCGCCGACGTAGTGAGACGCGATCTTGCCTGCCGACTTGAGCTCCACCTTGATTTTATTAGGAATCCCCACTTTTGAATCCCCACGAATCCAGAACGTCACCTTGGTGTAGGCCGACCCGTCAAACGTGGTGTCCGCAGGTCCGAACTTGAGCCAAAAACCATTATAAGCCCCGCCGTTATCCACATTGTAGGTCAATCGCAGAGAGGAGCCCGTGCTGCCTTGCCTGATGGTCTCATCCAAAGATTCGTTGCAAAGAAAAACTCGTTCGTCGGGATTCGGACTGAAAGCACCAAAATCTCCATTTACATTGTTGGGACTCGGCGCATTAAAATCCGCAATCATCTTCTTCTCTTCCGCCTGCGCATTCAATAAAGTCGCACTTGCCAGGCATAAGGCCACCATTCCCGTCACCCATTTCTGATTTCGCATAACGTATCTTCCTTATCGTTAGTGTTTAAGGTTAGTTTTGCTTTCCTGTAATCGATTACAGAATAAATTAGCTATTTGACGACATATGTCAACTGAAAATTTTGACATTCTTTGAGAAAAGGTCACAGGGATCTTAAAAGCAAATCATGAAATGAGAATCCATGCGCACATCTGCGCCGCAGCGACGACCCCACGGAACACGTTTTTTATTTGGAATTTCATCCAGAATTCCCAGCAAGTTTACCACAATATACAAATCAAGTTTTAAGTCAAGTCGGCATTTGATTCAGCGGCCCAAATCAATCCAAATTCCTGCATGGCACGCTTGTGTTTCGGGTTAAAAATGGGTTCAATGGGTTATGAGTTTGACCACCGCCATTCCACTGCCCAAGAAAGTGAACCTTCGCACGCCTGAAGTGCTTCAAACCGTCGAAGCACAGGTGGAGGAACATTACCGCAGCAAACTCGTGGAAAAAATTCGCTCGCAAGGCGGCCGCATTTCTGCGGGTGGCATCACGGTCCGCCTCGCCAAAGAATTCGGTTTTTGTTATGGAGTGGAGCGCGCCATTGATCTCGCCTACGCGGCACGCAAGGTTTTCCAAGGACGGCGTCTTTTTATTCTGGGTGAAATCATCCACAATCCGGAAGTGAACGACCAGATCCGTGCGATGGGAATCAAAACCCTTACCGGACCCAATCCTGAAGCCAGAGTTGAAGACGTCACAAACGAAGATGTTGTCATCATTCCCGCCTTCGGCGCAGAAGTTTCCACGATGGAAAAGCTGAAGCAAATCGGTTGTCAGACGGTCGACACCACCTGCGGCGACGTGATGAGCGTCTGGAAGCGGGTGCGCCAATACGCTTCAGAAAGCGTCACTTCGATCATTCATGGCAAGGCATGGCACGAGGAAACGAAGGCTACCAGTTCCCGCGCACTCGCCGCGAATGGCAATGGCCATTATTTCGTCGTCTTCAATCTCGCGGAAACGGATTATGTTTGTGACTATATCCGACAAGGCGGCAACAAGCAGGAACTCCTTGAAAAATTCAAAGGCGCCTATTCGCCCGGATTTGATCCAGATCTCCATCTTCAGGCTGTCGGCGTTGCAAACCAGACAACGATGCTTCGAGGCGAGACGGAGGAAGTTCAACGACGCATCAGTCAAGCGATGGTAGACCGCCATGGAGTCGAAAATCTGGCGAAGCACTTCCGCGTTTTCGACACGATCTGCGGCGCGACTCAGGACCGGCAGGATGCCCTCGAAAAACTGCTCAACGAACCGCTTGATCTCCTGCTGGTGATCGGCGGATACAACTCGTCCAACACATCGCATCTGGCCGAAATGGGCGAGATCAAACTTCCCACTTACTTTATTAAGAATTCCAGCAAGATGGCTTCGGAAACAAAGATCGTCCACTTCAGCATGGCCAAGCATACCGAGATCGAAACGGAAAACTGGCTCCCCAAGGGAATCCTCACGGTAGGCATCACCGCGGGCGCTTCCTGTCCCAATAACCTCATCGAAGAAACCATCCGCCGGCTCTTCGAACTCCGCGGAGTTTCCGCCGAGCAGTTGTTGGGTCACATCTGACAAATCCAGCGTTGCATCGTGCCGTGCGCTTCGAGGCTTGCAGCCTTCCATCCGC
Organism: Verrucomicrobiota bacterium; assembly: GCA_013288215.1. GTDB lineage: Bacteria > Verrucomicrobiota > Verrucomicrobiia > JABWAM01 > JABWAM01 > JABDCI01. Next base: position 25,944 of record JABDCI010000012.1, on the reverse strand, counting down.
ATTTCTTATAGCTTGTTGCTGACTCGCTTATGGCTCAAATTTTTCCTTTTCCAGCCCTTCGTCCAAAACCTGAACTCGCCTCGAAAATCTGCGAGCTTCCTTACGATGTCCTCTCCTCGGACGAGGCACGCGCCCGCGCAAAAGGAAATCCGCTCAGCTTCCTGCGCGTCTCGAAACCGGAAATCGACCTTGATCCCTCCATCCACCTCGATGACCCGCGGGTTTACGCCAAGGGGAAAGAAAACTTCGAGAAGCTCATTGCCGACAAGGCTCTTTTTCTGGAAGCACGACCTTGCTTTTACCTCTATCGCCAAATCATGGGCAAGCACGTACAAATTGGCCTTGTTGCCGCGGCCAGTTGTGAAGATTACGAAAAAAACATCATCAAAAAACATGAGCTTACCCGTCCGGACAAAGAGGACGACCGAGTACGCCACATTGAAACTCTCCAATCCCAGACAGGCCCCGTTTTCCTAACCTATCGCGCACGAGCTTCCATCGACGCCTTCGTCATAAAAAAAATCGCGGAGAAACCTGACGTCGATTTCAATGCGACCGATGGAATCCGCCACACCTCCTGGACGATTTCCCAACAAGCTGACATCCAGTTGATTCAACGTGAATTCGCCGGTGTTCCGGCGCTTTACGTTGCGGACGGACATCACCGTAGCGCGGCCGCAGTTCGTGTCTGGAAAAAACTTAAAACTTCAAGTTCGAGCTCCTTCCTTTCGGTGATTTTTCCTCACAATCAGATGCAAATCCTTCCCTATAATCGCGTGGTGAAAGACCTGAACGGCCTGGGTCTGGATCGCTTTATCGAGCGGATTCGCGAATGCGGCACGCTCCGCATTCAGCACCAGCCCAGCCCCTCGAAAAAACATGAGATCACGCTCTTCCTCAATGATATCTGGCATGTTTTTGAATGGAACAAAGATTTCGTGGACCGAGAGAATACCACGGGACAGCTCGACGTTTCTCTCCTGCAGAAACAGATGCTTGGGCCACTCCTAAACATCGACGACCCGCGGACTTCTGATCGCATCAGCTTCGTGGGCGGAATTCGAGGAACAGACGAACTCGAAAAACTCGTGCGCAGCGGCGACTGGGCCGTCGCATTCTCCATGTTTCCCACTCAGATCGAAGATCTCATGTCGATCGCCGACCAGGGCGGGATCATGCCCCCCAAAAGCACGTGGTTTGAACCGAAACTGCGCGACGCGATGTTTTGCCACATGATCCGCGGCTAATCGGGCGTTGGATCAGATATATTTTTTCTGCGCCTTAAGGAGCTGCACAATCCCTTTCCCGGCAAGGCGCAGCATGCTGCTCATTTCCTTCGGAGAAAAGGTGGCTTCTTCGCCCGAGCCCTGCACTTCGATAAACCTCCCGCTGCCCGTCTTGACAACGTTCATGTCGACCGAAGCATCTTTGTCCTCGATATAGGAAAGATCAAGAAGAGGTCTCCGCTCGACGATCCCGACGCTGACAGCAGCCACGGAATCCCGGATCGGGCTCTCGGCAAACGCCTTTTCTTTCATGAGCTGCTGCATCGCGAGCTCAAGCGCAATATAAGCACCCGTGATGGCAGCCGTGCGCGTGCCTCCATCCGCCTGTAAAACATCGCAATCCACCCAAAGCGTTCGTTGTCCCAGTTTTTCCAGATCGATAATCGCACGAAGAGATCTCCCAATCAGCCGCTGAATTTCCTGCGAACGTCCATCGAGCTTCCCACGCGAAATATCGCGCGGTTTTCGGTCTCCCGTCGAATACGGAAGCATGGAATATTCGGCCGTCAGCCAGCCTCCGCTCATCTTCTGCTCCTTCATCCAACGCGGCACATTCGACTCGATGCTCACCGCGCAAATGACTTGAGTGTTGCCCGTCGACACCAGCACGGATCCGGCCGCATTCGGAGCGATGTTTTTTTGAATCCTAAAGGGACGCAGTTCATCCGGTTGCCGTCGGTCGTAACGAAGAAAAGCTTTCATCCTTGAATGACTGGCGCATCAGGCACACGGACTCAAGCTTTTGCTGGCACGGCAAGGGGCCTTATTTCGATTTCGTGTCGGACGAAACCAGAGTGAACACACTGGGAATTTCCATCGGTGTTTGAGGCTTCTGGGAAAGAATGTTTTTAAAATAGGTGGTGATGAGATTGGCGACGACCTGGGGATCGTCATCCCAAGGCAATGCCTTGTTCACGCGCACCTGCAAAGGCGCGGAGGCAGAATCCAGATAGAGCACCTGCGCGAGAACTTCGGCAGGAAACACGCTCAATGGATATTCCCTCGGAATGTTGCGAAACAAATCCCCTTCGATCGTGTGAATCGTCAGCTTGGAGACGATCGGATTAATCTTCAACAAAACCATCCATCGAAGCTTTCCAACGTCATGCAGCAGGTTCACAGGCAGTCCCGCAATGGAGTATTGAATTCCATGCTCGCCCATTCGCCAGGGAAACTCCGGCTCGTTGAACTTTGGAATCTTGGAGGCTAGCTTCGGATTGCGAACATAATAGAGGGTGTTCGTGATCCCTGGTGTATAAAACATGCCAAGCACTGCCTGTTTTTCAGGAACCACGGTACTGTTGAAATCCCAGAACGTCGGCTTCGTCAACGCGTCTTCGAGGACGAAATGAACCATGTCACTCTGCGTTTCATCCTGCTCAATCCGCTCAAAAAGGGGCTCATAAACGACGACACCATGTTCCCAGGCATTTCGGAATTCCTCAATCGCCTTTTGCTTGTCCTTCACCTTGTTGACGGCTCCCAGGCGCAGCGTGTCCATCCTCGCCATCGTCGAATAAAGGACGGCGCGCCCCTCGGGACTCGGGGACCAAGTCCATTTACCCTGAAGGAGTCCCATCGTGGAAGCAATTTGGGGAGATGAAAGGGCTGATAGGTTCGACGTTAAGGAGTTCGACAAAGACGATTCGGCTCTGCGCTGCTTCGAAAAATAAGGAATGGCAAAAGCAAGAACAACAATCCAAAAAAAAGCGAACGCAGCGCCAAACGAAATGAGAAGCGTCTTTCGGTTGAGTCGCTGGGAAAGACCCGAAACCTTTTCATCAGGACGCGCCAAGACGCGAGTCGCCCCGGCCAAATCTTGCGAATCAGACGGAATGAGGATCTTCGGCTTGGAGGCGGGAGGAAGTTTTCGTTTCTCGGAAAGATCCAGAAGAAAAAGGTAGTCCCCCACACGAATTGTATCGTGATCCTTCAATGCTTCGCGATGAATTCGCTCGCCATTGACATATGTTCCATTCGTGCTTCCATCATCTCGAATGACAAAGTTCCCGAGAGGATCCCAAAGAATGGTCGCGTGATGTCGGGAAACGGAAGCCCCGGCAAGATAGAGCTGGCAAGTCGGATCGCGCCCAAGAGTGAAGCTTGCCTTAGGCAAAGGATATGCGTTGCGGTGGGTACCTTCTGAAATCAGGATAAGCCAAGGCATAAGGGGTTTGGACTGGGGCCCCGAAGAGCTTCAATCCCATCAGTTCGTCACTGAAGACATCAAGTGTCAAGCTAGAAACCTGAGAGGCTTCCCTTCAATCTTTCAAAAGCGCCCAATTTTTCCGGAAATATTCGGCGCCTGAATAGAGGCTGGTAAATACGCACGCCGGATAGAGAATCCAGACTTCAAACCAATAATATCCTGGGACCGTCAGTTTGACATCGAAATCCTGAATCAACGCATAGTGCGAACAGAGGAAACCAATCGTGAAAAGCTGCGTCACCGTTTTCACCTTTCCACCCGTTTCCGCAGCCAATGTGACACCGAGCTGCGCGGCCGTCATGCGCAGGCCGGAAACCGCGAAATCTCGGGAAAGGAGCACGAGAACGATCCAAGCCGGCATCGCATGGTTCGCCACGAGCGTCACCCATGCGGAAGTGACCAAGATTTTATCGGCGATAGGATCCCAAAGCCTTCCGAAATTCGTCACCTGATTGGTGCTGCGTGCGAGATGGCCGTCCAGCCAATCAGAAACACAAGCAAAGACGAAACACCATAATGCGATCGTGTGATGATAAGGCGTCGGATGAAGCGACGGAAAGAGGTAAGGCAAAGGCTGATCAAAGAAAAAGACGAAAAAAACCGCTGCGAGAGGCAGTCTCATCAGCGTGATCTTGTTCGGCAGGTTCATCTCCCCCTAGGGTGATAGCCATTCTCGAAGCACAGTCAATGCCAGTCTTGGAAAAAGACGGCTTCTCAACACTCAAAACATGTCACGTGTTTGCGACTTCCGCGATAAGATCGTATTCCTTCGACTCAACAATACGGGCCTGTTGGAACTCTCCCGTCCTCCAACCTTTGCCCTTAAGCAGAACGCGGCCATCAATTTCAGGAGCATCTGCTTCGGTGCGCCCCACATGTCGGTCCCCTTGTTTTTCGACGAGAACCCGAAGCGTGTGACCCACTTTGGATGCCATGATCTCCGAGGAAATTTGTTGCTGCAACGCCATGAGGCGCTCGCGGCGCGTCTTTTTCACCTTCGAAGGCAACTGATTGTCCATGCGTCCTGCCACGGTGCCTTCTTCCTGGGAATATTCGAAAACTCCCAAACGCTCAAAACGCGCCTGCCCTATGAACTCATAAAGACTTTCGAACTGTGCATCCGTCTCGCCTGGAAATCCCACAATGAAGGTTGTGCGAATCGCGATGCTCGGGATGCGCGAACGAAGCTGCGCGAGAATGTACTCGATATGCGCCCGCGAGGTTTCCCGCCGCATGCGCAAGAGAAGGTCATCGTGAATGTGCTGCAACGGAATATCGATGTAGCGGCAAACCTTCGGGCACGCGGCCATGACATCCATCAGCCTCTCGTTCCAATGCGCGGGATGCGTATAAAGAATGCGCACCCAAAAATCGCCATCGATCGCGTTCAGACGCTTGAGCAACTCTCCCAGCCCATCGGACACCTGCAAATCCTTGCCAAAATAGGTCGTGTCCTGGGAAATGAGGAGCAACTCCTTCACCCCTCGGCGCACGAGGGAGCGAGCCTCTTCCACCACATCTTCGATCGTGCGGCTGCGATGGCGGCCTCGCATGATCGGAATCGAGCAAAAAGCACAAGGATGATTGCATCCCTCGCCGATTTTCAAATAGGCATAATGCGCCGGGGTGAGCTGGTAGCGCGGCGTTGCGAAATCGTAGAGATAGTTGGGCTTGCGCGTGACAAAAGACGGGGCCGTCTCGACAAGGACATCCGGCTTCACATCCGCATCCTTTTCATCAAGCTGCTTGAGGATTTCATGGATGCGGGGAACCTCATTGATGCCGATAAAGCCGCTCACTTCAGGCAATTCCTTCTGAAGATCTTTCGCGTACCGTTGAGCCATGCAGCCGGCAACGAGCAATTTTTGTCCGGGCCGGGTAGAGCGCAAATGGTTCGCCTCAAGAATAGCGTCGATCGATTCTTGCTTCGATCCTTCGACAAAACCGCACGTGTTTACAATCACGATGTCTGCATCCTCCTGACTCGCCTCAATGGCATGCCCCTCCTTGGCAAGAATCCCGAGCATCACTTCCGAGTCGACCAGATTTTTGGCGCAGCCCAAGCTCAACAAATGAACGGATCGCTTCATGGACTATGATGGAGCTCCGGAAGCGAATTGGTGCTTAACGAAAGAGGAGCGACAGCAGGGACCGAAGTCTGGGCAGGAGGCTGCCACACGTCGGAACTGGAGGAAGCCGGGGCGGAGTTTGTTGCCGGATTGGAGGATTCCGGGGCGGAAGGATTCAGAGCGGCAGGAGGCGGCATTTTCATGATCCAATAAGCACATGCCCCTGCAACTGCCAACACCGCCAGGGTGGCGATCACCACGGTCCGTCCTGTGGATGTCAGAGGAGTCGCCGAGTTGGAAGCCGATACATGGCGTTGCATCGGAGAACGGGCACGCTGGTCTTCGGTGATTTCGAAGACTGCCTTTTGCTCAGGCTGCGGAACATGCTCTGAAAATTGTTGGAGCAAGGGGGCGCCGTCGATGCCGAGATAGTCTGCATAATGACGGAGAAAACTGCGCACATAGACTAAGGCGGGAAACTGGTCGTAGCGGTCTTCTTCGAGATCCTGCAGCCGATCAAGCTTGATCCGAAGTGCCTTCGATGCAGCCTCTTCGGAGATGCCCTTCTTCTTCCGCGCCTCGCGCAATGTTTCACCAATGGATGCCATGATTCAACACCTTGTGAAAAATTATGCGAAAATGCAAAACGAAAAACATCCGACGTGAGAAGGACATACCATTTTGGAATAAGCCATTCGGCATTCTTTGGATATCAACCTTCTTCGGGAGCACCCTCGAGACGGATCAGGATCTCCCGATCCTTCGCTCCCTGGGCGGGGCCCACCACCCCCCGCTCCTCAAGCGCGTCCATGACGCGCGCTGCCCTCGTGTATCCGAGGCGTAGACGCCGCTGCAACAGCGAGGTCGAAGCGCGCCCTTCTTGACGGATCACCTGAATGCATTTTTCAATTAACTCCTCGTCCTCATCGCTCGCCTCCCCCTCTACCTGTGCAGGTTTCGAGAGCTTTTCCTGGATTTCGGTGTCATAAAGTGCCGGCGCCTGTTTTCCGCAAAAATCCACAATACATCTCACTTCATCATCGGAAATGAAGGCTCCCTGGGCGCGCACGAGCACCGAGGAGTCGGACGACTTGTAAAACATATCGCCCTTGCCGAGCAGGTTTTCAGCACCGTTTTCGTCCAGAATGACACGCGAATCGATCTTGGATGCCACGCGAAATGAAATCTTGGACGGTAAATTCGTTTTAATGGTCCCCGTGACGATGTCCGCGCGCGGTGTCTGCGTCGCGACAATGAGATGAATGCCTGCGGCGCGGGCCATCTGCGTGATGCGTGTGATGGCGTCTTCGGCATCCACCGGCGCCGTCAACATCAGGTCCGCCAGTTCATCGATAAAGACGACGATGTAGGGTAGTTTCTCCGGGATGACCACCTTCTCTTCGGGAAGCAACATCTGCTGGGTCTCATCTTCCGATTCCTCGATTTTCGATGGCTCCTCTTTGACCGCAGCCTTGGACTGTTTCGAACGCGCATTGAAAGCGGCGATATTGCGAACACCCACTTTCGCCATGATCGCATAGCGTTTCTCCATTTCGCGGATCACCCAACGCAACGCGACGATCACCTTCTTTGGATCGCTCACGACCGGCACAACCAAATGCGGCAGCGTGTTGTAGATTTGAAGCTCCACCACTTTGGGATCAATCAGGATGAGGCGAATCTCGTCTGGTGAAAATTTGTAGAGGATGCTCGAAAGGATCGCATTGATGCAGACGGACTTTCCAGATCCCGTCGATCCGGCGATGAGCAGGTGCGGCATTTCGGCGAGATCGGCGATCAGCGTTTTTCCATAAACATCCTTCCCAATAGCGAGCGGGATTTTTGCGCGCGAATTCTGGAACTCCGAGCTCTCGATCAATTCGCGAATCAGCACCGCCGCTTTCGAAGTGTTCGCCACTTCGATGCCCACGGTTCCTTTGCCCGCCACAGGAGCCAGGATGTTCACTTTGTCGGCCTTGAGAGCGAGCGAAAGGTTGTTCTGCAAATTGACGATGCGTTCGACCTTCACTCCGGGCGAAGGAACCACTTCAAACCGGGTGATCGTAGCGCCTTGCGTGATCTCCCCCATGCGAACGTGGATTCCAAAATCGCGCAGGGTCGTTTCGATAATGGCGCCCCGAATGGAAATTTCTTCTTTTGTATCGAGAAGCACATCTTCCGCTGCCCCTCGAAGCAAATCATGCGGCGGCAACGAGTAGGGGCCCATCGCGGTCGGCTGCGGTTGCGGCTTCAAGGCCGCTTTCGCCTTGGTCGGACGATTGATTTTGTATTCCTGCTTCTCCGGCTTCGATTCCATCCTTTCATCCGGAAACAACGACGGGGCCCTCTCTTCTTCCCCCGGGCCCAAAGGTTCGTCCTTGCGCTCCCCTGCCTTTGTTTCGGGAGGCATCTTCTTGCCGCGACGTGACAACTCGCGCTCGATCAGACGCTGGCGCTCCGCAATTTCCTGCTCACGGGTGCGCAAGACTGTTTTGATATCTCCACTCCGCAACGCTTCCTCGCGCTTTTGAACTTTTCGCTGCCGCAATTGATCGGAAACCCAAACGTAGATCGCCCGAGGATGAATCTGGAGCGCCATGAAAAGACTTGCGCCACTCACCAACAAAAAAGTGACGACAGATCCGATCTGTCCGAAGATGGTCTGAAAAACACGTGTTCCGGCCCAATATCCCCACATCCCCGCAATGCCTCTTGTCGGATTATCCCATCGAGCTCCCAGATTGTTGTTTTTCGTCGCCCAAGCCACCTCATTCGCCACAATCACCTGCAAAAGGCAGGAGAATCCGAGCACAAAGGCAAGCATCCAAAGGGCGCTCGCTTTGAGACGGTAGTCCATTCGAAACAAGGCCGCGACGCCAAGATATAAGCAGATCAGAGGAAGAAGGTTTGCAGCCCACCCAATGCAACTATAGAGAATGTAGGCAAGGTAAGCCCCAAAAAATCCGAACCAGTTATGCATGTCAGCCGCACTCCGAGTGCCATGGACGTCCTTTGGGTCGTACGAATAAAAAGAACATGCCAATAAAATGGTAATGGACAAATAGATGATTCCGGAAAGCTCCCGTGTCAGCGCGTTTTTTGCTTGTTTCGCCATTTGTATGAAGAGAAGTTTATGCACCAATGCAGCTTAGGGGGCAAGGATTACCCTCGCGCGCAAGCCATTGGCAAAGAAGTAGATATGAAGCAATCCGTATTTAAATTTCAACCTATTTACAAGGAACGCCCATGGGGTAATGGCGCTATCTCCGATGTTCCGAACCATGCCCAGGCCCCCCACGGCAAGAAGATTGGTGAGAGCTGGGAACTATCCGATCGCGAAGGTGATGAGAGCGTGATAGCGGATGGCGCGTGCGCTGGCAAAACGATTCGCTGGCTTCTCGATGAACATGGCGAAAAAATCATGGGCATCCCATGGACTCGCGGCCAGCGTTTTCCCCTTCTGATCAAACTGCTCGACGCCGCCCAACGCCTGTCGCTCCAGGTCCACCCTCCCGTCTCCGTCGCATCTCAACTCAAAGGCGAACCGAAAACTGAAATATGGTATCTCCTCGAAGCGCAAGCGCACGCAGCGCTCATGGCCGGCTTGAAAAAAGGCGTGACCCGCGAACAATTCGAGACGGAATTGAAAAATCAAACGCTTGAACCCCTGATTCATCGCCTGAAGGTGAAACGTGGCGATGCCATGTTCATCCCTTCGGGACGCATTCACGCCATTGATGCGGGTTGTCTCATCCTCGAAATCCAGCAAAATTCCGACACGACTTATCGCGTTTATGATTGGGGCCATGTCGGCCTTGACGGAAAGCCGCGAGAACTGCATATCGAGCAGACGCTTCTCTGCACCAATTTCCAAGATTTCGAACCATCTCTCGTTTTGCCTGAAGTCGAATCTCAAGAAAATGAGGCCAACCAATCAAGCCTCCTCGCCCACTGCGATTCTTTCAGTGTGCACCACTTCCGTCTCAAAGAAGCCATGGGTTTCGGGGGAAAACCGGCTGTTCTGCATATGTTGAGAGGCTCAATCCAAATCGACTCGGGTGCGCAGGAACATGTTCACGCTGACGAAGGCGAGACCCTCCTGCTTGGAGCAAACCCGCACATGCTCACTCCCGCCGGACAGGAGCAGGAATTCATACTCGCTGTCTGCGCAACTTAAGCGCATCCTTTCTTCTTGAACTCTCTCATTCATCCCACGGCCGTGATCCATCACGAAGCGGAAGTCCACGAGACCGCCATGGTCGGCCCCTATAGCGTGATCGATGAAGGCGTGCGCGTGGGTGCTGGATGCCGGATCGGCCCCCACTGTCATCTCACCGGTAATATGACGATCGGAGAAGAAAACGACATCCATGCCGGCTGCGTGCTGGGCGATGCCCCGCAGGATCTCTCTTACAAAAACGCTCAAACATTCCTCGTCATCGGAAATCGGAACCGGATCCGTGAACATGTCACGATTCATCGCGGTACGGCCGAAGGCTCTGAAACCCGGATCGGCGATCACAATTTCCTGATGGCCCATTGTCACGTGGGCCACAACTGCCTTCTTGGAAACCACGTGATTCTGGCGAACGCGGTGCTTCTCGGCGGTCATGTGGAAATTGAGGACTTCGCCTTTGTTGGCGGAGGCGCCGTTGTCCATCAGCATTGCCGCATCGGCACACGCTCCATGATCCGCGGACTTTCCCGCATCAGCAAGGACGTGGCTCCCTACTGCATGACGGTCGAAAACAATGAACTCGTCGGTCTTAATTCAGTCGGGTTGAAGCGATCCGACATCTCCCTGGAGCATCGGTCCAAACTCAAAGCTGCCTATGCAACCCTTTTTCATGGAGGCCTGAATCTCAGTCAGGGAATGAAACAGCTTCGGGAAAATGAACTGATTTATGAAGTGAACCATTTGCTCGATTTCATTCAAAAATCGAAGCGCGGAATCGGCTTTCCACGAAAAAAACCGACAGATCTTGGTGAGCAAATCGAGACATCCCCACTGGACGAAAAGAGACATTTTTGATTCAAAAATGTGCCGTATTGTCTCAATTACGTCATATAAATGTTTCATTGGGAAGTTTGCAACTGGCACCTCTTTTGCTATACTAACGCGCATGTATCCTAATGTAGATAAATATACCCAACGTGACGTGCAGGAGATCCTGCATGAAACCTTTGGAAGTCCCACTCCTCCTATCGAGGAAATCCTGCGCCATAAATGGTTGGAAAGTGAAAAGGCGGGTCGGGACATTGGTCTAGCCACGTCCATGTTTGACTGGAAAGCCCATCACTATGATCAGTGGCGGCAAGCCATGTCGTGCCCACGTGTAAAGACCCGTGTATACCTCAATAGCCGGCCTACAACGCGGATTCATACGAAACGGTTCATTCTTCCTGCTCAGGAGGAACCCATTTCAGCACAATCGGAAGGAGTTCCCATCTCTCTTCCCATGTGGCTGCTGGCTGGTCTCAAAAACCAGTTAGGTTCTTAAGCGGCTGCAGCTGACGCTTTGCAAATCTCAAGACCGAAACAAAAACGGTCTCCGGGTCACCGTAATCGACAGCAAGGCAGTTTCATCACAGCTGCACACTTTAAAAGCCCTTGGCAATCCCAAGGGCTTTTTCGTGGGCCCTGCCCAAAGAGGAGCCGTCTTGCGGCGGGGGGAAATGGAGCGATTTTAGATTTGCTTGCCGCCCTTCTTGAAGAGAGCATAATCAATCCCATGGCGAAGCAGCAGATCTCACCCGCCCCTTGTTATATCATTTAGGGCTGGGCCACAACGGCGATTTGTTGTTTCCACTTGTGGAGGAGTGGCTGAGCCCGGTTTAAGGCACTCGACTTGAAATCGAGCGATGGGGAAACCCATCCGTGAGTTCGAATCTCACCTCCTCCGCCAGCTTAAGGTTCATCGCAATGAGTGGACAATCTGTGATAACAAGCGTTTGCTCGCTTTATTTAAGGGGAAATTTAGTGTATCTTTTGATGGCTTAAAGGATCACTTCTATTAAGATAAGATCACTCCTTTAGGAATATTCGTATGAAAAGACTCCATTTTGCAGCAGGTGTCGGTTTGTCAACCTTGATATTGTGCACGCCTGCCTTTGCGGATCACGGGCATGGGCATGAATACCATGGTCGGGGTTGGGGATTTCCTGGGTTTTTTGGAGGCTTGGTGGCCGGCGCCGTCATTACGGATGCCATTGTAGGACCTCGGCCTTATTACTATTACTCCTATCCCTACTATCCCAATTATGTCGTCGTAGCACCTGATCCCGTCGTGGTTCAACCCTCCCCGGCTCCGGTGGTTTATCAAGAGCCTGTGGCAGCGCCTTCTGTGAGAATGGAACCCTCACGATCCCATAGTTTTAGACTATTGGGACATGATTGGGCCAAAGATCTGCGTGAGGATGTGGCTACCCGAGACCAGTTTATCGACTATTTGAAAGCCAACGTCACCAAGGCTTCTAATGAGGACTATGAGCAATTTCGCAAAGGATTCGTCGCGGCCTATGGAGTCAACGGAGAAGCCGCTTTTGACAAAGCGTTTCAGCAGGCGCGAGCCAATTAAGCATCGGCTAGGATTTTGATCCGTGATCCATTGCCAGGATCATGTCAGAAATTTGCATCCGAGCTGTCTCTAAGAACAGGATCCGCCGCATCCATTAATTTTCTTTGGTCAGCGTCCATGTTTTATCCGGGTCGTAAGTCGTCATTGCTGTTGCACTCGAAGAGGTCTCTGGCCCCAGATTTTTCTCATAGATCTTTCCTTGTTGGTTCACAATAAAAGTCATCACGCCTGAATTTCCCCATTCCTCCGGCCATGCCACGAACGCGAAACCGCCGATCATATGGCCATTAATGACGTAATCATACTTGCCGCCAGGAGCATGCGCCCCCTCTTTGGTTAAGATCTTAAAATAGTAACCGTGATAGGCTGACGGTCTTTCAGACATGATCTTGCTCTGATGACGATACCCCTCCATGGAAGCTTGCGCAATCAATGGGCCCAAGGGACTGAGCTCTTCTCCTGGTTGTACCTTCCAATAGAGACCATTATATGAACCCGGGGTGCTGCGAAGCTGCTGTGCATATTCGAGCACTTCGTCACCATTTCGGTCCTTGGCGGCATATTCTCGCTGGGCGTCCACATAAGCTCGGCAGACCTGGATCGCGCCTAGTTCATTGAGGCCAATGCGACGATTGAGGATCTCCTCTTTGCCCGCTTCTGTATCGAAAAACCATTGTCCATCCTGTTTTACGAGAGGAATCGGAAACGGCCAACCGTCAGCGCCTAATTGGAGCACCACTTTGGCATCCGATTCGTGAACAAGATCCGTTTTCTCTGTGAGGCGTTGAACGAACGTTTGAAACTCTTCGGTTGCCTGAACAGCGTCGGCCGAAATAAGTTCATGTCCCGTAGGCCCAAAAATAGCGTGCAGACTTTTGGTATCTTTGACCTTGGCTGCGGCCACTAAGGCGGCCACCGCTTCTTCGGGAGAGTTGAACCTCTGTTCATTTGCTGCAAACAAACTCATGGATGAGATCAGAATAAAGACCGTGAGGATGAGCCTCGGGGCATGAGTCCTCCCAGATCGCAGACATGAAGCATGGCACGTTTTCATCGCTTGGAACCTTTTTTGGGGTAGGATTGGTCCACTGAGCGAACAGGCGCCGCCGGCGCTTTCATCGCCTGGCGGCTTACCTGGCCGCGTTGGCTGAACTGATGGGTGTCATGAGCGCTATTATGAATGCCAATCAACGCGTTCGCAGAAGGCTGTCGGTTGGATATGGTCGCAGATCGCTCCACACTAGGCGCCGAATGTTGAACGGACTGGATGGAAGCTCCACGCCCCTCCCCAGATGGTGCCACAGCTCGGTTGACTCTCGGAGCTGCTGCATGAACATCCGAGCCCGCCCAACCTCGATCTCCCCGATTTGTGGTTGAAACAGCTGCTCGGCTGCGAGGCTGCCAGACAGCTTGGGCAGCTTGACTTGTCTGCTGAGAATGCTGGCCAGGATGTTGATTCCAATCGTTTGGGCGCGGATGATCATGATTCCAAACAACGATATGGTGTTGATGCCAATCGAAATCGTGATCCAACCATGCCCCGAATGAGGCACCGATGCCAAACGTTATGAAGGAGCCCCCATAACAACGCTGGGAATAGACCAAATCCGGCTGATACACAGGCACATAAATCAGCTGAGGGTCGCAAGGAACGATTTCAATGTAACCATCGTCTGCAATGACATTTTCCTGTGGAGTTGCTTGCAAATTTCCGAGAGCCTGGGCCTGAGCTCGCAAGCGTTGGATCGAATTCATGACATCCTCCTGCTGATTGAGAAAAGCCTGTCCCAGCTCGGTCGTCCAAGCAAGGTTGTCATCCATCCATTTCAGCACATTAGGATACCTGGCAAGCGCTTTGAGGCTCGCGTCCCAAGGCTGCGCATCAATCTGGTTCGGGTCATTGCCATTGCTCACATAACGATCGGCCAGCACCACTTCACTAGGCTGCGTGGCGGCGGGCAGAATCTGCGCGATCAAAAGATCTGGATAAAGCGCAATGGGACCGAGCAACTGATCGAGCTGAGCATCGGAAAGCAATGCCCCTGTGGGTGCAGGAGGCGAAACCGGCATTTGCGCCCATCCTTGAATTGCAAGGCTCGCAGAAAAGATAAATGCCGCAATCATGAGAGCTGTTCGATGCATCCCCTTGAATCTGGACCGATTTTCAAAATAATCAACCCTGGGTTGAAAACGGAGCAACACAAAGAATGGATGATCCGGAAAAGCAACAGCAAGCCACACGTTTATCGTCAGACTCCTTGCGGGATTGTCATCTCTCTCGGTCCAGTCGAATTTGAAATGATTTTACTTTTCATCCTTTGAACCCTTGGATGGTTCCGTCTCTTTTGATGGAAGAATCGAGACATCGTGTGTCGTTGGTAATTTTGAAACATCCCATCCGCCGCCTAAAGCTTCGATGAGAAGAACGCTGCTTGTCATGCGACGAGTGAGGATATTGACAGCATTCAATTCGTCACTCAATGCGGTGGTCTGGGCAACGATAACCTGAAGATAACTTTGAATGCCCTCTTTGTACTGGGCAGTAGAAACAGTGAGCGACTGCTCGGCAGCCTTGACGGCAGCGTTTTGGACGAGAGCCTCTTCTTCAAGAAGACGCAGCGCCGCTAAATTGTCTTCTACCTGCTGAAACGAAGTGAGCACCGTCTGCCGGTAATTTGCTACGGTGGCCTGATAGGATGCTCGGGCCTGCTCGACTTGAGCATGGCGTTTTCCAGCGTCAAAAATGTTTTGCGCAACCGAGGCTCCAAGGGACCAAAAGGTGCTCGGCTCCGATAACAATTGAGTGAGTTGGAAGCTTTCAACTCCAGCAGTCGCCGTGAGAGTCAACGTGGGGAAATAGGCTGCTATGGCGACTCCAATCCCGGCATTGGCCGCCGCCATGCGTCTTTCAGCTCCCGCGATATCCGGCCTCCGCTCAAGCAAATCGGAAGGAACGCCCACCGGTATGGAAGGAGGCGTTCCGGTAAATGGAGCTGACGGTATTGAAAATTGTGAAGGGGGCGTTCCGATCAGGATCGCAATGGCGTGTTCGAATTGGGCACGCTGAATCCCCACATCAATGAGCTGCGCACGCGCCGTATCAAGCTGGGCTTCCGCTTGGGCCACATCCGCCCGCGAGGCGATGCCGCTTTGATAGCGGTCGTTTGTCAGCTTGATAAATTTTTGATAGGATTCAACCGTCGTTTCGAGCAACTGTTTCTGGCCATCGAGCCCACGCAATCCAAAATAATCCTGTGCTAACAGGGCATGATAGGACAAACGAGCGTTCTCAAGATCCGCAAAAGAAGCCTGTGCCGAAGTCGAGCTCTGTTCCACGGTACGACGGATATTGCCCCAAATATCGGGGATGTAGGAGATCTCCGCCTGCAAGTTGTAATCCGTCTGAACCCCATTGAAACGGCCCGCTGTGCCAGCCGTCGAAGATGGGGCAGGCGGGACTGTGACGAGAGTCGACGAGGAACGAGACTTCGTGATCGAAGGCGAGGCATTTAACGTGGGGTATGCCCCTGCCCTCGCGATTTTCACCGCCGCACGTGCGGCTCGGAATTGGGCTTCAGCAGCGAGAACATTCTGGTTGGAAATATCAACCTGTTCCTCCAACGCATTGAGTTGCGTGTCGTTGTAGATCTCCCACCATTGTCCGCGGATCTCCCCATCGCTGGGCTTTGCTTCTTTCCACTGCGGCCCCTGAGAAGCGTCACTCCCTTCCTCCTTATAAGCCGGGGAAACCGGGGCTTCAGGCTTCGAATAATTGGGTCCAACCGAGCAGGAACTTAAAAAAAACAACAAACCGGCGAAAGCGATGACACACGATTTCGGAAATTGATTGAGGAAAGTTTCAACTCTTGCATTCATGTTTTTTAACGTCCTCGTTCCATGGGCTTAAGCTTCCACGCCGACCAATCCCTTTTTGTCATGATCCTTGTGGCGGAACCTTTTCCACCAGAGACTGTAACGGTCAAGATAAAGATAAACAACAGGCGTCGTATAGAGGGTAAGCATCTGACTCACAATGAGACCGCCGATAATCGTAATGCCAAGCGGACGCCTAAGTTCGGACCCGGTGCCGGTGCCAAGGGCCAAAGGAAGAGCGCCAAATAACGCCGCCATGGTCGTCATCATGATGGGGCGAAAACGCAGAAGGCATGCCTCATAGATGGCATCTCGAGGGGTCTTCTTTTCAGAGCGTTCTGCGGCAAGCGCAAAATCGACCATCATAATCGCGTTTTTCTTAACAATACCAATAAGGAGAATAACTCCAATCACCGCGATGATGCTGAGTTCCGTGTTGCAAAGCATGAGCGCAAGCACGGCGCCAACACCGGCCGATGGGAGTGTGGAAAGAATGGTGATTGGATGAATGTAACTTTCATAGAGGATCCCGAGCACGATGTAGACCGAGGCAAGCGCGGTGACAATCAGTAACCACTCATTTTGAAGGGAATCCTGGAAAGCGCGTGCCGTGCCTTGAAAGGTGCCGTGAACCGTAGGTGGAAGACCGACTTTTTTTTCCTCGGCTTCAATGGCTTTCACCGCATCGCCCAAAGCTACGTTTGGAGTGAGATTAAATGAGATCGTAATCGCAGGAAACTGACCTTGATGATTGACCGCTAAAGGCGCGGTAGCAGAAGCGTAATGGGTAAAAGCGCTCAGCGGAACCTCCGTTCCATTCGAGGAGCGCACGTAGATGTCGCCTAGCGACTGCACGCTCTGCCAGAAAGGCGGAGCCACTTCCATGACCACGTGATATTGATTCAGGCGAGTGTAGATGGTGGATACCTGACGTTGGCCAAAAGCGTCATAGAGCGTCGAGTCGATTACCTGCGAAGAGATTCCAAGGCGTGTTGCCGAGTTTCGATCATATTCCAACACTTCCTGGAGTCCTTTGTTCTGCTGGTCGCTATTCACATCGGCGATGATCGGAATCGTGTGCATTTGTTGAAGCATGCGAGGGGCCCATGCGATGAGTTCATCGAGATTATCACTCTGCATCGTGAACTGATACGCAGCGTTGCTCATTCGTCCACCAATGCGGAGATCTTGGGTGGCTTGAAGATAAAGCGTCGCGCCAGGTATTTTTACCAGCTTGGGGCGCAAGCGCGCGATCACCGTACCCACGCTGACTTTTCGCTGTTCCAGCGGCTTCAAAGAAATGAAAAGACGGGCCGTATTGAGAGTTCCACCTCCGGTAAACCCGGTAACAGTGTCCACCGCCCGATCTGCAAGAACGATGGTGATCATCTGCAATAGACGTTTTTGCATCGCTTGAAACGAGGTGGACTGGTCGGCCTGTATGGACCCATTGAGGCGTCCCGTGTCTTGTTCCGGGAAAAATCCTTTCCGAACGTACATAAAAAGCCAAATGTTCAACGCCACGGTGAATACGGCCACAAGAAAGGTAATGAACGAATGACGAAGGACGACCTTGAGACTTCTCTCGTAACCCCTTAAGACGCCATTAAAAATGGATTCGGAGGCACGATAGAGTCGGCCGTGAGAATCCAATTCTTGTCTTTTCAAGAGTTTGGCGCACATCATGGGTGTGGTTGTAAGGGAGACAATCAACGAAACCGAAATGGCGGCAGAGAGGGTTATTGCAAATTCACGGAACAATCGTCCGACAATCCCTCCCATCAGCAGCAACGGAATAAAAACCGCGATCAGCGAAAGACTCATGGAGAGGACCGTAAAGCCGATTTCTTTTGCCCCCCGTTTTGTAGCTTCCAGAGAGCTCATGCCTTGTTCGACGTAGCGAGTGATATTTTCGAGGACAACAATGGCATCGTCCACAACGAATCCCGTGGAAACGGTCAGAGCCATCAACGAGAGATTGTCGATGCTGTATCCGAACAAATACATCACGCCAAAAGTTCCGATCAACGAAACGGGAACCGCGATTCCAGGGATACAGGTGGCTCGAATGTTCCTAAGAAAAACAAACACGACAAGGATCACCAGAACGACCGAAATCATCAAGGCGCGCTCAACCTCACGGACCGAAGCACGGATGGTGACCGTTTGATTCAACACCACCGAAAGTTTGATCGCCTGAGGAATCGATGCCTGAAGCCTCGGAATCAAAGCTAGAACCCGATCCACCGTTCCAATGATGTTGGCGCCGGGTTGACGGAACAGGATCAGCAAAACGGACGGCTTGCCGTTGGCATAGCCTGCATTGCGTAAATCCTCCACTGAATCACGCACTTCAGCAATATCAGCGACGCGCACGGGGGCTCCGTTGCGGTAGGCAACAATAAGCGGCTGATAGTCCACGGCTTTAAATAGCTGGTCATTGGTTCCGATATTCCACACGCGATGATTATCGGCAAATTGTCCTTTGGGCATGTTGGCATTGGCGCTCGCAAGCGCCGTCCGCACATCTTCCAGGCCAATGCCATATTTGTTTAAGACGGTCGGATTTACTTCGACACGCACTCCTGGCAAAGAGCTGCCGCCAACAATGACCTGGCCGATGCCACTCACTTGGGCGAGTTTCTGCTGAAGAATGGTCGATGCAGCGTCATACATGCTCGCTTTGTCAAGAGTGTCCGAAGTCAGGGCGATAATCAGGATCGGCGCATCGGCCGGATTTACCTTGCGATATGTCGGATTGATTGGAAGATCCTGCGGCAAATTACTGCGCGCGGCGTTGATGGCCGCCTCCACATCGCGCGCGGCGGCATCCACGTTTCGATTAAGGTCAAATTGCAACGTCACGCTCGTGGAACCCACATTGCTTTGGGAAGTCATTTCTGTGATGCCAGCAATGCGGGCAAACTGACGCTCGAGGGGCGTTGCGACAGAAGACGCCATGGTCTCCGGACTGGCTCCCGTCAAACCCGCCGAAACCTGAATCGTTGGAAAATCGATTTGCGGCAGAGGGGAAACGGGAAGGACCCGAAATGCGAGCATGCCTGCCAGGGTCACCGCAATGGTAAGCAGCGTCGTGGCGATCGGTTTTCGAATGAAAGGCTCGGAAATATTCATGGAATTTAATCCACGATCATGGACTCAGCGCCCGTGTTTTCCACGGGGGCCTGGGAGAGTCTCTTCGCCAGGCGATCAAACCATAAATAGATGACCGGGGTTGTATAGAGCGTGAGCACTTGGCTGAGAAGGAGTCCCCCCACGATCGTGATACCCAAAGGCCGGCGCAATTCGGAACCTGTGCCTGACCCAAGAGCCAAGGGAAGAGCGCCCAGTAACGCCGCCATGGTTGTCATCATGATGGGGCGAAAACGCAACAAGCATGCCTGATAAATCGCTTCGGACGGCTGTTTCCCCTCCTTGCGTTCCGCTTCGAGCGCAAAATCGACCATCATAATCGCGTTTTTCTTGACGATGCCAATCAACAGGATGATGCCAATCAAGGCGACCACACTCAAATCGTTGCGAAAGATGATGAGTGCGAGAATGGCACCCACCCCGGCCGAAGGAAGGGTGGAAAGAATCGTAATGGGATGAATGTAACTTTCGTAAAGAACACCGAGCACGATATAGACAGTGACCACGGCGGCCAGAATCAGAAGCAGTTCGTTTGAAAGCGAGGATTGGAAAGCCTGAGCGGTCCCCTGATAATCAGCCTGGATGCTCGGAGGCATATGAAGCCCTCGCTGTGTCTTGTTAATAACTTGAACGGCTTCGCCCAAAGACACCCCAGGAGCCAGATTGAAAGAGAGAGTCACCACGGGAAACTGGCCTTGGTGATTGACCGTAAGCGGACCGATATCCGGTTCCCACTGGGCAATCGCACTCAACGGCACCCCCCCCCCTGACCGGGCGGGGAGATGTAGATATCACTCAGATCCCCCGGGTCTTTTTGGAAGTCTCGGTTCACCTCGAGAACGACATGGTATTGGTTCAACTGAGTGAACATGGTCGATATTTGACGCTGACCGAAAGCATCATAAAGCGTGTCATCAATCATCTGAGTCGTGATCCCAAGGCGCGAAGCCGTGTCGCGATCAATGAACAAAGATGCTCGAGCTCCAAGGTTCTGCTGGTCGCTCGCCACATCGCGCAGCACCGGAAGCGCTTTCAGCTTGTCGAGCAGCTGCGAAGCCCAAATGCTTAATTCCGCGGCATCCGGATCTTCAAGCGTATATTGAAATTGAGTGCGGCTCACCCTGTCTTCAACGGTAAGATCCTGCACAGGCTGCATAAAGAGCGTGATGCCTGACACCTGAGCCAGTTCGGGCTGCAGTCGCCGAATGATATCACTTGCATTCACCTTCCTTTCTCCCAAAGGTTTCAGGTTGATCTGGATTCGTCCGCTGTTCAGGGTGGTATTGATTCCATCGATGCCGATAAAGGATGACAGGCTTTCGACAGCCGGATCCTTCAAAATCACTTTGGCCAGTTCTTGCTGCCGCTCCGCCATTGCCGGAAAGGAGATCGTCTGATCCGCTTCGGATATTCCCTGAATAATGCCCGTGTCTTGAATCGGAAAAAATCCCTTGGGAACAACAAAGTACAAGAGAATAGTCAAAGCCAGAGTGCCCACAGCAACCAACAGGGTAAGAGTCTGCCGTTCAAGAACCCACTTCAGGGTCTTCCCATAAAAAGCGATGACCTCATTGAAGACATGTTCTGAGTATTGATAGAATCGGCTCTGTTCTTCTTTCGTTTGATGCTTGAGCAAACGTGCACACATCATGGGCGTCAAGGTGAGTGAAACAAAGGCGGAAACAAGGATGGTGACACTGAGGGTGATCGCAAATTCGCGAAAAAGTCTTCCCACGATATCCCCCATGAATAGCAGCGGAATCAGCACTGCAATCAAAGAAATGGTTAATGAAACAATCGTAAAACCAATTTGCTTGGATCCTTTCAGCGCCGCCTCAAAGGGAGGTTCTCCCTCTTCGATGTAGCGGACAATATTTTCGATCATGACGATGGCGTCATCCACCACAAAACCCGTCGAAATCGTGAGCGCCATCAACGAAAGATTGTTGAGACTGTAACCCAGAAGATACATCACGGCGAAAGTGCCGATAAGGGAGAGCGGGACCGCAACGCTCGGAATCACCGTCGCCGATAAATTTCGGAGGAAAAGAAAAATCACCATCACGACAAGCGCGACCGTGAGTAAGAGTGAAAATTGCACGTCTTTCACTGAGGCGCGAATCGTCGTCGTCCGATCCGTCAGGATGCTCACTTGAATCGACGAAGGCATGGACTGTCGAAGCCTGGGAAGAAGGTTTTTGATGCTGTCCACGACGGAAATGATATTGGCCCCAGGCTGCCGCTGAATGTTCAGAATGACGGCTGGAATATCATTCATCCAAGCCGCTTGTCGGACGTTTTCAGCATCATCCTTAATATCCGCAATATCGGATAATCGCACAGGGGATCCATTGCGGTATGCAATGATCAGCGGCGCATAGTCCGCGCTTGAAAGCACCTGATCATTGGCTCCGATTTGGTAAGCCTGTTGAGGACCATCGAAATTCCCCTTGGCCTGGTTAATGTTCGCAACAGAAATAACGCTGCGGATATCCTCCATATTAAGACCGTAGGAGGAGAGCGCGGTGGGATTAGCCTGGATCCGCACGGCAGGCTTTTGACCCCCGCTGATACTCACTAATCCGACTCCAGGCAACTGGGAGATTTTTTGGGCAAAGCGCGTATCGGCAAGATCTTCAACTTTTGAGAGTGGGAGCACTTTCGAGGTAAGAGCCAGAATCAGGATGGGTGCATCCGCGGGGTTCGATTTGCTATAAATTGGCGGATTCGGCAGATCACGAGGCAGATAAGATTGTGCCGCATTGATGGCTTGTTGAACCTCCTGCTCAGCAACATCAATGTTCAATTTGAGGTTAAATTGAAGCGTAATGACCGAACTGCCATCAGAACTGGTAGAAGTCATTTGTTGGAGTCCTGGCACCTGTCCAAACTGCCGCTCCAACGGCGCAGTGATCGAGGATGCCATCACATCCGGGCTGGCTCCGGGATAAAAGGTGAGCACCTGCATCGTCGGATAGTCTACCTGGGGCAGTGCGGAAACAGGTAATTGCAGACGCGCGACGATTCCCACCAACAGAATGGCCATCATCAGCAGCGTGGTGGCTACTGGTCGCAGAATGAAAATTCTGGAAGGATTCATGAGCTCACTTTTCAGGAGCCTTCCATGACTTCAATTGAAGCTCGACCTTGCTATCCTGCAATTTATCGACTCCATCAATCACCACAATCTCCCCAGGCGACAAACCGCTTTGAACCTCCACGGCATCTGCCTCCGTCGTTCCGACCGTCACAGGACGCACCGCCGTTGTCTGGTCGGATTTGACGACATAAACAAAAGTTCCCTGCGAACCGCGCTGAATGGCCGCTGGAGGGACAAGAGTGACTCCCTGCTTCATTTCAACAAGAAGGCGGACATTGACAAATTGATTGGGAAACAACGCGTTGTCGTCATTTGGGAAAATGGCCTTGAACTTGAGCGTGCCGGTTGTCTGGTCAATTTGATTATCGCCTGTCAGCAGACTTCCTTGGGCAAGTTTCGTTTTCGTGTCACGGGCATAAGCATCGACACTTAACTCCTGCCCCGCATTCAATTTTTTGAGGATGGGAGGCAGATAGTCTTCCGCTAGGGTGAAAACGACTGTGATCGGCTGAACCTGTGTGATCACCAAGAGCCCAGTGGCATCGCTTGCGTGAACAATATTGCCGGCGTCGACGAGGCGCAGCCCCACACGACCGCTAATCGGCGCCGTAATATGACAATAAGTGATGTTGAGTTTCGCGCTGTCGATGAGGGCCTGATCGCTTTCAATGGTGCCCTCATATTGAGAGACGGTTGCTTCTTGAGTCGCAAGAGTCTGTTGAGGAATCGCGTCTTGGGACCATAATGCTTTATAACGCTCCAAATCAATGCGCCCATTTTTGAGCTGGGCTTCGTCATGGGCCAGTTGCCCTTGTGCCTGCGCCAACTGGGCTTCGTAAGAGCGCGAGTCAATTTCCACAAGCAAATCTCCTTCCTGAACAAACTGGCCTTCGCGGAAAAGCACTTTCATCAATTGTCCGTCCACCCGGGTTTTTACCGTCACCGTATACAAAGGAATAGCCGATCCCAGGCCCGTGAAGTAGACACCGATATCCCCTTTCACAGCTTTGACTCCGACAACCGATATCGTCGACTTGGCATCCTTGCCCGTTAAACCTTTCTGTTTCGCTCCGGATTTGGTCCAAAAAAGAAACACTCCGATTCCTATCCCCAAAAGAATCAATATCATCCAGAACCACCCCTTGGCTGGAGGAGGCCGCTTATCCCCTGGAGGCCGCCCGGAAAGAGGAGCATTGTGACCGTCTTCCAAGGATGAAATATTCGAACTCATTAGGTTTTGGTGCTGCTTGAGATCGTCCAAGCTCTTTTATGGGTGCATCTCTGGAAAGGTGAATGCTTTCCGCAGAACTCGGAGTGCCTGGATAATTTCTTTTTGGGAGGCTGGACTAAGGCCATTCACTCGCTCTGTAAGGTGCGTTTCTGTTGCAGCTCTTGCCCGTTGCAAATCCGATTTTCCACGCGTCGTAAGATTCAAGGCAACGTGGCGCCGATCTTTGGTGGATTTACTTCGAATCACAAGCATCTCTCGAACCAAAGCATCCATAATCTTCGAAGTGGATGGAAGAGAAAGACCGATGTGTTCTGCGAGATCGGAAAGGTTTGTTCTCTCGTGCTTGCCAACAAAAAGCAATGCACGAAATTCCGCCACAGACAAGGCATGACTTCTTTGACGCCTCATTTCCCCACGGATCACCCTCATGATCAGGGGAACTGTTTCAAGAATTTCGGACGCCAACGTAGAATTCATGGAATCGCCTTAACCTTAACCATTTATAGCGAGCAATTTACCTCGAAAACTTTCATGTTGAAAGTAATAATTGAGAAATTTGTGATCCGCGTTCTTGCATAAATGGCATTTCAAGGCAGGCCATTCGACACCCCATTGCAATGGTATCCCGATAGGGATTAAAGGAACATCAGGTCCGTGCGCATGTTTCGGCCATGACATTTGAAATGATCAGAAAAGGGGAGAGAAGATTCTAGGGCATGTCCCACACGATCTCGCGCTATCACCATTCTAACTGCGACGGCGACAGGCCCCGAGTCCACTAATCGATATTTCCAACATCGTCGACTGCTGTTGGAAAATCGCATCGGTCTTTAATCGAACTTTTCGAGTCATTCAGGCGCAGGAACTTCCTCTTTTTTATCATTTCCATGGCCTGAATGGTAGTCACCCACTTGCATGATGTAGACTGTCTTCGCCTCCCGAACCAACCTGAATCCGAGACGTTCATATAAAGATCTTGCTGATTTGTTTTCCTTCAGAACGCAAAGAAGAACATTAAATCGTTTCAGGGCGGCCTTGTTCAAAATTTCACGCAAAATAAAAGTAATGATTCCCCGTCGTTGAAAGTTGGGGGAAACGGCAATATTTTGCAGATAGAAAAAATCCTTTCCTTCGATGATGTCGAGGAATCCCACATCCGCTTGATTGCATTGAATGACATGACGAATGGATGGATCGAAGTGCTCCCGAAATGCTTGAGCTTCCAGCGATTCATCCCAGGTCCCCGCTTGGATGCCGAAGGGTTTCCACGCGGCGCAATGGATTGCGAACAAAGGCTCAAAATCATCTAAAACACACGACCGAAGAGATATTTGATCCATGTGGATTCTGCGCTGTACTAATAAGCGACCCTTAAAAAATAACCTACATGACACACAAAATTAAAAACATTTCGCGCTTTCTTCAAGCGGCAGGCGCTGCATCCAATCATCCACTCCTTTTGAGCATTCACCAGCCGAGCATGAACAGGGGGGTTAACAGCAAGCTGCCAGGAGATTAATTGAGCGCTCTGAATTTGTCCATCCTGACAATCCGGCCTGATCGAAAGGCGGGTTGGCCGGAGATTAAAAAAACAGTTTTAAAAAAACAACGACATGCTTTAAACTTCATCACTATGAAAAAATTCTTAGCCTTTATGGCCATCTGCCTTATGACAGCGAGCGTTCATGCCGCGGAGTTCCAAACCATTACCATTTCGGAACTCAAATCTGCAATAAAAAGCAAGAAAGTGGTGCTATTAGATGCGAACGGCACTGAGTCGTGGCAAAAAGGGCACATTCCCGGAGCCGTGGATTTCAATGCCAATAAAAATGCTCTCGCAACCGTGCTTCCTGCACAAAAAGACACCCTGATCGTCGCCTATTGCGGAGGCCCCAAATGCAATGCCTACAAAGCAGCCGCAAAAGCAGCCAAAGAACTTGGGTATACCAATGTGAAGCACCTGACCGCTGGCATCTCAGGCTGGACGAAGGCGGGCGAAAAAACAGATAAAAGCAGCTAACGGAACACACTCAATGGGAAGGCGCCTCATGCAAATGGGGTGCCTTTTTGCTTTTAATGTGAACCAAGGTTTCCATCGCTCCATTCAGCTCTTAACACTCCAGCCAAAAACACCTTAGAACAGGCATTATGGGAATGAGTCACAAGAAGGGTCTCTCGCGACTGTTTGCATCATTGACTGAAATCTTTGGGCTCGGGCGTGCCCTATCGCTTTGCGTCGTCCTTTTTGTCAGCTTGGTCCTAATCCTTGCGATCTTTTGTTTTATCCGCTCCGCCCCGCCTCACACGATCACGATCAGCACCGGTCCCAACGGCAGTAAATTTCAAACAAATGCCGAAAAATACCGCGTCATTCTTGCGCGCAACCATGTGAATTTAAAAATTATTTCCTCCAAGGGTTCAATCGAGAATCTGCAGAGACTCAAC
>JABDCI010000011.1 GCA_013288215.1 Verrucomicrobiota bacterium | reverse complement strand
CGCGTATGGATGCCGCTTTTGTGCAAGCGGTCTCGATGGCTTCCGGCGAAATCTCACTCCCGACGAAATCATCGGCCAATTTCTGCTCGCGGAAAAGGAAAGCGGCCGCAGGATGAACAATCTCGTTTTCATGGGAATGGGTGAGCCGCTTGCGAATTATGACAACCTGCTTCAAGCAATCCGAATTCTGAACGCCCCGTGGGGGCTCGGACTCGGGGCACGTAAAATCACGATCTCCACAAGCGGGCTCGCGCCCCAAATCGAAAAACTCGCCCAGGAGGAAATTCAAGTGCGACTGGCGATTTCCCTCCATGGCGCCTGCGACGAAGTCCGCAACAAAATCATGCCGGTGAATAGAAAACATCCCATTGCGCAGCTCATGGCCGCCTGTGAAAAATATCAAGAGATGAAGGGTCGGCTCATCACGTTCGAATATATCCTCCTGCAACACGTGAACGATGATCTGGCCCAGGCCCCTCTCCTCGCCCAGCTGGCGCATCGCGCGCACGCCAAAATCAACCTTATCCCTTTCAACGAAGTGCCGGAGACCGGATTCAAACGTCCAACGGATGAGCAATGCCGGCGTTTTCAATCGGCGTTGGAGAATCTGGGCGTCACCGCGACATTGCGCATCGAGAAGGGCCATGACATCGATGCCGCCTGCGGTCAATTGCGCCTGCGGGAGATCGAGTCGCCAGGAACCCTCCCAACATAAGACTTTCCAAATTCTGGGTGAGGCGTTTGCAGCCCATCGTGGACGGCCTCCCGCCTCCTTCCCCAGTTGACCCCGATTTTCTTGCGTAGTAAAGTTTTGCGTGCCCGAAAAGACTGCCAACGAAGTCACCCGTCAAGCGCGAGACTATTATGAGCGCGGCCTGGACGCGCTGGATAAAAATTCGTTCGACCAGGCAGTCGACTATCTTATGCATGCGGTGATTGCGGACCCCGCCTTCTTTAAAGCGCGCCAAGTTCTGCGGGCGACCGAAATCAAAAGATCCAAAGGCGGTGGTGCAATCTCCAAGCTCTTTGGCTCCATGTCCGGCACCCCGGCTCTCGCAAAAGCGATGACATCCCTGAAGAAAGATCCGGCCAGAGCCATGGAGGCGGCGGAAAAGGCGCTCTCGAGCAATCCCTTCAATCTTCAAGCTTCCAAGCTCCTTTCTTCAGCCGCGGAAGCGATGAGCTTGCCGCTCACCGCCATCTTCGCGTATGAGACGGCGAAGGATGCCCATCCCGACAACCTCGAAATTCTCCTCCAGCTCGGGCGTCTCTACCAGGTCAACGGCCGGGCCGACAAGGCTCGCGAATATTACGAGCGCGCCATGCAGCTCGACCCCGCAAGCAGCGAAGCGTTTAAAGGCCTCAAAGACGCCACGGCAAACGACGCGATGAAGCAGGGTAAATGGGAGACAGCTGATTCCTACCGCGACATGATCCGCGATGTGCAGGAAGCCCGCGAGCTCGAACAGGTTGGAAGGATCTACAAGGATGAGGATGTGGTGCGCGAACAGATGAAGCTCACTTTTAAAAAAACCCAGGAAGAACCGGACAGCATCAATCACTGGAAGGAGCTGGGCAAGCTTGCCGTTCAGATCGACGAATTCGATTATGCGCTGCAATGCTATGAGCACGCATTTATGATGAGCGGCCAGGGCGATATGGTGCTCGAACGCGTGATGGGCGAGACGAAGGTTTTGAAGATCAACCATTTTCTCCGTCAAAAGGAGGAGGAGTTCAAAACCCAGCCGGAGAACTCTGAGCTTAAAAAGCAGATCGAAGAGATGAAAGTTGAACGCGAACGTGTGACGCTCGAGGAATGCGAATCCCGTGCGCGCCGCTATCCAAACGATCTCGACATCAAATTCGAGTTGGGACAGCTCTATTTCAAAAACGGCTTTGTCGACAGAGCCCTTCCGGAATTTCAATATGCCGCGAACAATCCGAAGAATCGGATGGCGTGCAATAACTGGCTTGGCAAGTGCTATCGCGAGAAAGGAATGCTCGACATGGCCATTGAGCGCTTCAAGCGCGCGGTGGAGCAGATGCCCGTCATGGACAGCCTGAAAAAGGAAACGGTTTACAATCTCGGCGCGGTCTATGAAGAGCTCGGAGCAAAGGCGGACGCCATTGAACAATTCAAGCTGATCTACGACACCGACGTGAACTATCGCGACGTGTCCAAAAAAATCGAAGATTTCTACAAAAAGAAATAAGCGTTCTCCATTTCGGCGTCATTTGCAGGAAAGGCTTGTCATTCCAGCGCAGGCAAGGAATCTATTGATGGCGTGAATCTTCCGGTTTTTTTCTGAATGTTGTCTTGCTGATCCCCCTTATGTTTTGGTGGCTTTACGAAATCGTTTTTTGGATGGTGCTCCTCCTCGCAGGCCCCTATTACCTCTCCCGCATGAGACACCGCGGGGGCTATGCGCAGGATTTCGGCGAGCGTTTCGGTTTCCTGAATCGGTCTAAGCGCGAGGCGCTGCGCGGTCTCAAACCCATTTGGATTCACGGTGTCAGCGTCGGCGAAGTCGATCTCGCTCTGCACTTGATCGAGTCGATCCGAAACAAAACGGATGTGAAAATCGTGCTCTCCACCACCACCTCCACGGGACATGCTCTCGCGCTGCAAAAGCTTCCGCCGGATATCTCCATCTTTTACTATCCGCTCGACAGCCAGTTTTGTTTTGTCCCGCTCCATCGTCTTCTTCACCCCCGAGCCTTCATTCTCATCGAGGCGGAACTCTGGCCCAATCATCTTAATTATTGCGCGCGAAAAGGAGTTCCTCTCTTTTTGCTCAACGCCCGACTGTCAAAACGTTTCCTGCCGCGCTACCGCAGAGCGCAACAGCTCTTTCGTCCGGCGTTCCGCGCGTTTCGTGGGGTGACTACCCAGTCTGCCGAAGACAGCGCCATCCTGGCGGAGTTGGGTTTTCCTGCGTCGGGAATCAAGATGCTCGGAAGTGTGAAATATGACACAGCCCTGCGCCATGGAGCCTCTGGAACGTCTCCTCTTCTCCAACAGTTGGCATTCTATGGGACCCGGCCATGCTGGGTCGCGGGCAGCACCCATGCTGGCGAAGAAGCGATCGTTTGCGAAGCTTTCGCCCGCTTAAAATCACTCCATCCGGATCTCTGGCTTGTCGTGGCGCCGCGTCACGCCGAACGTTCGGACGAAATCGAAAAAATCTTCCTCGCCCAGGGAATGCGCTGCACCCGCCGCTCAGCGCTCGCGTCATCCGTGGAGAAGACGGACATTGTCCTCCTCGACACAACGGGTGAGTTGAAATTTGTTTATCAGCGAGCCAGCGTTGTTTTCGTAGGCAAGAGTTTGACTGGCCACGGCGGCCAGAATATTCTGGAACCCGCCGCTTCGGGCAAACCGATTGTCTTTGGGCCTCACATGGAAAATTTCGAGCACATCGCCCATGATTTTCTCAAAGCAGGCGCTGCGATCCAGGTCAAAACGCCTCAGGAATTGGAATCCAAGATCGGAGAAATCCTGTCGTCACCCCAAATCGCCTCTCAATTGGGTGCGAAGGCGTCTGGACTCGTCCAAGCGCAGCGCGGCGTTCTCGACAGGACCGTCGAATTCGTCCTGCAAAGGCTCTAAACGTCAAAGCAATCCAGAACCTACCGTTCGGTATATAAAGGTTTGACATCTGCGCAGTTTCAACTAAACTGTTATTTCCATGCAGCCCCCTCTTTCCAAGGAACGCATTTTGAAAGCTGCCTGCCGCATTTTCGCGAATTGCGGCTACGAAGGCGCGTCGATTCAGGACATCGTCAAAGCGGCGCGCGTCACCAAGCCCACTCTTTATTACTATTTCAAGAGCAAAGAGGGGCTTTACCGAGCTCTTGTAGAGCACGCCCAGGAGGAGCGCTTCCAGTTAATCGAAAAGGCCGCGGCCCAGCATGCCACTTTGAGCGACCAGCTGATTGCTGTGGTGAATGCCCTCTATGGCTATGCGCGGGACAATCGCGACCTGACGCGCATCTGCTTCGCAAGCTTCTTCGCTTCTCCAGGTGAAATTCCTTGCCATGCGAAGATGATCGAAAAGGGAAAGCGAAATTTCGAGTTGGTGCAAGGATTGATCGAAAAAGCAAGGCGGCAAGGCGCGTTAAAGACACGATTTTCGACGATTGAACTCACCTCCGCATTCTTCGCGCAAATTTTGTTTTACGCCGTTTCTCAAGCGGTTCGAAATGAACAGGCAGTGCAGCATGCCAACGCGAAGAAAGCCGTCCATCTTTTTCTTGAAGGTGCCATCGTACGAAAGTCAGCCGCCAGAAAGGCTTCATGACACACCGGATCGCATGACTCTTTTTTTTGCTTTTTTATTCGTGACGCTCGCAACTAAAACCAATGTTGTGCCGCATGTCAGTCGAAGGAATCAGATCCTGCTTGCTTGTCACGCAGGATCCTGGATTGCATGCTGGACCAAGTGATTTTCACAAAATTTTAGAGCATGTTCCATAAAAACCCACAAACGAGGTCCGTGAGGCTTCTGGTGAGCTTAGGCATCAGTTTTGCCGGAACGGTTCTTTGCTCGGCCAAACCACAAGACGCAACATCATCGAGTCCGAGTCAGCCATTTGTCGCTCAACCCGTGGAACTTTCGCCTGGGGAAGTGCCTTTGTCTTTTGGCGATACAAACAAAGTTTGGACACTTCCTGAATTGGTTGACGAAGCTTTGGAGCATAACCCCACCACGACGCAAGCATGGGAACAGGCTAATGCCGCAGCCGCACAAGTCGGCGTGGCCAAGTCGGCCTATGCGCCGAAGGTAACCTTAGGAGTTTCGGGCACGGCGGCGCATGACACCGAGGCGGGATATCTTGGAGCTCAAGAAATCAATCAATTGAATGCGGCCCCTCAATTGCAGATCCAATATTTATTATTGGATTTTGGGGCGCGTAAAGCGGGGCTGGCTCTGACGCGTTTTAATCTGCTGAATCAAAATTTCACCTTCAACCGCGCCCTTCAGCAAGTTGTTCTTGGAGTGATGACGAGCTACTACAATCTGGATGCAGCAAAGGTAGAGGTTGAAAACGCTGAAACAGCATTGAACTTGACCGAAGCCACCTTGCAGGCCGCCAAAATCAAACGAAAAACAGGGCTCACCAACATCACCGACGAGATTCAGGCCCAACAAAGCGTGGAACAAAGTAAATTCAATTTAGAAAACGCACTTGGTCTTCGAAGCACTGCGGAAATTCAGCTTGCCAGCAGCTTGGGCCTTCCTGGGAATGTAAAAATTCACGTGGCTCCTCCAAGCAATCCACCGGCGCTTGAGGCTCTTGAACAGGAGGTGGATAAGTTGATCGATCTGGCTTTTCATCAGCGCCCTGATTTGGCAGCCAAATATTATTTGTGGCAGGCGCAACTGGCAGCAGTGGACCAGGCTGAAGCCAATCGATGGCCGACCCTGACGACCGGCGTTAATTTGCAGCGGACTTACTATCAGGCGCACGAAGAGGGGCTTGGAAGCAATTCGGGCCATTTCGATGATGCTTCGGCCTTGGTCACCTTTCGATTTGATTTGTTTGATGGGGGTTATAAAAACTCTCAAGTTGCCACATCACGCCATTTGGCCGAAGCTGCAAAAGCGGATTTGCTTAACAGTGAACTTGGGGTCGTTTCCGACGTTGTCACGAGTTTCGTAACATTCAAAACTGCAGTCAAAAAGATGAGTGCCGCTCAAGCGCTCGTGGCGGCATCTCAAAAAAGTTTTGATTCCATTCAGATCAGTTATCGAAATGGCTTAAAGAGCATTCTTGATTTGCTTGCAGCGCAAAGCAATCTTAACGCGGCTCAATCGACGCTTTCGCAAGCCCAGAAGGATTTATTTTCTTCCTCAGCCGTTCTATCGAACGCGACCGGCTCATTGCTTGCCTCACGCCCCACCTCGGCTGTTTCGTCGACTCCCCTCAATCCAGAGCAATGATTTTATGGCTAAGGTAACATCCCTGAAGGGCTCCATTCAGTTGATTTTGCCGCTGATTGTTTTATTCGTCAGCTGTCTTCTCGTCATTGGTTGCGGACGCAAACAGCATGGAGGAATGCCTCAACGGCCTCCTGTTCCGGCAACGACGGCTCGGGCCATTTCTCAAAATGTTCCGCTTTATATTGATGAAATTGGCAACTGCATAGCTCTCCAGAACGTTTCCATTGTTCCGCAGGTGTCCGGCATCGTCACTGAAATTCATTTTGAGGATGGAAAGGAAGTTAAAAAAGGGGATCTGCTCTTTACGATCGATTCGAGAATATATGAAGCTGCGCGAGACAAAGCTGAAGCAACGCTCCAAGCGGATGAGGCGACTCTCAAACTTGATCAATCCCAATTGGAACGCAATCAAAGTCTGGTCGAAGGCAATTTCATTTCCTCTCAAGATCTTGAAAATTTAAAGACCTCGGTCGCCATCAAGGAAGCCGCCGTTAAAGAGGACAAAGCCAATCTCAAAACAGCTGAGATCAATCTGGAATATTGCAAGATTACCTCTCCCATCGATGGCAAAACCGGCGTGCACCAGGTCGACATCGGGAATGTCGAAACAGCTTATGCTTCGACCCCCATGGTCTCCATTCAACGCCTCGATCCTCTCTACGTGGATTTTGTGATCACGGAGGGCGAGCTGCCGCAAGTCCGTCACTATCTCCAGGAAGGGACGCTTCAAGTTCAAGTCTCTTTTCCTGAGGACGAAACCAAGAATCGAATGGGAGATTTATTCTTTTTTGATAATGCGGTTCAAAACGGCACTGGGACCGTCAAAATGCGGGCGATCCTGAAAAACAGCGACTGCCTCTTTTGGCCCGGTCAGTTTGTCAAAGTGAGGCTCATTTTAACGGAAATTCCCAATGCTGTGGTGGTTCCTTATAGTGCCGTTCAGATTGGGCACGATGGATCCTTCGTCTTCGTGGTGAAAGAGGACAATACAGTGGAGCTGCGCCTCGTGAATCTGGGGCAGCGTCAAGGAGACAGGATTGTCATCGAGAAAGGTGTTTCGAATGGAGACAATGTTGTCCTTACAGGACAGTTGCTTCTGAGTCCGGGAGCCAAAATTGCCCCCCAGCTTCCCTCAGACGCAGAAGCCAAAACGAAAGAAAAGTCGAATTGATTCGAGTCAGATAAGATGAGTCTTTCTGAACCTTTCATCCGCCGCCCCGTTTTCACCATGATGGTGACGCTCTCCGTCATTGTCTTTGGGGTGCTCTGTTATTTGCAACTGCCCGTTGATGACCTCCCCTCGATTCCTTCTCCAGTCATCAATGTCAGCGTGAATTATCCCGGCGCCAGTCCCACCACGATGGCGAACAATATTTCGACTCCTTTGGAGAAGCAGTTTCTTCAGATTCCTGGAATCAAGGAAATAACTTCCTCGAGCGTTCAGGGGCAGACCAGTTTGAATCTCGAGTTCGTGCTTTCCAAAAGCATTGATGTCGCCGCTACGGACGTTCAAACCGCCATCACACAAGCTAGCGGCAATCTGCCAATCGATCTTCCATCGCCGCCGACTTTCAAGAAAACAAATCCCAATGACCAGCCCATTCTCTATCTTGCTCTCAACAGCGAAACCCTTACGTTGGGGCAGCTTTATGAGATGGCGAGCACGCAGGTCGGCCAGCGGATAAGCATCATCCAAGGCGTTGCAAATGTCCGAATCTTTGGTTCTCCTCCTGCTGTTCGCATTGAAGTGAATCCCTCAACGGTGGCTTCGCGAGGATTGTCCATGCAAGATCTGGCCAATGCCATTTCGGCAGGAACCCAATATCAGGGTGTGGGGCAATTTGACGGAGAACAACGCACCTTTTTGCTTGCACCCCAAGGACAGCTTTCGACGGCGGAAGAATATAAGCATCTCATGATAGGTTATTCCCATGGGCAGGCAGTTTATTTAAAAGATGTAGCCCGCGTGGTGGACTCAGTAAGCGATGAGCGACTATCGCCACGTTTCTTTTTCAAAGAAGCTACTTCTCACAGTCAGACCGTGATCCTCGCAGTTACGAAGCAGGCTGGATCTAACAGTGTCGAAATTGCACGCAAGGTTAAGGAAATGATCCCTCAGATACAGGCGCTTCTTCCAGGATCGGCCGGCTTGTTTACGATTTACGATCGGTCAATCTCCATTGTCAATTCCCTCAACGAAGTCAAGGTGACTCTGATGATCGCGTTTGTCCTGGTGGTCATTGTGATTTTTGTCTTTTTAGGCCGGGCTTCCGACACGCTCATTCCCGCGGTAGCTTTGCCTCTCTCTCTCCTCATGACTTTTGTGGCCATGCATTTATTGAATTACAATATCGACAACCTGTCTTTACTGGCATTGGTGCTTGCTGTCGGTTTTCTGGTTGATGATGCCATTGTGTTTCTTGAAAACTGCGTCCGTCGAATGGAAGCAGGTGAAACGGCTTTGGAGGCGACTCTTAATGGCGCCAAAGAAATCAGCTTTACCATTTTGTCGATGACTCTTTCTTTGGCTGCAGTTTTTATTCCTCTCGTGTTCATGCCAGGGCAAGTGGGTCTTATTTTTCGTGAGTTTAGCGCAACGATCATCGTGGCGGTTATCTGTTCTGGACTCGTTTCCTTGACGTTGACCCCCTTGATGTGTTCGCGCCTCCTTGCCGAGCGGAAAGACAACGTTTCTGAAACGTGGATGGAGAGTTTTATGAAAAAGCATTTTGGGCGACTTACGAAATCCTATGGGAAGTCGCTGGATTTCTTTTTGCACCATCAATGGATCTCCATTGGCGCTTGGATTCTTTGTCTTGTGGCAACGGTATTGATCTTTCGCATCTTGCCTCAAACGTTTTTGCCGGCGGGCGACAGCGGATTTATCCGGGGCGTATTTGTCGCTGCTCAAGGATCCTCTCCTGACCAGATGAAGGCATTGCAAAGGCCTGTCACGGAAACCATTCAGAAAAATCCCTATGTTCCCCTGGGTGTCACTGTAACGGGAATATCGGGATTTCTTCCCTCAAATTTGGGAGGGATATTCCTCTTTTTAAAGCCGGCAAATGAAAGGCCTCCGATTGACGTGGTGATCGGCCAATTGTCGGCGGCTCTCTTCCAAATTCCAGGAATCATTCCGCTACTGCAACCCAATCCAGTCTTGCAAATTAGCGCCGGCGCCACAGCCAACGCTCAGGGAAAATATGCGTATGCCATTTCTGGACTGGATCCAGAGAAAGTTTACGGTGTGGCTACTACCATGATTAAGCGGATGCAGCAAATTCCAGGCATGGCGTCGGTATCCTCTGATATGAATTTGAATACTCCGCAACTCAAGATTGATATTCTCCGAGATCAAGCCTCCTCCTATGGCGTGAGCGTTCAGGATATCGAGACGGTATTGAGGAACGCCTATTCCCAAAAATATCTCTACCTCATTAAATCTGAAACGGATCAGTTCCAATTGATTATGGAAACGGATCCGGAATCCCGGGCGCGCCCAGAAAACCTCACCCAACTTTATGTTAAATCGAATAACGGTTCACTGGTGCCTTTGTATGCTGTTGCCAGATGGCAGCAAGTGCTCGGGCCACAGCAGGTTAATCACATCAATCAGTTCACGTCGGTGACCATCTTCTTCAATTTATTACCTGGCGTGGCCATCGGTGATATTGCCAAGGAAATCAGACACATAGCCACAGAGACGGTTCCTCCCGGTTTATTTGCGAATTTGAAGGGAGATGCGGATATTTTTACACAACTTTTCGCTGTCTTTCCCATTCTCTTGATATTCTCTGTGTTTGTCATGTATGTGATCCTCGGAATTCTTTATGAAAGTTATCTACATCCCTTGACCGTACTGACCACTTTGTTGCCCGCCTCGGTTGGCGGATTGCTGACCCTTTGGGTATTTCATCAGGATTTTTCACTCTACTCCATGATTGGAGTCTTCATGCTGATCGGCATCGTTAAAAAAAATGGCATCCTCGTCGTAGACTTTGCATTGCAGCAGATGCATCTTGGAAAAAATCCTCGGGAAGCGGTGGAAGAAGCGTGCGTCGAACGTTTTCGCCCTATCATCATGACAACGCTGGTTGCCATCATGGGAGCCATTCCTTTGGCGGCTGGTTGGGGTTCTGGAGGTGGAACCCGTGTTGGTCTGGGATTGACCGTTGTGGGAGGATTGCTGATCTCCCAAGTGCTCACTCTTTATGTGACTCCGGTTTCTTTCCTCTTGTTCGAGAAGCTGCAAACAAATGTTTTGGATAAAAACTCCTTTTTCAGATCTTCTCGAAAAAGCTAACTGAAAACGCACGAGGACAACCCCTGCCCTTTGCCCAGTTGTGGATTTGTCCATCTCCCTTGCCATGGGTGCCGAACCCCAAATTAAGTTTAAAAAAAGCTTGTTTTTTTCCTCATTCTGGCAAACATTAATCATTGTCGCTCTTCGGAATGGCCTCTGAGCCAAGGTTTTACTGATACGAAAGGTCTCGGGGAAACCTCACTAGCCCTTCTCCGCCCTTGCGGTGAATGCCAGGATTCGAAGATCCCAGGAGGCGAAGTACGGACACCAACCTCAGCGCATTTAGGAAGTTACGGGATTCAATGAAAAAAACCCGCATTGTTCGGAGACCGGATACCGAACCCACAGAACCAACAACAGTCTCAAGTATGGAAAAGCAGGTAAGTCAACCCATCGAAAACAACGGCACCACCGATGTTACCCAACCGATCGTCCAAAACGCTCCTCCAGGCCGTGAACCGGTCCCCAAGAAAGAATATCCGTTGACACGCGGAATTCTCGAGTTGTCGGACAAAGGATTCGGATTTCTCCGGCAGGAGGCCAAAAATTACCAACCCTCCAAGGATGACGTATTCGTGAACCCCAACGTGGTGCGTGAACTCGGCTTGCGCGAAGGCCTCCATCTCGAAGGCGAAATGGTGCCAACGAATCGTGGCGGCTATGAAATCTTAAACATCACCAAGATTAATGGCCAAAAATTGGAGCGTTATAAGAAGACCCCTCTTTTCAATTCGCTGACCGTCATCGATCCCATTGAACCTTTCCATTTGGAAACGGACGCCACCACCGTCGCAACCCGCTGCCTCGACCTCTTCTGCCCTATCGGCAAGGGGACGCGTGGCCTCATCGTGGCGCCTCCCAGATCCGGAAAAACGGTTCTCCTCAAGCAGATCGCCAACTCCATCAGCACAAACCATCCTGAAGTGGATTTGATGGTGATGCTCGTGGATGAACGCCCCGAGGAAGTGACAGATTTCCAGCGTTCGACCAAGGGCCAAGTATTCGCTTCGTCCAACGACGAGGATCTCAAAAGCCATGTACGCATCCCGAAACTGGTCATCGAAATGGCCAAGCGCAAGGTAGAGTTCGGCAAAGATGTCGTCATCCTCATGGATTCTCTGACCCGTGTCGCACGCGCATTCAACAACTACGGCAGCAACAGCGGACGCACGATGTCAGGGGGTTTGGATTCCCGTGCCATGGAAATCCCGCGCAAAATCTTCGCTGCTGCCCGCAATGCCGAAGAAGGAGGAAGTCTCACGATTCTGGCAACGATTCTCGTCGAAACCGGCAGCCGGATGGACGATTTGATCTTTCAGGAATTCAAAGGCACCGGCAATATGGAGCTTGTGCTGGACCGGGGCATGGCGGAACGCCGCATCTTCCCCGCCATTGATCTTTACAAATCGGGCACCCGCAAAGAGGAGAAACTTCTCCCCGCCGATGTGCTGAGCAAGGTGCACCTTCTCCGGCGCGAGCTGGCCGGCAGAAATCCGATCGAAGCGACGGAAAGCATCGTCCGAGCAATGCAGAAGACCAAGGCCAACAGCGAACTGCTGAACATGCTTGCCAAAGTGTGAGAGGGAAAAAAGATCGACGTGGGGCGTGAAACAGGGATTTTCGAAAGGAAGAAGCCTTTAGAAGGACCTAAAGCTTATGATCCCCAGGAGTTTCCTTTCTTTTCCATGCCCTCGCGCCGAACCGTTTAACATTGACCCTCCATCTGAAAAACCGTAGTTTGCG
Organism: Verrucomicrobiota bacterium; assembly: GCA_013288215.1. Classification (GTDB taxonomy): domain Bacteria; phylum Verrucomicrobiota; class Verrucomicrobiia; order JABWAM01; family JABWAM01; genus JABDCI01. The sequence continues at coordinate 31,488 of JABDCI010000011.1, read as the reverse complement.
GCCCAAATGAATAGCAAGCTGTCCAACCTCTCTTGGCTGGCTTCATTTTTGCTCGTCATCAGTGTTTTGTTCAACGCCTTCTTTGTCTTTCAGCAACTCATGATTTATCAGGAGTTGGAGATGTTGCGGAATAAGGCGGCAGCCCTGCCTCCCCTGGCTCAGATTCAGTCGATCGCGCAGAATCTCATGAATGAATTGGCCGGCTATGGCCAACGCCAGCCCGCCATTTTTGGCGTTTTGCAAAAATATGGCGCTACTCCGCCTCCCGCACCCCAGCCAATCCCTCCTCCCGCGCTGGCACCCCCCCCGCATCGCTAATGGCCATGGAAAGCTTCGACAAATCTGACCCTTCGGCGCACCAGGCGAATCCGCTTGCCGGGCCATCGGACAACCAGGATTCTGTCGAAAATCTATGGAAAGTGGTCGTCGTCATCGCGTTTGCAGTACTCCTTGCAAGCGTGAGTTTCAATGCCTTCCTGATGAAGGAGAACGGCGTCCTGATGTTCCAAAAAACACAGATTTATAACCAGATTCAAGCCGTGCAACAAGTGAACGGTGTTGTCAGCAACCTGGTCCAGGACGTCGCTGCGTTCAGCCTTCAACATCCCGACGTCCGACCTATTCTTCAGAAATACGGAGTGACGATCAATTTCGTTCCGGCTCCGCCGCCAGTCCAAAAGGCGCCTCCTCCGATTCCTACACCCGACAAGCGGTAAATAATTCGGCCGGATGTCGCGATCCCGTGCTGCCTAAGAGTTCCTGCAATGCTTCCCCCACGAGGAAGAGAGAGCCTGTCACCACAATCGGCCTCTCTCGCTGGTCTGCGGCGTCCAATCCCTCTGCGAAAGAATCAAACGATCTGGCATTTGGGAAATTTTTAATCAGATCGGCGGGCGGACAGGAACGTTCGCTCAGAACCGGAACCAGAAAAACCTCTGCCGCACATGGCCTCAGGATCGCAGCCATTCCTTGAACGGGTTTGTCGGCAAGCGCACCGAAAATGAGCGTCACCTTCCTCTTGCCCCATGTTTTTAAAATTTCACCTGCGAGCGCTTCCGCTCCCAGAACGTTGTGCGCTCCATCCAGCAGCACAGGAGGTCTATCTTTTCTTTCGATCCGCTGACAACGCCCCGGCCACCGAGTCCTGGCCAGCCCTCGACGGATGGTCGAAGCTTCCAGGCCGGGACAAACCTCGCGGACTGCGGCCACGGCGAGCGCTGCATTCCACATTTGGTGCATGCCAGGGAGCGGAGATTCAAATTCACCGAGCTGTGCGGCTGAAATGACCTTAAGCGGGGCACCCCATTGAACGGCTTTGGCGCGTAGTTGCTGCAGGATGACCTCCGGTTGTTCGGGAGTGATCACCGGCTTGCCTGGTTTGATGATGCCAGCTTTTTCCTCAGCGATTTCCTCAAGCGAGTTTCCAAGGAAAGCCATGTGATCGAAACCGATGTGCGTGATGATCGCGACTTCGGGAGTCACGACATTTGTCGCATCCAGTCTTCCTCCCAATCCTGTTTCCCAAACCACCCATTCTACTTTTTCCTCCGCAAACCAAGAGAGCGCAAGCATCGTCGTGATCTCGAAGAAAGTTTCCTCGCGCACGCACGCCATGATTTGCGCGAGGAAGCGGTCCAAAGCCTCGTCGGGGATATCCAAACCCTGGATTCGAAAGCGTTCATGATAGCGCACGAGATGCGGTGATGTGTAAAGGCCCGTGCGACTGCCCCCTTCCTGAAGTATGGCCGCAATCATGGCGGCCACGGAACCCTTGCCATTCGTGCCGGCAATATGAATGAACTTAAGACGTTTTTGAGGCTCACCCAGGGTCCGGCAAAGCGCGACCATGCGATCTAGGGAAAATTTTACCCCCAAGTGACGCCGGGCGAAGAGATCTTCCAGGGCGGACAGATGCGATTCGGACATGGCCCGCTCACAGGTTGCTAAGCCATGAATTCCAACAAGGACGCCAAGGTGGACTTCATCTGCTTACGATGCACAATCATGTCGAGCAACCCGCGCTCCAGCAGAAACTCGGCGGTTTGAAATCCTTTCGGCAACTCCTCCCGGGTCGTTTCCCGAATCACACGCGCGCCGGCAAAACCGATCATCGATTGGGGCTCAGCCATAATGACATCTCCCAGCGAGGCGAAGCTCGCCATGACGCCCGCCATCGTGGGATTCGTCAGGACGGCGATATAAGGAAGATTGGCCTGCGCATGCCGTGCCAAAGCCGCGCTGGTCTTCGCCATTTGCATCAAGCTAAACATTCCCTCGTACATGCGGGCGCCTCCTGAAGCGCAAATCGCAACGATCGGCAGCTTCTTTTTGGTGGACCTTTCAAAAACCCGCGTGATTTTTTCGCCCACAACAGACCCCATGCTTGCGGCGAGAAAACCGAAATCCATGACGGCAAGTCCGCACGGATGCCCTTCAATATCGCCAAAACCTGTGATCACGGCATCCTTAAGCCCTGTCTCCTTTTGGTAAGCTTTCAATTTGTCCGTATAAGCCGCCACCCCTTTAAATTTCAGGAGGTCGACCGAAACCAGATTTGCGTCCATTTCCTCAAATGTCCCCTCGTCAGTCACCCAAGCGAGGCGCTCTTTAGCGGTGCAGGAAAAATGATATTGGCATTTGGGACAAACCTTAAAGAGCGTCTCTAACTCCTTGTTCGTGATCATCTCCCCGCAATCCTTGCAACGGGTCCACATTCCTTCCGGAATATCCTTTTTTTTGGCTCGGCTGGTAACCTCCGGCGGCCTGTCGAAGACCTTGCCAGCCGGTGGTTTCGGCAGCTTGGGGCCATCTTCCGGGGGAATAGGGGTAAGCATGAAAGGTGAGGGCGTTTGAGCGGGTATACTCAAGGGTACCATATCCTGCTATTTCTAGCCTTTCGTCGGGGTCAAAACAAGCACGGATCTCATCCTTCCCTGACGGTGGAAGCGGGGGCTTTTCCCCGCTTTTGAACCGGCTCCCACCCCCCTCCACCTGGTCTTTGGAGAGGTTCCGGTTTAACGTCAGGCCCTTTTGTGAAGGCCAGCGGCACCCATTCCCTTATGCTGAAAAGGGATGCTTTCGGGGCAGCCATTTATTGAGGAGCAACCACTGCAAAAAGAGCGGAAGAACCGCAATCACTCCCTGACTCAAATCGCCGCCACCCAAAACCCAAACCGGCCAAGAGACGTGCGGACGCATCGCTTCCGCATGCCATTGGAGGGCGAAGATCCATCCGGCATGCAGTCCAATGGCCACATAGAGAGACCTCGTCCGATCGAGACTCCAACAAAGCATGGAAGCGATGGTGATCAGAACCACGATGCCCCCTATCATTTCCGAAAGATGACTTAAATGTTCCGCGGCAAGGCCGAGCATGCGAAAGCCCGAATCCCAGTGAACCGAGTCGAGGTCCTCGGAACGCTCGGGTTTGATGTAATGGACGATTGCGAAGAAAACGGCGTTGATTCCGATTGCCAGAGCTCGCGGCATCGATTGCTTGAAAAGCGGGTAGAGGTAGCCACGAAAAAAAAGTTCTTCAAAGAAAGCCACGAGAACGGACGTCAGGAAGATGCGCCCGAAGATCCAGCCCCACGGGATTCCACTATAGAAGGATAACCGATCATACAAGCCCGCAAGGAGGAGCGTCGCGCCATAAAGGGCGAAGATCATGAGGCTTGATCCGGCTCCGAACGCCAGTTCGCGGCATGCCTGAGAGGAACGCAACCCAAGCGCCTTGAACGACAAAAATCCGCTGCGATAAAGGAGAAACGGAAGTGTGACACCCATGCTCACCTGGAACATGCGATTGAAATAACGATGAAACGGATGTCGCGCGAGGTAGGCCGCGAACGGAACCTTTGCGGCAGCCATTGCCTGCACACCCATATAAAGCCAGGGTGACAGCACCACTGCCAGGACGGTGCAGCCGGCCAGAAGGAAGACGAATCGTGCCACCGGCCGCATAACATTCCAGCCCGTCAGGGCCGTCCCACTGATTTATAGGTAAACCCTTGAGCGGCCATTTCCTCGGGATTAAAAAGATTCCGACCGTCGAGCACGAGAGGATGGGCAAGCTCAGATTTGAGACGAGCGAGGTCGAGTTTCCGAAATTCATCCCATTCCGTGACAATCATCAATGCGTCGCAACCTTTTGCCGCTTCATACGCATCCTGGCACATCTTCACATTCTTGAGGATGGCCGCTGCCTTTCCCATAGCCTGAGGATCGTACGCTCGAACGTGGGCTCCCTCCTCTTGAATGATCCGAATGATCTCGATGGCGGGAGCGCTACGAATGTCGTCTGTGTTCGGTTTAAACGCCAAGCCGAGCACGCCCACCGTTTTGTCCTTCAATACCCAAAGCTCGTCGCGTAATTTATTGATGAACCGGCGGAGGACATCGGCATTGATCTGCTGCACTTCCTTCAGAATGCGGAATTCGTAACCAAGTTGTTCCCCGATCTTAATGAAAGAGGAAAGATCCTTCGGGAAGCACGAGCCGCCATATCCGATGCCGGCATTGAGAAAGTGACGCCCGATGCGCTTATCAAAGCCCATTCCGTTGACAACCTCTTCCACGTCCGCACCAGACGCCTCGCAAATCACAGAGAGGGCGTTCGCATAGGAGATTTTAAGCGCTAAGAAGGAATTGGAGGCATGTTTGATCAGCTCCGCGGAGTTGATGTCGGTGACAATGAAATGAGGACAGGCAAACGGAGCATACAATTCCCGCAAAAAAGGAACCGGACGCTCATTCATCACCCCCACCACAATCCGGTCCGGATTCATCAAATCTTCGATTGCGGATCCCTCTCGAAGAAACTCCGGATTGGAGACCACATCAAAATCAGCTTTCTGCTTGTTATAGCGACGGATCGTCTCTGCGACCTTTTCGCCTGTTTTCACGGGAACGGTACTCTTGTCCACAATGATCGTATATTTCCGAAGACAGCCCGCAATGGCGCGGGCGACCGCTTCCATAAAACTCAAATCCACGGATCCGTCCTCATACGGCGGCGTGGGAACGGCAATGAATACAATCTGGCCGTGCTCAACACCCTCCTCGGTGTTCGAGGTGAATTTGAGCCGGCCCGCTGAAACATTGCGTTTCACCAGCTCTTCGAGGCCCGGCTCGTAAATGGGAATGGAACCCTCCCGAAGCATGTCAACCTTCTTCGCATCGTTGTCGACACAAATGACAGAATGACCCTTGTCTGCAAAACAAGCCCCCGTCACAAGCCCCACATAACCTGAACCAACAAGAGTCACTTTCATAAAAACAAACCCCCAAATCACCTCAATGATTCCCGCCGATCTGGCGCGAATCAAATTCCATCTCAGGAAATGCCTTGAGCGTAAAACTTATCCAGAAGCGCCAGTCAGGTGCGAGATTTTGGGGCCGCAACTCGTCCACGCTGACGCTGGCAATCCACGAATGCAAGTCTCGATCCAGGGCGTAGGATTGTTCGGAGAGGCTGCCCGTCCTGGGATCGAACCGTTGCAGGGTGCGGACTGCCCAGTCTTCGCTCATGGCCCATGACCATTGCAATGCCATCTGGTCGCCCACATCCCGGAAATAGTCGTGCGACACCCGCACCTGCCAGACCTTGGCCTTGTAAACCGTCAAACCCGTCGACGATTCGCGGATTTGGTCGTTTTGGTAATCGTATCTGCTTCTCCAATCCAATGTGAGCCATCGGACCGGCTTGGCCTCAAATTCGGTGAAGACATCGGAAAACGCATTTTCCCCATCCTTCTTATCCACAAAAATATCCTTATAGATGTTCAGGTCCGCCAGATCCCAGGACGTTCCATCGCGACGCGTCTGAAGCCGCTGCCGAATCCCGGGGCGAAACACATTGCTCGAGTCAATCGAGTCGACTCCTGTGTATTGAGGGAACGTGATGGGGGGGAGGTTCTCGTCGACCCCGAAACTGGAGTGTTCGACATCAAACTGCTCGAGCTCGGAGGGGCCGTAGTTCGGGCGCGCAACGAACCCGTAACTGATGCTTGGTTCGACGATATGGCGCAATCCGTCGATCTCCCACTGCTTGTCTTGGACATCCTTCCATGTGCGGCTCGCTTTGAAGCCCGCCTCAAAACCTGTATTGAAAACAGTCCTCATCGCATTGGGTTGATTGGCATTGACGAGCGATTCATCGTAATAGGTCGCGCGACCGCCAACATTCGGCGTGAAGTTCAACCAGCCAAAATATTGTTTTGGATAAAGTATCTGATGAAAGCTGTCGTAACGCGTCGTATGATAATTATTCGATCCATCGGTGCTCGCAAAATCCTTCGAGAGATAAGCCGCTGAATTTTCGCCTTCGTAAAAAATCGGGCTGCCCCAGAGCGATTGACGTTTAAAATCATAATCCACTTCAGGCAAACGCTCCGTGGTCGTATAAAAATTATTCACACTCGGGCGAGCCAGGATGCTGAGCGTGGTGTTGGGCGACCATTTCGTGAGCTCCGCAAAATTGTCGGGCTGCGGGTCAGTTTGGTATTCCTTCTCAAAAAAATCCATGAGCAAGTTCGGGTCGCTGAGCTTGTCGACCTTCAACTTGGTGTAAACTTCATCCGTGAGTTCCGCGCGCTGTGAAACGCGAATTTGATAACGCTCGCGGGGAATAACCTGCTGGGTGTCGGAAGTGCTTGTCACCACAGCGGTCTCTCCCGTCTCGGCCGCTTTCTGATCGTCCGCATAATAGGCCGATATCTTGCCCTTGACGTTGGGCTCGAATTCTTGGCCCTTATCAGTATCCTTGCGTTCACCCGCCTTGTAACGCACATCGACGCCGCCTGCCACCCCTTGTTGCTGGCGATAATCCAGGCGATAGGTGGGGCGCACTTCGTCGCTAAGGCGCGTCGTGTACGAATTCAAAACGAACAAGCCCCACCGGCCCTTGCGCCCTGTCTGCACCTGGGTGCCGGTATTGAGACCTTCGTCGGCGGAATCGTCGAGGGGATAAACAAGATAGGGAAAATAAAAGACCGGAATCTTTCCGAGGTAAAGCACCAGGTCGTGGAACACCGCGCGGTTATGGGGATAGACGAGGATCGTCCCTGCCTGCAACCGATAGCCGGGATGCTCGTAATCACTGGTCGTCAGAAAGGAATTTTTGAGGATGTATTCATCCTTATCCTCGCTTTCGAGCGACTTGGATTGAAAAAAAATGCCATGCTCGAGCTGCCCATGCGATTCGCCGGCAACCATGGCGCCCGTATCGAAGTTATAATCGACCGCATCCATCATCCATTCCTTTTCCCCTTTTTGGAGCCGCACATGGCCCTCAGCATGCGCCTGTTTTGTCTGGGTATTCACTTGCGCCTGGTCGGCAAAAAGCTTGGTGGTGCCGTGCGTGACGACCACGTGGCCGTGCGCCACGATCATTCCATTTTTCTGGTCAAAATCCATGCTTTCGGCGGTCGTTTTGACGGGGATTTCAGAAGTATGCTCAGCGCCCGCCGTCGCCTTGTTGAACCGGGATTCGCCGAAAGCGGACGGCGACAGGCTGAGAAGGATCATGCCCGCAATACCCATCACGAGGTATTTGAGGGAGAAAAGAGATTTCAAATCGGGCATGTCGTTGGATTTCAACTTCTTAAATCACCGACGCTATCAAGCTGAAACTGACCTGCCAAGGCATTTTCCTGAACGGATGTCAAAAAAATCTCTTACTTTTTGATTCTCTTCAACTCGTTCCAAAATGAAAGCGGAGCGACGTTCACCCTTTTCCTTCAGCCCAGGCAGCCAGACGCGCTTCGTAATCCCGCGTCATGAGCTCGGTGAGCAGGGAGTCTATCTTGCCTTCCACAAACTCGGAAAGGTTGTAGAGCGTGACGTTGATTCGATGGTCAGTGACACGGTTCTGAGGAAAGTTGTAGGTGCGGATGCGCTCGCTGCGATCACCGGTTCCGATCTGGGATTTGCGAGCTTGGGCGTATTTTGCCGCCTCTTCCTCCTGCTTCGCCGTCAGCAACCGAGTGCGTAGAACACGAAGCGCCTTGGCCTTGTTCTTAAGCTGGCTGCGCTCATCGGCGCAGCGTACAATCAGCCCCGTGGGCTTGTGCGTGATTTGCACGGCGCTGTCCGTGGTGTTCACACCCTGTCCGCCCGGCCCGGACGCCCGGCATACCGAAATTTCCAAATCCTCATTCTTGATTTCCATGTCCACCTCCTCCGCTTCCGGCAGGACGGCCACGGTCGCCGTGGAAGTGTGAATGCGTCCATTCGCTTCGGTGGATGGAATGCGTTGCACGCGATGCACGCCACTTTCGTAACGAAGCCGGCGAAAAACATCCGGTCCCTGGACTGATGCGACGATTTCCTTGTAGCCTCCCATTCCGGACGGATTCGAATCCATCGGCTCGATTTTCCAACCCATGGTTTCCGCAAAGCGCGCATACATGCGAAACAAATCCCCTGCAAAAAGAGCAGCCTCATCGCCGCCGGTGCCGGCACGGATTTCCAAAATCGTGTTGCGACTGTCGTTGGGATCCGGAGGAAGAATGGCGCCTTTCAAATCGAGTTCCAGCAACGCCCGCTTTCTTTGAAGTTCTGACAGTTCCGCAGTCACCATTTCGAGCATTTCAGCCTCGTTTTTATGATCGAGCTTCAATTTTTCATTTTCGGCAATCTGTCGCATCACCTCGGCATATTCCGAAAATTGCTCCAGAACCTTTTTAAGACGCGCATGTTCGCGCCCAAGCTCCGACGCTTTTTGGGGATTGGCAAAAACAGCCCCATCCGCCAGATGGCGTTCGATTTCCTCGTATCGTGTTTCGAAACGGGCTTTGTGGGAAAGAAGATCCATGGTCGTCTCGATTGCAAGAGCACCCCATCAAAAGGAATGTGGCACAGTCCCGAAGGCATCGGGACTGTGCCAAATCCAACAAACCAAGGCACTACTTCTTGAAACGCTTGTTAAAGCGTTCCACACGGCCTGCCGTATCGATGAATTTCTGCTGGCCGGTAAAGAAAGGGTGGCACTTCGAGCAAATACCGATGCGAATGTTGGAGCGAGTGGAACGGCTGTGAATCACGTTGCCGCAAGCGCAGGTGATCGTCGCTTCTACGTACTCAGGATGAATATCGGGTTTCATAGGAACTCACAACTCTACACGAGACGGGACAAATTTCAAACCAATTTGCGAGCAATGAGCGTTGCGTTATGTCCGCCAAATCCAAAGGAATTGTTCACAATCGCACCCACCCGCACCTCCCGGGCCTTGTGCGGCACGTAATCGAGGTCGCATTGCGGGTCGGGATGATCGAGATTGATCGTGGGCGGAACCTTGTCATTCTGAATCACTTTGGCGCAAATCGCCATTTCCACGGAACCAGCGGCGCCCAACAAGTGGCCCGTCATCGATTTCGTCGAGCTGACCATCAACTTGCGAGCGTGATCGCCAAAAACAGTCTTGATCGCCTGCGTCTCACAAATGTCCCCTTGGGGGGTCGACGTGCCATGCGCATTAATGTAATCGATGTCGGATGGATTAAGGCCCGCGCATTCAAGCGCCATTCTCATGCAGCGCGCCGCCCCTTCTCCTTGGGGCGAAGGCGCCGTCATGTGATGGGCATCCGCCGTGTTGCCGTAGCCCACAAGCTCGCAATAAATCCTGGCGCCGCGCTTTTTAGCATGCTCGAGTTCCTCCACGATTAGGATGCCCGCGCCTTCGGCCATCACGAAACCGTCACGGTCCCTGTCGAAAGGACGGCTGGCCTTCTCCGGCTCATCATTGCGGGTGCTCAAAGCTTTCATCGCAGCAAATCCGCCAATACCGAGGCTGCAAATGGCCGCTTCGCTGCCACCCGCGATCATCACATCCGCTTCATTGCGCCGGATGATATGGAACGATTCGCCAACCGAATGCGTCGAGGTCGAACATGCGGAAACCACACCCATATTCGGCCCCTGAGCTCCAAACTCCATCGAAACCATCCCCGAAGCCATATTGCTGATCATCATCGGAATCATGAATGGCGAGAGTCGAGAAGGCCCTTTTTGAAGCAGATTGGAATATTGTTCTTCGAGCGTGCGCAAACCGCCGATGCCCGATCCAATCAGGACACCGACACGATTCATGTTTTCGGATTCAAACGCAATGCCCGAGTCCTGGACCGCCTTTTTCGTGGCCGCCATGGCGAAGAGCGTGTAGCGATCGCATCGGCGCGCATCCTTTGGCACTTTGAAAAACGGCGTGCCGTTAAATTCGGCCACCTGAGCCGCGATTTGGCAATCAAATTGACTCGCGTCGAAAATCGTGATGCGACTCACTCCCGACTTTCCGGCAAGGATGTTCTGCCAGAAAGTTTCCAGATCCTGTCCGAGCGCTGTGATCACACCCATTCCAGTGATTACAACGCGCCGGTAACTTTGATTCGATTGCCCCATAAAATGTTTCAGGTTGGTGAAAAAGCAATAACCACGCACGCCTTTTCATCAACCTGCCAAGTGATCCATGCCATTCGGACAGGATCGCAGCCGCTCACAACGATACAGGATTATTCGCCCTGCTTTTCTTTGACGTAATTGATCACATCCCCAACGGTGAGGAGCTTTTCAGCCTGCTCATCAGGAATTTCAGCTCCAAACTCTTCCTCGAACGCCATCACCAATTCGACGGTGTCCAAGGAATCGGCTCCCAGGTCTTCAATGAAACGGGCGTTTGGAGTCACCTGTTCCGCGTTTACTCCTAGCTGCTCCACAATAATGTCCTTAACTTTCTCTTCGATTGATTTTTCTGGCATAAAATAATGTCTCCTTTGGGGTGGTGCTGCAGCAATGCAACACTCCGGATGCGCGTTTAAGCCTTACAAAGAATGGGTTGTCAACGTTATATTCATTACATGATCACTTTTATCACCCTCCGGGCTTGTGTTCGCGTAGCCCGTTGATATTTTCCTGCAAGCTCTTGAGATATAAGATTTACTGAGAAGAATGCATACCCCGCAAGAGGATAATCATGACGCGCGTAAAAATCTGTGGATTGACACGAGTGGACGATGCCCTCGCCGCCGTGGAGGCTGGCGCCGATGCGCTCGGATTTGTCTTCTTTGAAAAAAGCCCTCGCCATATCAAACTCCAGGCTGCCTCCAACATCTGCGAAGCCCTCCCCCCCTTTGTTTCCAAGGTGGGTGTCTTTGTCAATGAACTGGAATATACGATCGAAAAGGCCATCGGCGAGTGCGGACTCGACGCCCTGCAGTTCCATGGAGATGAGCCCCCGGGTTTCTGTCAGAAGTTCCTTCCCAAATCGATCAAAGCTTTCCGCCTTCGAAGCCGCGGTGATCTCGCCGTCCTATCCGAATACGATGTCCATGCGTGGCTCCTCGATTCTTTTTCTGAAAAAGCGCGCGGCGGCACAGGTGAAATCTTCGATTGGAGCCTTGCTTTGGATGCCAAGAAACTTGGGCATCCCATCATCCTCTCCGGCGGACTCACATCCGAAAATGTCGGGGAGGCCATCGGCAAGGTGCGCCCTTTCGCAGTCGACGTTTCAAGTGGCGTGGAAATTTCCCCTGGCATCAAAGATCACGAGAAGATGCGCCAATTTGTGGATGCCGTTCTGAACACCAGCCTTTGAATTTTTCCACCATGGTGTTGACAGAAAAATTTGCGCATCATCCTTACTTTGCCCGACGCTCCACCTAGCATTCCTGCGTTTGATGTGCTTAAGTTGCTGTTTCCATGAAAATGCGTTCCCGCTACACCGGTCAACCTGACGCGCAGGGTCATTTCGGCCCCTATGGCGGCATGTATGTCCCTGAAACGCTCATGATGCCGCTCCAAGAACTGATCCGTGAATACGCCCGGGCCAAAAACGACCCAAAATTCCGCAAAGAACTTAACTATTACCTTCGTCACTATGTCGGACGCCCCACTCCGCTCTATTTCGCGGAGCGGCTCACCCGCGAACTCGGCGGCGCGAAAATTTACCTCAAACGCGAAGATCTGCTTCACACCGGCGCGCACAAGATCAATAACGCGCTGGGCCAGATCTTGCTTGCACGGCGCATGGGCAAGAAACGCATCATTGCAGAAACCGGAGCGGGCCAGCATGGCGTCGCAACTGCCACCGTCGCCGCCATGTTCGGCATGGAATGCGTCATCTACATGGGCGCGGTTGATGCGGAACGGCAGGCGCTTAACGTCTATCGCATGGAACTCTTGGGCGCGGAAGTGCGGCGAGTCACCGCCGGTCAGCAGACGTTGAAGGAAGCCATCAGTGAGGCGATGCGCGATTGGGTCACTCATGTCCGGACAACCCATTATATTCTCGGCTCAGCCCTCGGTTCCCATCCCTATCCGATGATGGTGCGCGATTTCCACAGCGTGATCGGAAACGAATCCAAAGCGCAAATTTTGAAGCAAGAAAAGCGGCTTCCGGACCTTCTTGCCGCTTGTGTCGGGGGTGGTTCCAATGCCATCGGCATCTTTTATGCTTTCATCAACGATCCGCAGGTCCGGCTTGTCGGCGTGGAAGCAGGAGGCCATGGGATCCATCCCGGCAAACATGCGGCGCGATTTCAGGGTGGCTCCCTCGGTGTGCTTCAAGGCACCCGCACCTATGTCCTGCAGGACGCCGATGGACAGATCGAGCTCACGCATTCGATTTCCGCTGGGCTCGATTATGCCGCCATTGGCCCTGAACATAGTCTATTACGCGACTTGGGCCGCACCGAATATACTTACGTCACCGATGCGGATGCATTGAAAGCGTTCCAGTTTCTCAGCCGTGAAGAAGGGATTATTCCGGCTCTGGAATCCTCCCATGCAATCGCCTACGTGATGAAGCAGGCGCCTAAAATGAAGAAATCCCAGATCGTGATCGTCAATCTCTCGGGACGCGGCGACAAGGACGTGATCGAAGCCAGCAAGCATTTGAAGCATTCATCCAATAAGAGGTCGAAATTTTTATGACGCTGTTCGAAAAAATTATTGCGCGAGAGATCCCAGCCAAGATCGTCTATGAAACGAGCGATGTCCTTGCGTTCAGGGACATCAATCCACAAGCGCCGGCCCACATCCTCGTCATTCCGAAAAAGGTCATTCCCCGCCTTGGCGATGCGGCTGACGCCGACGCCATCATCCTAGGCAAAGTCCTGCTCGCCGCTGCGGAAGTCGCCCGGCGCGAAGGCATCGATCAAACCGGCTACCGTCTTGCCATTAATCACGGAAAGGATGCCGGTGAATCGGTTCCGCATCTCCATGTTCACCTTCTTGGCGGCCGTTCTATGGCGTGGCCTCCAGGCTGACCCGTTCTCATGAAATCCATCCCCGCTCTGCTTGGGCTCACGCTCCTGTCCATCACGTTCCATGCCCATGGCATGGAGCGGCTTTTCACTTTCGACAATGACCGGGTGGCATCGCCTCCGGATGGTTTTCTTATTGAGGGCGACACGGGCGGCACTTCCACATTTGCCGTGATGAAAGACGAAAGCGCCAAGTCTCCGCCTAATTTCCTCATCATGCAGGGCACTGCCTATGGCGGATCGAAATACCTGATTGCACTTGCGTGGTTTTCAAATATTCAGGACGGCGAGATCAGCGTTTGGTTGAAACATGCCGGTCAACCCAAGACCGCTCGCACCGGCGGACTCACCTGGCGCTACCAGTCTTCCAATGAATTTTATTCGCTGGAATGGGATACCACCAAATCCCTGCTTTCTTTGATCCTCACGGAAAACGGACGACGCAAAATCCTGGATAAAACGAACCTTCCAATCGCCCCAGAACAATGGGCACAGATGAAGGTCCGTTTTGAGAAGGCTTCGATTCGCTGCAGCATCAACGACAAGACTATTTTTGAGACCGAAGACTCCACGATTCAGAAAGCTGGCAAAGTCGGATTATTGATCAATTCCAATGTGATGGTCGCATTTGACGACTTTGACGTGAAGGGCAATGACTAGAACTCACCCCTACTTGGCCGTCTGTCCCGCAGGCTGCCACGCGGCGGCTCCTGCGAGTGCTTCAATCCCGGTCATCACCGTCAAATTAACCGGCCCATAGGCGGATTGATGAAAACCGTTCCCGTCCACTTTCGTGACACTGACGGCAGGACCCAGGTATTTTGAAATCGTCGCGGTCTGGGGCAATCGACTCAGGTCCACCTGGTCTTGAAGCTTTGGAACCAACGGTCCCGCGAGCCATGCGATTCCGCTCAGAAGATCGTAGGTGCGTTCGAACAGCCGCTTTTCATCACAATAAACGAACTGGCAATGATTCGCCCCAAATCGCGACTCTACGCTCTGAAACGTTTTGCTGTCCGCCAGACGCGGTCCATCTCCTTGCATGATAGATATGGCGAGCTCCACGGCAGTTGGATCGAGGCCGATGATCATCCAATTTTCATGGAATGCGACCGTGGGACGGACCCCCGAAAACAAGCCGTTCAAAGTCAGCATGGGTTCTCCCTTTGAGGAGGCAATCTCCTGGAACTCACCGAGCACGCCAGGAGCGAGTCCACTTAAGACGCTCCAGAAGGAATGAAGGGCTGCTTCCACGCTCTTGGGTTCGTGGCATTCGATGAAAACTTGCCCCTGTGGGAAATGGGTCTCCTTCCCCCACTCCAGCGCCATCGCCACTTCCGGTCCTAAATGCTCCAGCAAATCCTGCTTGAGATGAATCTGTCTCGCGTCGAGCAACTGTTCCAGGGCATCCAATTGCTTCGTCCACGGACCTATTCGATTTTTGCGCAGCTCGCCGTAGTTGCGACTGATCCAAGAGGGCACATTCACCGCGGCAGCAGCGTAAACCAGAGCATTGCTGCTCACGCCCTTAAGCGATTGACATCCACACAACTTAAAATCAGAAATATCCGATTGCGCCGCCTCCTCGGAATCCAATGTTGTCCAAAGTTGGTCTTCAATATTCGTGTCGAAGAAGCGAGACGTCCCAAAGATGGACTGAAACGGCATCCATTTGCCTTGTGACTTCAATGCAGGCTGCAACTGCAAGAACGGCTGCCATTTTCCCAAGGCTGCGGCCGGATTGAAAAAGAAAAGCACATCGGAGCCTTCTCGATGTTGCAGATGCGCCGAATAGAGAGCGGATTTCCCGAGAGGGTGGGCCTCCTTGTCGTGCACACACGCAATCGCCTGCTTGAAGGCATTCTCACTGCGGCTTACAAGCATCAAGTTTCCGAGCCTGCCATACACGAGCTTCACTCCCCGGCCCTCTGTCAGAACATGATATTTGACCGAGCCTTCGCGGTGATCCTCAAGTTCAGCCGATGGAAATTCCACTTGGTATTGAGAGGCAAACCGCTCTGCCTCTTGCTTCAGATTTGCGGCATGGTGCGAGGCATCGAAGCCTGCGATAAAATCAAAATCGAGATGGGGACTGATCGAAATGTCCGTCAATGCCAAGAAACTTTCGCCTTCCACCAAACCGAAGAGTTTCAACATTTCTTGAAGGAGAAGAACGGATTCTTTCTGCTCTCCGATTTTGGAACGGGCTGACTCCATCGGACGCTGCAGGAACTGGCGAACTTCCGGCTCGTTCCAAATCCTTCCGAGCGCGGTCGAAGCGAACTTCTGGCGAGCAGCTCTCGTTTCAGGCGTTTGGATCAACAAAATCGTTTGATCCGACAAAATATCTGCGGCCGTGTAGTGCGGACTCGGCCAAAAGAAGAAAAAAATGCCCAGACCGATCCCCACAAGCAACAGAGCGGCCAGAAATGTTTTCATGCAGCCTCTTGCTTGAACCTCGCCCGTAACCGCACCCGAATCACTTCTTCCGCTTGAATAAATTTTTAAATTTCGAAACCAGCGTGATGAACATGCTTTGTTTGAGCGCTTTAGGTTCAGCGGTCGACACAGGCGCGGAAATTGAAGTCGCCGGGGCTTTTGCCCCAGCAATATCGGAAAGCGGCGCGCTCGGCAGCACGGTCGGCATCATTCGAACGCCAGCGGCAGAGGATGGGGCCACGAGCATCGTACCTTCGCCTTGTTGTCCCTCAGGATGAGACTCACTGGCTTTTTTCAGCCGGCTGGCGAGTCCCTGCGATGCGACGACCGGAGATGCTGCGTTCGACTTTTGAAATAATATTTTAAGGCTTGCGACTTCGACGGCGCGAGTCCAATCCCGGGTTTCGCCTTCGCAATGCATCCAGCTCTCCGCGATCACTCTGCCTTCCCGGACATACGCTTGGATGGATTCGAGATTATAGGGACCATATTGCTGATCGACATAGAGATAATATTGGGCGCCCATATGGAATTGCGGACAGTAGATGCTTTTTGCGCGAAAAAAGCGATGAAATTTGAAACTCGAAACCAAAACGTTTGCCAGTCGCCGTCCGATGAGTAACATGGTCCCAAGCCGCTGCTGCGCGCACCATCATGCCTGATCCTTCTTCCATGCCCACTCGAGCCTTCGTGCTCGGAGCGGGGCTCGGCACACGGCTGCGGCCTCTCACAGAAAATCTTCCGAAACCGCTTGTTCCGATTGGCGGGACGCCGCTCGTGACTCATGCGTTGCGTCATCTTTCAAGTGTAGGCGTGCGCGAAACGATCATTAACACACACCATGCCGCGCATCGCTGGGCGGAAGCTTTTCCCGATTTCCGATTCGAAAATCTTCACCTCTCTTTCCGGCACGAACCCGTGCTCCTGGACACGGGTGGCGGACTCAAAAACGTTCAGGATTTCCTCGAACATAGCGGTACGTTCTGGATCTACAATGGGGATATTCTCACCGATCTGCCTCTCGTCAAGGCGTGGACCCATCACACGCGTCAAAAAAATCTTGTCACAATGGTGCTCCGCAGCACGCAGGAACCCCGCCATGTGGCGATTGACACCGACAGCCGCATTGTGGACATCCGGGGCATGCTTGGCACTGGACGCAACGGTGACTTTCTTTTTACTGGCATCCACCTGGTCGAACCGGCCATTTTTCAATATATTCCACGTGTGGAGGTGAAATCGATCATCCCCATCTATCTCGACCTGATTCGCCAGGGATTGCCTGTCGGAGGTGCGGTTGTCGACGAAGGACGATGGTCTGACGTGGGAACGGTGGATGAATACGCGCGAGTGAGCGGGCCTCAAGGGCCTAGTGCGCCGTCATCAGGTAATCAGAATCCAACGACTTCGAGGCGGTAATGCTTGGCTTTCGGAGAATCGCATCCGCATGCGCAAAAGTCGTCGTGTGAGCCCGATAATCGTTGATGCCCGCCACGATGGCACGCGCCAGTTTTTGCTGATAATCATCGGAAGAAATAAGGGAACCTTCACTGGGATTCGACATGAATCCCCCCTCGATCAACACGCTCGGCATTGGACTGCCACGCAGAACCACAAACCAGGCGCTCCTGATGCCGCGGTCGCGAATGCCGGGAATTTCGCTCAGCCGGATTTCCATGCTCCGCGCCAGGAGCATATTGCCGCTGCGCGTGGAGTTTACGGTATCCATGCAACCCGGCGCGTTCGATCCCATCGTGGAACGCTGACCTTCTCCGGGAAGCACATAAATTTCGAATCCTCGCGGGGCCTGATATTTTTGGCGAAGGCTCGTCGCCTGCTGTTTGTCGGTGCTGCGATTGAAGTGGATGCTTACCATGATCCAGTCGTGATATTCCGGCGACATCGCCTTGGCAATCCGGTCATTCAAGGAAACATACGTATCCGTCGAGCGCGTCATTGCCACTGGAAAATCTTGATGCTCAAGAAGCGCCTTTACTTTTTTTGCGACTGCGAGAGTGGCGGTCTTTTCCATGCAACCGTTGCCGCTGATGGCACCGTAACATTCCTCGCGATATCCCTGTTTCTCCCACTTGCCCAAGCCATTGAATCGTTCGTTGTTTTGTGTTGCAGCCTCCTCAGGTTCGCCTCCATGCCCGGGATCAAGCAGAACGCCATACACAGGCCCAATCGGTGAATCGCCCGCGGTATTTGTCGTCGCACAACCGGAAAGATAAACCGCCGCGAAAAAGAGAACGACCAGTAAGCCGACGTGTTTCCACGAAAATCTGCTGACAAAGAAACAAAGACTCATAAGCTCTTAGCGTTAAGCTGGATAGAAGGCGAGTTCGCTCGTTTTAACAACCTAAAAAACATGTTTCGAATGCTTGCGTTTGAAAAGACGCCGACCGACATTAGGGTTTCATGGCAGACGAACATATCCTCGTCGACGGCTACAGCATCCTTCATCAATGGCCGGAATTTCGCCCCCTTCTCCGGAAGAGTCTCGCAGCGGCCCGTCAGGCCCTGATCCATCTTATGACGCAGTTTCAAGACTGTCGGGGTGGAAAAATAACGGTGGTATTTGACGGCCGCTCCATTCCCCGGGGCGGAGACGGCATTCGCACACAAGTGCAAATTATTTATTCGAAGGACGGGCAGACTGCGGACGCCGTGATCGAGCGTCTGGTGGGCCAAAGCGCCCATCCCCAGCAATTTCTGGTGGCAACGGACGATTACGCCGAACAAAACTTGGTCGAAAGCTGCGGCGCCCACAGCCTTTCCGCGGATGGTTTCCATGCGCTCGTTCAAGCGGAATTGGACAGTCTGGATAAGGCGCTCGAAGGATTGGCGCTGCGAAACCAATCCTTTGGCCGACGTCGATCAAACTAAAAAAAAATCGAAGGTTCGAGGGAAAGTTTGATGTTTCACGCTTCAGAGCCTCGGCTTATTTGCGATGGTAGCGTCCTTCGACGATGCGATAACTGCCACTGCGTTGGCCATCCCACCGAAAACCTTCGACGTGGGCGGTATTGTCATCAATGGTCTCGATGTAGGCCTCGCGCAAAACTCCGTCCCGATCGATATCGTACCAGTAAATTTTGCCCGGAGCGAGTACGCGCCCGCGCAGATCGCTGATGGGATCGCCGGTTTCCGTCTTCAAAATCCGGCGCAACCCGACAGAGTCCAGGAGATAAAAACCAAGCTGTTTTTCTTGAAACCCATTATTCGTCTGCATCGTCATGAAAAGCTTTTGCAAGCCATTGGCATGACTCTTGTTGGGTTCCGAAACGATGAAGATCTTGAGCGTATCAAGGCAGTCGCCAGTGGCGGAATAAACCTTCATTTCTCCTTCCCACTTTCCAATCCACGGCGAAAACGCAGGCACCTCGGCGGCAAGTGGCATGACCGAACAGAGAACCAAGACAACATTCAAAACGGCATGCGGTGCAAGTTTCATGAGCCGGAAAAATGACGCACCTCTTTCATTGGATCAATCCCTATTCATGCGCTTATTGAATTTTCTCGGAATTGCACTACACTTCCCGCAATCATCAAAAAAGGAATTTCTATGTTTGCACTTCGTGATGCCCGCCCTCTTGCGTTGTTGATCCTCCTTAATGCCCTCCCCCTTCAGGCGGCTCCTGAAACCTACATCGCCGATCCTGCGCATTCTTCCGTTCAGTTCCGCATCAAACACTTTTTTAGCAAGGTGACGGGCTGTTTCCAAAAATTTGAGAGCACGATCACCGTCGATCGTGAGGCGCCCGAAAAAAACGAAGTGACAGCTTCCATCGACGTCGCAAGCGTGGATACGAACCAGCAGAAACGCGACAACCATTTGCGCAGCCCCGACTTTTTCGACGCCGTCAAATTTCCGAAAATGACCTTCGTCAGCAAGTCATGGAAGGCTCTTGGCAATGACACCTTCGAAGTGGTTGGAGATCTCGCCCTGCACGGCGTGACGAAATCCGTCACGCTCCAAGTTCAAAACACCGGTTTCGGCCCCGGGATGCAGGGCTCCCAGATTTCCGGATGGGAAGTTCGCGGCACGTTGAAGCGCTCGGATTTCGGGATCACAACCGGCGCGCCCGCTGTGGGTGACGACGTCGAGATCGAGATCGATGTCGAGGCCAAAAAATCCTGAGGTTTTTTTGCTTCCATTCAACTCGCCGGACGGTCCTTTTTCCCTCAGTTTAGCCTGTTTTTGGACGATGTATTTTATGAATGGGCAGATTGCCAAAGCCGTGGTATTTCCTCCGCAAAAAGAGTTTGATGAAAAAGACAAGCTTGCGTTTTGCAAGCCTTGTTTTGATATTCTTAATTGCCATGGGCCACTCCTCGGTTTGGGGAGCCCGCGACTGGTCTAAAATTTCGTTGAAAGAGCTTCGTGCTTCTGCCGAAGCGGGCGATCCTCAAGCCCAAAACGCCTTTGGCCAGGCGTATTATACGGGCAATTTAGTCGATAAAAATCCCGCGAAAGCGGTCCTCTGGTTTCAAAAGGCGGCGGCTCAGGGTGATTTCGCAGCACAATACAATCTTGCCATTTGTTACGAGTTTGGAGTTGGAACCGAAAAAAACTTGAAGACGGCGTTGCATTGGTATCGCAAGGCCGCAGAGCAGGGCCAAGCCAAGGCACAATGCAGCGCCGGCGCGCTGCTCTTGCACGGCGCAGGGAGTGAACCTCAAGCGGATGAAGCAGTGAGTTTCTTCGAAAAAGCGGCGGAACAGGGCGAGCCCCTCGCTTTGTTTTATTTGGGCCAATGTGCGGACCAAGGCTTGGGTATGCCGCAGGATCAACTCAAGGCTTTCGAGTTTTACACTCACGCTGCCGAGCAGGGTGTGGCGAGAGCCCAGCTTGCTCTGGCACACTGTTTCCAGGACGGCAAGGGCACGGACGTGTCGGAAAGCGACGCCGTCCACTGGCTGCAAAAGGCCGCGGAACAAGGCGACGCCACGGCACAGGTGGAATTAGGCCGCTGCTTTCAATTTGGCAAGGGCATCGTGAAAAACGAAGGCATCGCCGTGACTTGGTATCAGCGCGCGGTCGCGCAAGGCGACGCCTCAGCCGCACTTCAAATTGGACTCTGCTACGAGGAAGGATCTGGATTCGCAAAGATTCCTAAGGAAGCGGTCAAATGGTATCAACGAGCCGCGTCACAAGGATTGCCGGAAGCAGAATTCCGCATCGGCTTTTGTTACGAACACGGGATCGGCGAATCACAGGATCATGAAGAGGCGGTCCAATGGTTTCAAAAGGCAGCGAATCACGAACATGCCGGCGCCCAATATCTGTTGGGCATGTGCTACGAAAACGGAGTGGGCGTGCCACGAAATTTTGTCCAAGCAATGCTTTGGTTCCGCAAAGCCGCAGAACAGGGACTCGCTCCAGCACAATCCATCGTCGGATGCCATCTGCAGGATGGCGTGGGCGCCGCCAAGGATGAAAAAGAAGCCTTCATTTGGCTAAAAAAGGCGGCGGATCAGGGCGATATCACGGCCCAATATCGCACGGCGCTTTGCCTGGATCATGGCTGGGGGACCCTTCCAAATCCTGACGAAGCCGTTTACTATTTCCGAAAGGCCGCCATGCAAAACCATGGCAAGGCGGAAGTGGAGCTTGCCCAGCACTATGCCGAGGGAACCGGAATCGAAAAAAATTCCGCGATCGCCATTCAGTGGCTGCAGCGCGCCGCGCAGCAAAAAGAATTTTATGCCAACGGTTACCTTGGTTATTGTTACGAAAATGGCATCGGCGTTCCTCGGGATCTTACGCAAGCCTTTCATGCTTATCAGCGCGCTGCCGATCAGGGAGAAGCACATGCGCAATATCGCCTGGGCGATTGTTATGCGCGAGGCATCGGCACGAGCCCGAATCAAGGCTTTGCGCTCGGATGGTTTCGGCGTGCTGCGAATCAAGGAAGCATGGAGGCTCAGCTCGAACTCGCCCGTTGCTATGAAGCGGGGCGAGGCGTAGACCCAAATCCCCGAATGGCGCACTTCTGGCGGGAGCGCGCCGCCGAGCAAGGGGACGAACGCATGGCATGGGAAATCGCTCTATGTTACGAGAACGGCCGCATCGTCGAGAAAAATCCAACGAAAGCTTTGCGATGGTTCATCAAAGCCGCAGAGCGCGGCCGCCCGGAAGCCCAGGTCATCGCCGGTGTCCGGCTTTACGATGGAACAGGCATGAGCAAAAATGCGGCCGCGGCTGCCCCCTTTCTCCTCAAAGGCGCGGAACAAGGGGATGCGGCATGCGAGCTGCGCGTGGCGCGATGCTACGACGCCGGGGAAGGTTTTGCGACGAATGCGACCGAAGCCGTCCGATGGTTTCGTGAAGCCGCCCAACAAAAAATGCCCGACGCGCAGGTTGCTCTCGGTTTGCATCTTTTTGATGGCAGGGGAGCGCCGAAAAATCCGCAGGAATCCTTCACCTGGCTCGTTCAAAATGCCCAAAACACCGATGCGAGGGTCCAAAAATATCTGGGACTTTGTTACAAAAACGGCTGGGGTACGCCAGAAGATCCCGCGAAGGCTTTCTCTTGTCTCAAAACGGCGGCCGAAAAAGGCGATCATGACGCACAATGGACGCTGGCACAATATTACGATGAAGGATATGGCACGCCAGTGGATCCGTCCAAAGCTGTGCTCTGGTTGCGCAAAGTAGCCGAAACGGGACATGCAGAAGCTCAATATCGTTTGGCACAGCACCTGGAGAGCGGCTCCAAAAAAGATCCCGAACAGGTCCTCAAGTGGTTGTTCGAAGCGGCGAACCATGGCATTACCGACGCGCAAGCGGAACTCGGACACCGCTACTTTTTCGGCGAAGGAGTTTCGAAGGACCCCGCCCGCGCGGTGCCCTGGCTGCGCGAAGCTGCGGAGCAACATCATGTTGAATCCATGTATCTGCTCGCTCTTTGCGAAGACCAGGGACTTGGTACCGATAAAAATCCGACTCTCGCCGTTCCTCTTCTTCAATCCGCTGCGGAAGCCGGCTATTTGCAATCGCAAACGCTCCTGGCGCAGCATTTTCTCACTGGCAGCGGCATTGATAAAAATCCCGCTCTTGCCTTCAAATGGCTCTTTACCGCAGCTCAGCGCGACGATCCTGCTGCCTTTTTCGATCTGGCTGAATGTTACGATCAGGGACTTGGTACCGATAAAAATCCTGAAGAAGCCATGCACTGGCACCTGAAGGCGGCGTTGCAGGGGAACCACAAAGCCGCCATGATTGTGGCCCAACACTACTTCGATGGCGAGGGCGCACCGAAAGACCTTGCCGAAGCGTTCAAATGGTGGAACACCGCCGCTCGCGACGGTGATGCCAAAGCCGCTTATCAAGTTGCCCTCTGTTACGATGCTGGTGACGGGGTCGACAAAAATGCTTCCGAAGCCGAAAAGTGGTACAAAACGGCGGCACTTCATGGAGCGGTTTTGGCCGAATTGGCTCTCGGTCAAAGATATTTTCAGAGCGAACGTCCTGCTGAAGCGATCCCGTGGTTCCAGAAGGCAGCCGAACAAAACCAGGCTGAAGCCCAATATTTGCTCGGAGTCGCCTATGCCACCGGAAGGGGCGTGAACAAGCAGCCCACAGAGGCCTTTCTTTGGCTGCTTAAGGCTGCGGAGCAACATCATCCTCTCGCCCAAGCTGCCCTGGGTCGCTGTTATGCGGAAGGCGATGGAGTGAAAAAGGACCTCACTCAAGCGATTTTTTGGTTGCGCAAGGCGGCGGAACGCAACGATCCTTCCAGTTGCCTGCTCCTGGCGCAGTGCCTTGAATCGAACGATATCCCAGTAAAAAATAGCGTGGAAGCCGTCCAGTGGTACCAACACGCCGCGGAAGCCGGAATTGTGGAAGCCCAAACCGCTTTGGCAGAACATTTTCTCGCCGGGACCGGCACCGAAAAGAATGCCGCGTTGGCCTTCAAGTGGTTTACGGAAGGGGCACGTCGCGATGACCCTTCCGCCGCCTTTGAGCTCGCAGAATGTTACGTCGCCGGCGTGGGAACAGAAAAGGATTCCCACACAGCTGCGCACTGGTATCTGAAAGCCGCTCAACAAGGAAACCTCAAAGCCGCACCGATCATCGCACGCTGTTACGAAGATGGAGATGGCGTGGACAAGGATCCCGTCGAGGCGGTGAAATGGTGGGATTCTGCGGCACGCAGCGGAGATGCGAGTTCGGCTTATCAACTCGCGCGCCACTTGAATGCAGGCAATGGAATTGAAAAAAATAGTGTGGAAGCCGAAAAATGGTACCAAGTTGCGGCGCTCCATGGGAGCGTTCCCGCACAATCGGAACTCGGACAGATTTATTTTGAAAATGACGGCCAGCTTCAGCAAGCGATCCACCTGCTCGAAATGGCTGCCGCCCAAAATGACGCGAAAGCTCAATATTTGCTCGGAACCGCGTACGCCAGCGGACGGGGTGTGAAGCAACAGGCGACGATCGCCTTTCCCTTGTTGCTCAAGGCTGCGGAACAAAACCACCTTCTCGCCCAAGCTGCCGTCGGGCGATGCTATTATGAGGGTGAAGGTGTCAAAAAAGACACGGCACAAGCGCTGCCCTGGCTGCGCAAGGCCGCCGAACATAATGACGCTCCATCATGCTACCTGCTGGCGTGCTGCCTTGATCTCGGCGAAGGCGTGGCCAAAAACTCCGTGGAAGCTGCGGTATGGTATCAACGCGCGGCAGAACAAGGCATCGTGGCCGCTCAATCGGTTTTGGGTTATTTTTATTCGGAAGGCATCGGCGTCGCTAAAGATCCTAGAGAAGCGGCCCGCTGGTTCAAATTGGCGGCAGAACAAGGCGATGCCAACGCTGCATGCAATTTAGGCATCAGCTACAAATATGGGCTTGGCCTCAAAGCTGACTCCGCGAAAGCAAAAGAATATTTGATGCAGGGGGCGGAGCGCGGCAACGCCTTGGCGCAAGCGACTCTGGGCGTGATGTATCAAACAGGCGACCATGTGGAAAAAAATCCTGAGCTCGCTTTTAAGTGGCTTTCGAAAGGAGCGGAACAGGGCAATGTCACAGCAGAACAGGCCCTGGCCATGTGTTATGCGGTCGGAGAAGGCGTGGAACCGAATCTGAACGCTGCATTTGAGTGGTTCCAACGTGCCGCCCAACAGGGCGATGTGAACGCTGCCTACAACCTCGCGTGCTGTTTCGATGGAGGCCAAGGCGCAGCCCGCGATCCCAGCGAAGCGGCAAGATGGTATTTGAAAGCAGCCGAAAAGGGGCATGTCCTCGCTCAACGCAACCTTGGATTGCTCTATGAACAGGGGCTCGGCGTCTTGAAAGACTATGTCGAAGCGTATAAATGGTACACACTCAGCGCTGCGGGTGGAAAAGACGTTGCCGCGAGCAATCGTGAGGAACTCGCGCAAAAGATGACACCCGAGCAAATTACGAAGGCGCAGCAACTCGCCCAAGTCGTTCTCGACCAGATGCGTGGAAAGTAACTGGCCTATTTACGAATCGCTGGCGTCCCGCCATGCCTTTTCCCACGCAGCCTGACCCTTGAAAAGGCGTCCGGCTTCCTCTCTTGATTCAAAAAAAACCAACAGGGGAAAGCAGGCACCCGAAGTCGCCATGCTTAGTTGGAACTCAACTTTCGGAATTCGCTTTCCTGAGACTTGAGCACAAACTCTTGCTCGGTGCCTTCGTTGCGGATTTTGACCTCCTCCGGGCCCGAAAAGGCCGGGTGGATTTCGAGCACTTGATAACGCTGGTTGCGGAGTTGAAACACATCCCCCACACGAGCTTCAAAAATACGGTTTTCAAGTGAAAACTTCAGACGCGCCTCATATTGTCCCGACTTCGCCGGCTTGCCCTTGACGAAAGTCGTCGGAACGGATCCGGGTTTGGACAACACGAGTTCGGAAACATCGATTTTGCGCACCAAGGGCAAACCATTGCCGTCTTTGATCGTTGGATCGAGCTGCTTTTCGAACTTCTCGTGAAAATCAACCACTTGGTAGCCGGGAAAGTCAGGATCGGGAAGGATCTCATTCATTTTGACGAAATAGGTGCGTGCGCTGTCCTTTCTGCAAATCGAATAAGATTTACCTTCGAACTCCTCCACCCCATTGAAAACAAAAGGAAACTCGAGCTCGAAGACCTCGACAACCCGAAGTTTGAAGGAGTCGTCGGGATGGCTTTTCGGATCGATAGGATTCGTGTGGGCGAGGTACTCTTCATAGACCGTGAAGCCGTCGTGGTCAGGATCTGTATCGGCGACGGGTCGATCGGAAGGCAAATGGTATTGGCGCAACCATTCCCAAGGCAGACCTTCCTGCGTGTAGCCATTTTCTTTGGAACTCACCACGATGATCTCATTGCTGTTGGGGAGGCGGACGACCGGTGGCGCGATGAAAGTGCGATGAGAAGAATTGGTTCCCCAAAGCGGGGGTGCCTCGAGAGTCGCGAGCAATTTGTCGAGCGCTTGAGGATCGAGGGCGGTAACGGCAGGAGGAACTTGGTGTTCGAGCACCAACCGTTTTATTTTTTCCAACTCGTTCAAAGAGACGGCCAGAGCAACTCCTCCACCTGCCAACAAAACAAACAGAATAAAAAGGAGGCCATGCTCCCAATGATGCAGGATTCCCTTTAAGAAATCCATGAAGGCTGCGAGACGACGAGTAGAGGGAGTCAACACCACAAGACGTTGAGTGCGTACAATATCGACTCTTTTTAGACGTTTGTCAAAGGATTTTGAATAGGCCTTATTAGAGGAAATCCCTGATCTAAAGAACGAGGCTCCCGCCCCTTGTGGCGGGCGGGTTAGCAACCTAGGTTCTCCCTGGATTTCTGCTGAAATCCAACAACCAACCAACGAACCAGAGGTACATTATGAATAAGAAACTGTGGATTCTTTGTTCCGCTGCTTTGGGCCTGGGCGCTAGCTATACAGGAGCCCTAGCCAATGACAGCTCGACCGAGATTAACCGAACTGAAACGCAAACCACCTATACGGAGGATACGGCGCCAGCCGATCGCCCGACTGACCATGCCCGTCACCATGAGCGCAACGCACGTTTGCGTGATAATCAACGTGTGACACACACCGATCGCTGGAGTCGCGAGGATGTCTATATTGAACATCAGCGCCCGCCGCTCACCCGGGCCGAACTGAAGGATGCAAAATTGAAATTGCTCTCCTCGAAGTTGCCTGAAAACGAGCGGAATCGCCTCGAAATGGATGTTGCCCGCAGCGAATGGTGCTATAACCATGATGTCCGATTCGGTCCACGGCAATATACCCGACTCGAGGAACATAGCTGGATCGACCAGCGTGGGGATCGAGCAGATTGAGTTCCTCGTTCGTAAGGAAGGATCCCTGGCACATCCCGGAGATTCCTAAGATGTCGACCATGCGCTCTGCCTATGTAGGGCGCATGTGCTGCGACGATGCTGGGATCCCAGAAGCGGTGAGAAAAAGCCTGCATTCGCTCTGACTCTTTTGAAAACAACCGAAGCGGTCGGATTTCAAGCATCATTCGCGAACAAAATCCGCCATCGATTTTAATTCTTCGTTTTAAATCGCAGAAGAAACTACCAGGAGTTTAAACTCCTGATTCGCCCTCCGCATGCTGGTGGAACCTATTTCCTTTGTTTTTTCCTTGTTTAAGATGACAAAAACCAGCTTTCGCCGGCTGGAAGAATATCCGTTGCGTAGCGAGCTTTTCAGTTTAGGACAGCTCGAACGCCACGCCCGCCAACTGGCATCGACTCACGAAATCGATCCTCTCGTCTGCACGAACACACTTCGCTCGCGTCTGGCGGAAAACGAAGACATTCTCCGGGTTTATAATCTCAAAACGGGCCTGATTGAAAACAACCGCGATATCAGTCCTGCAGCAGAATGGCTTCTTGATAATTTTTATCTCATCGAAGAACAGATCCACGTCACTCATCAGCATCTGCCCGAACGGTACAATCGCCAACTTCCGCATCTCAAAACGGGCCCGACGGCGGGATTCCCGCGTATCTATGATGTCGCACTCGAGCTCGTCGCGCATACCGACGGCCGCCTCGACATGGAGCACTTGCTCGCCTTCATGCGCTCTTATCAGGAGGGAACTCCTCTTCTCCTCGGAGAACTTTGGGCGGTTCCCATCATGCTTCGCCTGGCATTGATCGAAAACCTCCGACGGGTGGCGGTTTATCTCACCGAAGCCCGCCGGGCCCGCGATCTCGCGGATGCATGGGCTGATCGGATGCTCGAGGTGACCGAAGAACAACCCAACGATCTGATTCTGACCATTTCCGACCTGGCACGGGCTGACGTGGTCTTCTCAAGCGCGTTTGTGGCCGAATTTTGGCGTCGTCTGCAAGGACACACACCGTCAGTCCAGCTGGCACTGACCTGGATGGACCAGAAACTGGCGGCCGAAGGAAGCAGCCTGGAACAAAGTGTCCAAATAGAAAATCGTTGCCAAGCCACCGACCAGGTGTCTGTTGGAAATAGCATTTCGAGCCTGCGCTTCCTGAGCTCCGTGGACTGGGGAGAATTCGTGGAATCGCTCAGCAATGTGGAAAAGACGTTACAGCGTGATCCTGCAGCCGTTTACGCACAAATGGAGTTTCTTTCGCGCGACCATTACCGACATCAAATTGAACTTCTTTCCCGCAAGAGCGGGATCTCCCAGATCCAGGTTGCCGAGCAGGCGCTCGCCTTGGCCCAAAACGCCTCAGGCGGTCCGGATACCCCATCTGCACATGTCGGTTACTACCTGCTCGGAAACGGTCGCGAAAAACTTGAAGATCGGCTGAAGGCTCCCACGCAGGCACGGCGGCTTTTGAGGAAATTGAACGCTCATCGATTTCCGATTTATCTCATGAGTGTCGTCGCATTCACCCTGATGGGAGGATGGCTTTTCATGGCGCTCTGCGGATTTTTGAGGCTGGCGGAGAGCCAGCAGATCTTGCTTTGGATCCTTTCCCTCATATGTGTCAGTTATCCCGTCGTGAGTTTTGTAAATTGGGGCGCCACGCTCTTCGTGAAGCCTCACTTGCTGCCACGAATCGATTATTCGAAGGGCATTCCACCCGAATGCCGAACGATGATTGTCATTCCTACCATATTGAGCAGTAGCGACAACGTGCGCCAGCTCCTGCTGGGACTTGAGATGCGCTACCTCGCAAACCGCGATCCTCAACTTCATTTTGCTCTGCTGAGCGATTTTCCAGATGCCTCGCGAGAGCACGAACCCGAAGATGACAAGCTCCTGCGAGAAGCAGAAGAGGGCATCCTCGAACTCAACCGCAAATATGAATCCGAAGACGCCTCCATTTTCTTTCTATTTCATCGCCCCAGGAAATGGAATGTCTCGGAGGGATTCTGGATGGGATATGAACGCAAGCGCGGCAAGCTGATGGAATTGAACGCCCTGCTTCGCGGAAAAGGACGGGATCGATTTTCAACCATCGTTGGAAACAACGCGCTTTTTTTCCAGGTCCGCTATGTCATCACGCTCGATACCGACACGGAACTCCCCTATGGAACGGCCCGAGAATTGATCGGCACTCTGAACCATATTCTGAACCGACCGCGCGTCGATCCCCAAAAAAAATGCATCACCGAAGGTTATTCCGTCCTGCAACCACGTGTCGGAAGCAGTCTGCCCGACACAAGCCGCTCCTATTTTACACGACTTTTCGTGGGCGAGCCGGGTTTTGATCCGTACACCCGCGCCGTGTCTGATCTTTATCAGGACCTCTTTTATCAGGGCTCATTCATTGGCAAGGGAATCTACGATGTCGACGCCTTCCAGCATGCCCTCTCTCAGACATTTCCAGAAAACCGGATTCTCAGCCACGATCTTATCGAGTCCTGCTATGCCCGCTCTGCCTTTGTCAGCGACGTTCTTCTCTATGAGAACCATCCTAACACTTATATCGTCGACAGCAGCCGGCGTCATCGCTGGATCCGCGGCGACTGGCAGATTTTTCCGTGGATTTTTCGAAAGGTTCCATCGAGCCATGGAACATGGGTTGCGAATCCTTTGAACGCCCTCTGCCGTTGGAAAATTTTCGACAATCTTCGCCGCAGTCTGATCCCCCCCGCCCTCCTGCTTCTCCTCGCTCTGAATTGGGTGGGATTGGCGGAGGGACGCCATACCATTCCCTATCTTGTCGCGCTCATCCTGCTGATCCAGCCCTTATGCATGACGCTCGCCACGCTGGTGCGCAGGTCCAAAAAAATTCCCTTCAAGTTGCAGGTTCGCGGCGCACCCATCACCGTGGCTCAGCAGCTCGGCCAGGCGCTCTTCTCCATCATCGTGCTTCCTTATGAAGCCTATCTTTGTGTCGATGCGATTGTTCGCACGAGCTTTCGACTCTGGATCAGCCACCGCCGCCTGCTTAGCTGGGAAACCGCGAGCGAAGCCGAGCGGCGCATCCGAACGGATCTCCTGTCGGTCTACCGCACCATGTGGATCGCGCCAATGGTCGGGGCTGGCTTGTTCTTGACGATGCAAGCGAGGCATGTGGAAGTGTGGCCTCTTGAGTTGATGATTATGAGTCTTTGGATGGCCGCCCCCTTCATGGCATGGTCATTTGGACTTCCGGTGACTCCGCCTACCTTTCGCTTTCGCCCGGAACAGCGGACCTATCTGCGCAAATTGTGCCGGAAAACATGGGCATTTTTCGAAATATTTGTCGGGGCAGAAGACCATTGGCTGCCGCCCGACAACTACCAGGAACATCCTGTCCAACGCGTCGCAACGCGTACGTCTCCCACGAATATCGGCATGAGTCTCCTCGCGCATCTTGCCGCCTATGATTTTGGATACGTCTCACTGCCAAAACTTCTGCAACGGACGGAACGGACACTCATGAGCGTCGGGAAGCTCGAGCGCTACCGAGGTCATTTCTACAACTGGTATGACACGCGAACACTCCAACCTCTCCATCCACTCTACATCTCCATGGTGGACAGCGGCAACTTTGCGGCACATCTCGTCACACTCCGTGGCGGCATGCGGGAGCTTCTTCCAAAACCTATCATCGAACCCCAGATACTCGAGGGAATCAGTGACACGCTCGAGGTCTTTCTGGAGCAATGCCGAGACGTCCCGCTTTCCCCTGAACTCAAGATGAGGATCCGTCAGCTCATCGACGGGGGGAAAGAATTTCCGAAAACGATTCGGCCACTCTATGAATTTCTCAGCAATTTAATAAGCCTGCTCCAGCATCTCACTGCGGGGCTTCCGCCCGGCGTTCCGGAATCGATCCAGGTTTGGCGGCAATTACTCGTGGAAACATGCCAGGATCATCTTTCGGTGATCACCACACTCACGCCATGGGTTCTGCCGCAATTCCGTGATCTGCTCAAAGATCCGCCGGTCCATGGCGAGCATAGCGAGCAATTGCGGATGGGACTCCAGCAACTGCTGCTTTTGGACCATATTCCCACGTTTCCAGAAATCGTTCGTCTCGGCGAGATTCTAGAACCTCTCTTTGACGGGACTCTGGCGGAAGAAGTGCAACAGGCGGAGCCCGAGAATCCCCGAAGCCGCCTTGCTGCGCTTCAGCAGCAAATTCGCATAGCGGCGAGCCACGCAGCTTCTCACCTCATATCGGCGCAGAACATCATCGAACTGTGTCGTGATTTTTCAGAAATGGATTTCAAGTTTCTTTATAATCCCAAGCAGCGCCTCCTCGCGATTGGTTACAATGTTGAAGACCGGCGGCTCGATCCCAGTTATTACGATCTCCTCGCATCGGAATCCCGACTAGGAAGTTTTTATGCCATCGCCAAAAACCAGCTTTCCCACGACCACTGG
>JABDCI010000010.1:38119-43484 GCA_013288215.1 Verrucomicrobiota bacterium | reverse complement strand
TTCAGCAAAGCGGTTCACCTGCACATCCCCAACAATCGCTTCAGTGTGGAACATCTCGAGCAGGTGCGCGACGTGCTTCAAAAACACCGTGGAAATCTTCCCGTATTGCTCTGCATGGAGCAATCCAATGGAGAGGTGGTTTACATGAACACCGCCGCGGAATTTCACGTCATGCCGGATGAGGCGCTCATCCACGAACTGCGCGACGTCGTGGGGGAACGCAGCGTTTTTCTGAAAGTAGCGCCCATCGTTCCAAAAAACGGCAGGAATGGGAGACCTTTCTGAATCGTTCATTCCCTTTTGCCGCCCCCTATGAGTCGGATTGCGTCCATTGAAAGAACCTTGGTCTTTCTGCGGTATTGGATCTCCTAAGAACCTCCTGAAAACGGCTGAAACCCGTCGACTTTTGGGAGTTTGCGCTTGATTCCCCCCTGCTTTCGGATAGTCTTAGGGGCTCCCGATTTCGGGAACGAACGGTCCTTCAGGGGCCACCACAACATCCAACCTTAACGGAAAAGCCGTGTTCGCCTTCGGGCGGATGTGAACAAAAATAAACATATGGCAGAACTCTCAATTACTGAATTGATGGAAGCGGGAGTCCATTTCGGCCACCAAACCGACCGATGGAACCCCAAAATGCGCTCGTACATTTTCGAAGCACGCAATGGTGTTCACGTCATCGACGTCTCCAAGACTCAAAAGAAGATCGCAGAAGCAGCGGAATTCCTGCGTGGCATCCTGCTTAATGGCGGCGAAATCCTTTTTGTTGGCACGAAGAAACAGTCCAAAGAAGTGATCCGAGAAGTCGCCGAAAAATGCCATATGCACTGCGTGACGGAACGCTGGCTGGGCGGCACCCTCACCAACCTGACGACGATCCGCCGCAGCGTGAAACGCCTTCGTGAAATTGAGAAGATGGAGAAGGAGGGCATTCTGAAGCAGCTCGGCAAAAAGGAAGTCGCCAGCCTCCGACGGGAAGCCGCGCGTCTCCATAAAAATCTTGATGGTATTTTGTCGATGGGCAAGGCCCCGAACGCCTTGTTTGTCGTGGACATCACTCAGGAAAAAATTGCGGTCGCGGAAGCCAACCGACTCCATATTCCGATCGTGGCTCTCGTTGATACCAATGCCGATCCTGATCTCGTCACACATGCGATTCCCAGCAATGACGACGGCATTCGCGCCATTCGCACCCTGCTCGAATATTTTGGAGAAGAACTCACTCAAGCTCGCATGCACTTCGAGCGCCTCCATCCCCAGCAAATCCAGCAAAGCGAAGAGTCCGCGGAAAAGAGCGAAGTCCCGGCCAAAATGACCGAAGAGTCGAATCTCGCCGCCGTTTCGGACTAATCCGAGGAAACCAGTTTTTTTGCAGGGCGGCGGCTTCGCCGCCCTGCATGCCTTTCACCTGAACGTTTGAAGACTATGACAATGACCGCCACTCAACCAATCACCGCAAAAATGGTTCAACAACTCCGGGATAAAACGAATGCCGGAATGATGGATTGCAAAAAGGCCCTGGAAGAAGCCAAAGGAGACATGGAAGCTGCGGAAGTCGTTCTACGCAAGCGCGGCATCGCGACTGCTGCCAAAAAGTCGGGGCGCGCGGCCAAGGAAGGCGTCATTGCTTCCTACATTCACATGGGCGGCAAGATGGGTGTCCTCGTTGAAGTCAATTGCGAGACGGATTTTGTCGCCAAGACTGAGCAGTTCCGTGAATTCGTGAAGGATATCGCACTTCACATCGCCGCGGCCAAACCTCTTTGCATCTCCCGCGAACAAGTCCCCGCCGACGTGCTCGAAAAGGAGCGCGACATCGCCCGGGCGCAGGTCAAGGACAAGCCCGCAAACATCATGGAGAAGATCGTCGAAGGAAAAATCGAGAAGTTCTACTCCACTGTCTGCCTGATGGAACAAGCTTTCATCAAGAATAGCGACATGACGATCAAGGACCACCTCACCTCCAAAGTGGCTGAACTTGGCGAGAATATCGTGATCAAGCGATTCACGGTGTACGAACTGGGTCAGAGCGCCGAAGAGCAGCCCGGGGAATAATTTTTGTTTCCAACGAAACGAAGAAGCGACACGCTCGTGTGGCTTTCTTTAAGACGCGCAACCTCCTTCGCTTGGTTCGAAGGAAGGCTTCTGCTATACGCTCTCCATGAATGCGATGCGCTTCCTGACGCTGATTTTTTTCTTTGGAATCATCGCTTTCGAGAGCAAAGCGGATGAGGATTTTGCGATTTTTCTGAGCGCCAAAAATCAGAAAGATGGCGATGGCATGTATTGCGACGTGGGACTGGGGGATTGGGATTTTCATATACGAAACCCGCATGTCGTCAAACCGGACGATGTCTTGGAATACGATCTTTTGCTTTCGGCTGATATTCCAGATGTCGGGGGGTGTCTTTACCTCACCCTGCAAGGAGGCGGCCGCATCGGCGCTCCTTCCCTAAAAGATCCCGTCTACCAAGTAACAGCTCCGCAAATTAAAAAAGCCGTGGGCCAGTGGTGGCACATCACCGTGCCCATCGGCGGTGCCGCGGGACAGGAATTAGAAACCTGGGTCTATCAGATAGCCGGAAAAAAGGCCGGCCTTTATCAGATCGCTCTCGACAACCTTTGCATCACAAACCGGGGAAAGATCCGATGCCAATTTTATCAAAATGACCCAACTATAAGTTACCGGCTCATCCACTATAATGGATTTTGTTCGCCCTATGTGACCGCGTTTCCGAAAAAACTGACGCTGCAGGCGACGCGGCCGAGCGATGTTTTTTCAAAACTGTATGATGCAGGCTTGGCCCGCCGGCTCCAGAAAGCGGTCCAGCACGGGACAACCTTAATTTACGAAGACTACGAGCTTTCCGGCCTTCCTCGCGAATTGCCCCAACGGATCCAGCAGGCATCCCCTTATCTGGACGATCGACTGCTCGAAGCATTCAAGATCGATGAGTTCAATAAACGGTTTCCCCAAGCTTTGGAAATCCTTTCTCCGATCCGGCCTCTGGTAAAACAATACACGTTGCACGCGGTGGGTTACGCCCATCTTGATTTTATGTGGATGTGGTCGTGGGCGGAAACCTTGAAAACAGCGAGGCAGGATTTTCGCCAGGTTCTCGCCTTTATGAAACAATTTCCGGACTTCAAGTTCAGTGATACCAATCCGGCATTGTTTGAAGCGCTTGAAACCGAGGATCCCGACCTCTTCCATCAAATTCAGGAAAGAGTCCGAGACGGACGCTGGGAAATGGTGGGCGCTCGCTGGTGCGAAGCCGATGCGAACCAAATCTCCGAAGAGTCTCATGCCCGCCATTTTCTTTACGCGAATCGCTATAATCGCGAGAAGTTCGGGGTTGAGACGAGAGTGGACTTCGAGCCTGATATTTTTGGCCATCTCGCCACCTTTCCGCAGATGCTGAAAAAAAGTGGTGTGCAATATTATGTATCTCGTCGCATGAACGGTCCGACCGTCTTTTGGTGGGAAGGCCTGGATGGGAGCCGCGTCCTCGCCACGAACATTCATCATTATATGGATAACCTGATTGAAGATCCCTTGGATTACAGTTTGACGAAGGAGCAGCGTTCCTACGGCTTCAAGGATTCGCTCGTTGTCTATGGTGTGGGCAATCATGGCGGAGGCCCCTCTTATGATGAAATCCGGAACGCGATCGCTCTCAACCAGTTGCCGGTTTATCCGAAGGTGCAATTTTCCACGCTCCATTCGTTCATGGATGCCATCGCAGCCACCAAGACTTCCAAATCGCTGCCCGTGATTCAAAACGACATTGGCCACCCTTTGAACGGCACCTACACCGTAAATGCAGAAATCAAACGGTTGAACCGGGCATGCGAAACATTATTGACGACAACAGAAAGTTTCGCCGCCATCTCGCATCTGCTTGGAATCGGGCCGGACGCCCGTCGTTTCGATTCAGCCTGGAAGGCTCTTCTCTGGGCGCATCATCATGACACGATTTCAGGCACGGTCATCAAGGAATCCGCCGCCGAGGCGAGACAAGTGCTGGCTTCCGTTCATGATTCAGTCCAACTCGATCGTGACCAAACCCTCAAAGACATCGCCGAGCACATCCCGACAAAGGGACGATCCGATCGACCATGCATCATTTTTAATCCCGTAGCTTGGAAGACCACCTCTGTCGTTCGGTTTCAAA
Organism: Verrucomicrobiota bacterium; assembly: GCA_013288215.1. Classification (GTDB taxonomy): domain Bacteria; phylum Verrucomicrobiota; class Verrucomicrobiia; order JABWAM01; family JABWAM01; genus JABDCI01. The sequence continues at coordinate 39,309 of JABDCI010000010.1, read as the reverse complement.
TTCCCGAGGCCTCCAAGGTCTGGAATTGGGTGGATGGCGCCGGCCACTCCTACCCTATTCAACCGGATATTGCCGGAGACAATCCCCAGGAAGGCGTCGCTGTGGTTTCCAGTCTGCCGGGCCTTGGCTACCGCACCGGATGGTTGGAGGCCTCTTCATCCAATAAGGACAAAACCTTAAAGCGGACAGCTCCTTTTGCCGCCCAGAATTCCTATCTTCGGATCGAAATCTCGCCTGAGACCGGAAATCTTACCAGTCTGAAATATTTAAAAAGTGGGGAGGAATGGATCCTTTCCCAATCACAAGCAGCCCGATGCCGGATCGACCTCGAACAGCCCCACTCCATGTCAGCCTGGTTCCTGGGCCCTGTCAAAACCAGCGTCTTTCTGGACCACCCCGAAAAAGTGGAATGCATCGAAGAGGGGCCCGTTCGCATCACCTTCCGCGCCGTTTATCGATACAACCAGTCGAAGATCGAAAAAAACATCAGCCTTTATCGTGATTTGAGCCGCGTCGATTTTACTCTGCGCGTGGACTGGCAGGAGACTGGCAGTTTAACAAATGACGCTCCTGCGCTTCGGCTGGACCTTCCTTTGTCCGAAGTAAATACCGAAGCGATGTACCTCGTGCCATTCGGAGAAGTGGCACGGCCGAAGAACGGAACGGATTATTGCGCTTTGTACGGGATGGGCATTGCCGGTGAATCGGCCAGCGCCTGCCTCTTGAACGATTACAAATGCGGCTATAGCGCCACGAGTGACTCCCTTCGCATAACTCTCATCCGCAGTCCTTACAGCCCCGATTCAGCTCCGGATGTCGGTTATCAGACGATTCACCTCGCTCTTCAGATTTCAGACAAGAAATGGAGCGAATCTGGAATGTCGCGTCGTGGGTTGGAGTTTAATCGTATGCCCATCTCGGTCGCCACCACGGTGCATGAAGGATCCCTGCCGCCCGAACAGAGTTTCCTTTCCGTCGAAAATGATTCCATCGTCGTGACCGCGCTGAAGTTAGCCTACGATTCCACGAACCTTGTCGCGCGATTGTATCAGGCGAAAAACTCGTCTGCCGAACTCGAGGCGACCACGAACTTGCCCATCAAAACATGGATGGAAACCGATTTCATTCAACGTCCTCTTTCATCCGCATCCGCCACTCGTACCGGCAAACTCACGTTAAAGCCCTGGGAA